>JAYTUE010000280.1:0-12959 GCA_043744715.1 Verrucomicrobiota bacterium | reverse complement strand
ACAGATTCATGTCGAGGAGAAGCCTCACGCGACTGCCAAAGGCACCTCAAGCTCCTCGACACGCCAAGCGGCGTAAGACAGCGCCTCGCGGATGTCGTCGGCTGTAAGGTAGGGATACGACCGAAGAATCTCGTCGCGAGAACGGCCCGCTGCAACGAGGCCGACGATGGTGCCGACCGTGACGCGAAGGCCGCGAATGCAAGGCTTGCCGCCCATGACGGCTGGATCGTGCGTGATGCGGGCGAGAGCAGACATGGCGTGAAACTACTGGAGACTACTCGACAAGGCACGCCGAAACACGGGACGCGAGGAAGCGCCTAAAGACCCAGAGCTAGAGCGACCCGGCGCACGGGACGCAACGATTGCAACCGCGACGCCCCCGCCGGGTTCGCAGCAGCTCATGGGTAGGCCGCATTGTCGTCTGATGATGCATGGGTGAAAAACAGTGCCGATAAAACCTGCGACCCCGCCCGCGATAAGAAAACCGACTGCATACATCGCAGCAATAATCGGTCGGTCATCGCCCTCGCTCTCGCCTTGCGGTCGCACCAGAAAAATGAAAACGCCAATGACGGCCAGACACACACCGCCGCGCCGGAGAATCTTCGCGGCTGTCCGCAGACGAGGTGAAGATGTGGTCGAGGATGTCATGCGGCCTAACACGTTATTCGGTTGCGCCCAGGTGCAGCCTATCACGCAGGACGGCAAACGATTGATTTCTCTTTGGTCCTGAGATAGAGGGGTTTGCCCAGTTTGGCGAGCAACTTTATGCAGCCTATCACGCGTTGTCCCAGTCTTCTCCCAACCGTTCTTCAATCCATCACACCGGCCGTGCCTTGAAGATAGCCACGTCCACGCCGGAACTGCAGATCATGTGGTCGGGGGGCTTGGCGAACTGCGGGATGCCGTTCCAGACCATCGGCCCCTGATACCAATGCCCGACGTCCGCCATGGCCAGAGGGTAGGGTTGATGGTGGACCTGCCCGATCTGGAGACGTCCGCTTTTCACCGCGAAGTAGTGGTAGCGTTCCAGGAGGAAGAATTCGATAGACCCCGGCTGGGCCCGGGGAAGCTCCTCCCGGATGCGGTAGCCCATCTTCTCCTGATATTTCTCCCCGCGACGCGCAGCATGCCAGGTGATCTTGGTGCCCGTGCGCTCAAACTTGATCTCGGCCGAGAAATAGTTGAGCCCGAACAGGCTTCTTCCGAGCCACGCGGCCAGCCGGCTGTCGGTGTCGAGGGAAAGGAACCACACTCCTGGCCGGCCCTGCGCGTCGTGGACGTAGGTCCTGAGGTTGATCTCGTAGAAATTGGAGATGCCGGGCACGGCGGGAAGCCCGCGGAAGCGGACGCCCCGCATGAGGAAGGGAACGACCCCGACCCAGGCCTTGCCGTCGTGCAGGTCCAGCGTCAGGCCGTCAGGAATCAGGTGCTGGATGCAGCTGGGATCGCAGGACCAATGCAGGAATAGCAGCTCCTCCCAGCGTTGATACATTCTGGGTTTTTGCTCCGGCCGCGTCCGAGCGGCGAGTCGCTGTTCAAGACTCGGAACCATGAGCCGCGCAGAATCAGGAGAGCCGGTTCAAAGGGGAAGCATCAATGTGGTCTTTCGCGATGCCTTTCAGGCCGGCGATGGGCCGAGGGGGAACGATGAGGATAGGCCGCGATTTTGTGCTTTGGAGCAAGGCGACGCTCTTGGACAAGCTTGCCTACCGCCGGATCGGGACTGGCAAGATTTGCCACTCCCGCTTTGGCCGTATCCACCGGAAACCCCGGATTCTGGCCAGATAGGCCCAGTGGCATCGGCACTGCTAGGTCAGCCAATGGATTCTCTATGGTTGAAGGACTGTTCAGCGGAACGAACTACATCGCGGCCAAGCGGCTGCTGGATGCGACTGCCCTGAGGCAGGAGGCGATCGCCGGCAACCTGGCCAATGTCGAGACGCCCGGCTACCGCCGGATGGATGTCTCGCCGTCGTTCGAGGCGCAGCTCAAGCAGGCCATCGGTTCCGGCGACGTTTCCGCCCTCAAAACCGCCCAGCCCAGGCTGGCCGTCGACGAGCTGGCCCGGTCCAGCCGCCAGGACGGCAACACGGTCATCCTTGAAAGCGAACTCCTGAAACTGAACCAGAACTCCGTGGAGCACGCCATGGAGGCGCAGATGATCACCGGCAACCTGATGCGCATGCGCCTCGCCATCACAGGCAGGGGCTGATTTCCATGTTGAACCTCATTCCAGGCATCCAAAGCACGTCGTCGGCGCTGAACGCCGAACGGATCCGCATGGACGTGGTTTCGCAGAACATCTCCAACGCGCAGGTCACCAGGGGCCCCGACGGTTTGCCCTACAAACGGCAGCAGGTCGTTTTCCAGACGGTGCTCGACTCCCAGATCGAGGGCGGAGCCACGGTGCAGATCCCCACGATCACCACCGACAAGCGGCCGCCGATCCTTGTCTACCGTCCCGGCCATCCCGATGCCGATACGCGGGGCATGGTGGCGATGCCGAACATCAACATCCACGAGGAGATGGTCGACCTCATCGCGTCGTCCCGCTCGTTCGAGGCGAACCTCGCCGTCGTGAAATCGGCGAGATCGCTGGCCATGCAGACCCTTTCCATCGGCAAGCGTTGACCACCTGAACCACGATGGACCCGATCTCGCTCATCCGTCAGACGCCGCCGGGAATGCAGGGAATTGCCGCCGGCAACCCCGCGCTCCAACGCGCGATCGACGCCGCGGGCCAGGGCACCCTCGACCGCATCCCGGAGTCGGTGATGCAGCAGCTTTCCCGGCCTGCCTCGGGCCACATCCAGGGCGCGGGCGGTTCCGGCGTCACGTCCTTCGAGAACGTCCTGGGCGGACTCGTGAAGGACGTCGCGGCCAAGCAGGCCCAGTCCAGCGCGACGGTCAACGCCCTCCTTGCCGGAAAGGACGTGCCGCTCCACCAGGCGATGATCGCCTCTGAGGAAGCCAGCGTCTCCTTCCAGCTCATGGTGGAGGTCCGGAACAAGCTCTTGGAGTCGTATCAGGAACTCATGCGGATGCAGGTGTAAGCGATGAACAATCTTTCGCAATTCGGCCGCCAGCTGGCGGTCATCTGGAAACAGATCGGGATCAACCAGCGCATCAGCATCGTGCTGGCGGGGGTCGTCGTGGTCGCCGGGCTCTCCACGCTCGCGTGGTTCTCGGGCCGGCAGGACTTCTCCCTCCTCTACGGACGTCTCGACGACGCCGAGGCCGGAAAGATCGTGGCCGCGCTCGACGAGGCCAAGATCCCCTACCAGATCAAGGCCGGCGGAAGCATCTCCATCCCCGCCGACCGCGTTCACCAGATGAGGATGCAGCTCGCGGCCAAGGGGCTTCCCCAGGCCCAGGGTGGCAGCGGCTATGAACTCTTCGACAAGGCGAACTTCGGCATCTCGGACTTCGCCCAGCGCCTGAACTTCAAGCGCGCGGTCGAAGGCGAACTCGCCCGCACCATCGGCCAGCTGGAACAGATCGAGTCCTCGCGGGTGCAGATCGTCCTCCTCGAAAACCGCCTGCTCATCGACCAGCAGCGCAAGCCCACCGCCTCCGTCTTCATCAAGGTGCGCGGCAGCGGCGACCTGCCGTCCTCGGCGGTGAACTCCATCCGCTTCCTCGTGGCCAACGCCGTCGAAGGCCTGTCGGCCAATTCCGTGTCGGTCGTCGACCAGCGGGGGAACGTCCTTTCCGAAAACCAGGACGACAATTCCGTTGCCGGCCTTTCCAACAGCCAGTTCGCCGCCCGCCGCACCGTCGAGCAATACCTCACGAAGAAGGCGGAGGGCATGCTCGCCGCCGTCCTCGGGGCGGGGCAGGCCGTCGTGCGCGTCACGGCCGAGCACAACTGGGATTCCATCAACCGCGTGGAGGAGAAGTTCGATCCCGAAGGCCAGGTCATCCGCGAGGACAACTCCACCGACGAGAACACGACCACCTCCACGTCGCAGCCCGGCATCGCGCCCGCCGGCGTCGTGGCGAATTCCACTCCGGGTGACACGAACAACGTCGGAGGGGCCAACCTGAACACGTCCAACACCAAGAAGAAGGTGGCGACGAAGAAGTATGAGATCAACAAGTCCACCAGCACCATTCTCCAGGCCGCAGGCGCGGTGAAAAAGGTCACGGCAGCCGTCTTCATCGCACAGCGGTTCACCGGCACGGGTAAGGACCGCAAGGCCGAGCCGCGCCAGCCGGAGGAACTCAAGAGGCTCCGTCAGATCGTCTCCAACGCCATCGGCACGACCGATGACGGCGTGGTGCTGGAGGAAACCCCTTTCAACGATGCCCCCGCCATCGAGATCGCCCAGAAACTTGAAAAGGAGGAGCGCACCCAGTTCATGATGGAGACGGTCCAGAAGTTCATTTACCCCGGCATCGCGCTGGTGCTGGGCGCGATTTTCTTCCGCACCCTCAAGAAGACCAAGGCGGACGATCTTCCGATCGGCGTCGCCGTGGGCGACCTGATTCCGGACGGGGTCGGGTCCGACGGATTTGGAAGTAGGCAGAAGAAGAAGGACGAGGTCGTGACCGTCGATGTCCTGAACCGCCTCATCAAGGAGAACCCGGCCAACATGACGCAGGCGGTCCGCGCCTGGTTGGGACGGGGAAACAACGAGCACGCTCCGGAGCAGAAGTAAAATGGCCGCCCCCGCTGAAGCCGAACAAATCGTGCCCGACGTCTCCAAGATGTCGAAGGTGCAGAAGCTTGCCGCCCTCCTCATCATCCTCGGGCCCGAGGCCGCGGCCGGGATCATGAAGGAGCTCGAGGACAACGAACTCGTGGCCGTCAGCTGCGAGATGTCGAAGATCAAGATGCTGACCGAGGACAACCAGAAGGAGATCCTCAAGGAGTTCACGAGCGTCGCCGTCGAGGCCAGCACCTCCGTGCTGGGCGGGGTCGATTACACCCGGGGCGCGTTGGAGAAGTCCGTTGGCCTCTACAAGGCGTCCGACGTCATCGGCCGGGTCGCGCCCACGAGGACGCCGGTCGGTGCCATGCGGGGCATCGTCGACATGGACTCCAAGCAGCTCGTCAACCTGATCAAGAACGAGCAGCCCCAGACCATCGCCCTCCTGATCAGCTATCTTAAGCCGGAGAAAATGGGCGCCGTCATCTCACAGCTGCGCGGCGACCAGCGGGACGTCGTCATCGAACGGCTCGCCATGCTCGCCCCGACCCCCGTGGAGGTCGTCGAAAAAATTGTGGACGTCATCAACCTGCGTCTCGGCGGAAGACCGGTGAAACCCATGAGCCAGACCGGCGGGGTCAAGACCACGGCCGAGGTCCTCAACGCCATGGACAAGAACCTGAGCAAGGCGCTGCTCGTCGCCCTGGAGGAACGCAACCCGGAGCTCGGGGCGTCCATCCGGCAGAAGATGTTCACCTTCGAGGACCTTGTCCTGCTGGATCCGGCCTCGATCCAGAAGATTCTCCGCGAAGCCGAGATGCGCGACCTCGCCGTCGCCCTCAAGACATCCAGCGACAAGCTCAAGACGGCGCTGCTCTCGTGCCTGTCCAAGCGCGCCGCAGAAACGGTCAACGAGGAAATCGGTTTCCTCGGCCCGCTCAAGATGCGCGACATCGAAGGCGCGCAGAGCCGGATCATCGACGTGGTCCGCCGCCTGGAGGCCGACGGCGAAATCGATCTGGGTGGAGGCGGCGATGCCACTGCGTGAGGTCATCCGTCTCGGGAAGAATTTTCGCGCCATCCGCCCGCTCTCATCGGGCGTCCTCGTCCAGGAGATCGACGGCTTTTCTTCTCCTTCAACGGCCCATTCCCCAAGCCAAGCCACTTCGCCCGAGATGGAACAGCGGATCCGCGATGCCCGCGAAGAAGGCCGGCAGGAAGGCGAACGCCAGCTGGGCGAACAGCTCATCCAGCAGCGGGCCGAGATGCAGCAGCTTCTCGACGGGGTGGTCACGCCCCTCCGCCAAGCCGTCGGCCAGGTCATGCGCGATGCCGAGCAGGCGGTCACATCGCTGGCCCTCGACATCGCCCAGAAGCTTGTGGCCGATCTTCCCATCACGCCCGAGATGGTCGCCGGGGTGGTGAAGGACGCGCTCATGCAGGTGGAGGAATCCGCCGAATTCCACGTGCGCCTCAGCGCCGCCGACCTCGAACTGCTCCAACGCTCCGGTTCCCAGCTGGCCACCGGCCAGTTCAACGGCAGCCTCGTCCATTTCCACGCCGCCCCCGACGTGAGCCGCGGCGGCTGCATCGTCCAGACGCGCTTCGGCGTGATCGACGCCCGCCGCGAGACCAAGATGGAACTCCTCCGCAACAGCCTTCTTCCCGACGCATGATAGAACGCTCCAGCCCCGTGTCCGTGTCCCGGCTCGAATCCCTTCGCCGCCGCGTCCAGGAAACGCGCGTCGTCCGGCAGCACGGCCGCGTGGTGCAGCTCATCGGGCTCGTCATCGAATCCGAAGGCCCGCTCTGCTCCGTGGGCGAGATCTGCCGCATCGAGTCCGGGCGGCATGACTCGACCACGCTCGCCGAAGTCGTCGGCTTCCGGAACAACCACGTCCTCCTCATGCCGCTGGGCGAGCTCCACGGCATCCATCCCGGCAGCGAGGTCGTGGCTCTGGGCAGCGCGCTCCGTGTTCCCGTGGGAGATGCGCTCAAGGGGCGGGTGATCGACGGGCTCGGCAACCCCCTCGACGATCTGGGCCCGCTCCAGTGCGACCGCACCGCGCCGCTGGTCACCCAGCCGCCGCATCCGCTCAAGCGCCAGCGGATCGACAAGTTTTTCCGGACGGGCATCAAGGCGATGGACACGTTCACCCCCTGTGGGCGCGGCCAGCGTCTCGGCATTTTCGCCGGTTCCGGCGTCGGCAAGTCCACGCTTCTCGGCATGATCGCCAGCAAGGCCGAGGCGGATGTGAACGTCATCGCGCTGATCGGGGAACGCGGCCGTGAAGTGCGCGAGTTCCTGGAGAAGGATCTCGACGAAGCCGGCCGGCGCAAATCCGTCGTCGTCGTCGCCACGTCGAACCAGCCGGCCATCGCCCGTCTGAAAGGCGCGTTCCTGGCCACGGCCATCGCCGAGTATTTCCGTGATGCCGGGCAGAACGTCCTCCTGATGATGGATTCGGTGACGCGCTTCGCCATGGCGCAGCGCGAGATCGGACTCGCCGTCGGCGAACCTCCGGCGACGCGCGGCTACACGCCCTCGGTCTTTTCCCTGCTCCCGCAGCTGCTCGAACGCGCCGGCAACGGCGAGACCGGCTCCATCACCGCGCTCTACACCGTGCTGGTCGAAGGCGACGACATGAACGATCCCATCGCCGACACCGTCCGTTCCATCTTGGACGGCCACATCGTGCTCTCCCGAGAGCTGGCGCATCAGAACCATTATCCGGCCATCGACGTGCTCGCTTCCGTCAGCCGTCTCGTCCGGGATCTCACGACATCCGACCAGCAGGAGATCACCGGGCGGGCCCGCGACCTCTTGGCCACGTTCAAGAAGAACGAGGACCTCATCAACATCGGCGCCTACCAGGGCGGCAGCAGTCCGGCCATCGATACGGCCATCCGCCTGATCGAGCCGCTCCGCCAGTTCCTCCGCCAAAAAGTCGGTGAAGGTTTTCCGGAGAAGCAGAGCTGGGAGTGGCTGGCCGCCGTGATCAACCAGCCGGCACCGGCTCCGAATCCTCCGAAGGGCCAGGTCCGATAGGCGAACTGACGGGATATCGGAATTGTTCCCGAAGTTACGGTCCGATGATGGCGATCGCTGCCTATCGTCTGCCTACCCGGAAAAATCCGGACGGAGTGTCCGAAGTCGCCACGGGGAATATCACCGACGCGGACGTGGCCGTGTTGGTGGCCATTGGATTCCAACTCGCCAAGTCGATCGAACGCTCGAGCACGTAGGTGGCGCCCGGTTCCGATTCCACGACCATTGTCATCGTCGCCGGACCTGATCGAGTCCACTCGGCGATTAGGAACAAAGGGAAGCGTGTCACCAACCGGGTTGTCGTCGAGGAGCCGATCCAAGTTTGGACTGCCGCGGCTGCGGAATTGTTGGTCGTCACGGACCAGAGCTCCATTTCCAGATCGTATTGCCGCCCCGGTTGGAGCAGTTGGGCGGGCAAAGTCACCATGTTTGACAAACCGTTGAGCGCTGTCGGGTCACCCATCGGCGGAGTGGAGAAGAGATTCGAACCGGAGAGATGATCGGTTACACGGATCGTCGCGTAGTTTGACAGGCTTCCGTTCCACGCCGCCTGCAAAACAAATGGCTTTTCGGGATCAATCCCCGCCGTCTGGCTGTAGTTCAAGATGCGTGGCGCCGCTGGAAACGGGATGTCCGGGAAGTCCATGTCGACGTTGTCGTCCGAATAGCCGGTGTGGATCTTGCAAGCATATGGTCCTGGTGGAAAAGCCGTCCTCAGCAGGGCTTCAGAATTGAAGAACACTTCCGCCACGTAGTTGGTCGCGTCGTCGAATGTTGAGAAAAGAGCTGTGCGTCGATCGAGTGGATCAGCCAGTTGGACTGCCACAGTTTGATTCGAAGGAGCTGCGGCCATTCGCGCGTCCAGGGCAAATCCGTTGGTTTGCAAAGGCACCGGCACCCCTCCCGCTCCGAGGAGGTGATGGGCCGTCTTCCGCAGGGTCACAAGCGGGGGAGTCCTGATGATCCCGTTGGTGGAGACGATAAAAACCCCGCCGTAGTCCTTGTCGAGCGGGGCACCGTGTCCCTGTTCGGCAAAACCCTTTTCATCGATCGCCCACAGGACGGTGCTGCCCGGTGGAAAGCTTGTCGGACTCTGGACACCGAGTGTTCGCCCGTCGGCACTCCAACGGTAGGAGAGGCTGCTTTCTGTGTAGGGCTGTCCAGAGGCGACCTGCACTATGACCGCTTGGATCGACTGCATCGGCGAACTGAAATGGAAGTCAATCGACGGGGCCGAAGGGACGCCAATGGCCAGGTCGGGCGGTGAGACCCAGGCCAGGCTGGGCTGGGCCAGTGCGGAAACCGGGTGCCAGAGGATTGCCATAAAGAGGATCCACGCGAGGAGGACGCAGCGCAGATTCCTCCGACCGGCCTGAGCGGAGACAGACGACCATCGGAAACGCGCTTTCGGGATTGGTAATGCCATGGCCTATCACTCCCGTATAAGCACGCGGTAGAACATGGACGAGTTGGTGGCCACCGCGTCGTGAAGCGTGGCCGAGGTGGCCGGCGAGTTCGTGGATACCTGGGACCAGGTCGTCAGGTCGGGGGATCTTTCCAATATATACGAGCCAGCGTTCTTGGACGTGGCGACCAGCGAGAATTGCCCGCTTGCGAATTCCGGAACAGCCAACTGGGGGTTGTTGCAGCCGGCTGTTGTCATAAGTGCGATGGTTTCCGATCCCGTCATCGAGACCAGCGAATGGATCCCTGTGGTGTTCCGTGTCATGGTCCATCTCGCAAGGGACACATCGTATTCTGCGCAGGCGTCCAGCGTCCCCGGCGCCAGGACCACCGCGTTCGACGAACCGTTGAGCGCACCCGTAGCGTCGAGGTAGGGCGAGCCGTAGACAAATGCGCCCGACCCATGTCTGGAAATCAATATCTGGACGAAATCATCAACGGATCCTCCCCCGTCGAACCGTATGGCCAAAGCGGAATAGACGTTCACCGTCTTCATCGTCGGCATGTCGGTGAACACTGGCGCAGGCGGGAACGACGTAGAATCCAAGCTGGCAGAGAGCGGGAAATTGGTGCCCCTGATCAGCGTGTCGATCCGGTAGACGCCTTGGCCTGCAATTGCATGGAACTCCTCGAAGGATGCTCCAGGCGACCGATAGGAAAAATCATCGCCGCCGTATCCGACCGTCGAAAGGTCGCGGCCGCCTGCACCCGGCGGGGTGAGCGACGGAAAGATGGATACACTGCCCTGCGGAGCGCGGACGCGGGCACCCAGGAAATGTGAACCAACCGCCGATATCGTGGGTCCCGAATCCGCCGTTTGGGAGAACCGGCGATGGCGGGTGATCGCCGCACGAAGACCCGTGAGGGTGCCGTCCGGTTCCATCGGGCCGGTGCGGAAACTGCCCCGATAACCCTCGGCAAGCGGGGCGTCGAAATACAGAGTGCCGAAGTCGTCCAGATCCAGAAACCAGGTGACCAGGGAATTGGGCGGAAACGAGTAGACGGCTGCGGCCGTCAAAGTCAGTTGGTCCGGGCTCCATCGGTAGTCCCAATTGGTGAGATTGGTCGCGCTGGGATAGGCGAACCAAACGATTCCCTGCTTCCGTAGCATCGGTTCTCCGAATCGGAAATCGACCGGGGAGAACGGTGACACAAGCGAGCCTTGATCCGGCGAACCTCCAACCAGCAAGGCTGCGGCTCCCAGATCCAGCGCCAAGAATAGAAAGGCACCGAAGACTACTGGGAACACGCCGCCGAGGCGGCGGAAAAACGTGGCGGGATCACGGGTTCTTGGCGGTTGGCGCATCGGAGGCTCAAATGGAAACACTCGCGGAATTATTGAGTCGGACAATCCGTTTGTTTTCTTGTTCAATGTCGAACGGAGGCTTCAGCCTAATCACTAGGCTGTAGGTGAAACTTTTTGTCATCCCCCACTTAATGGGCTATTCAATGGCAATGGCATTTTTTCGACAGGGGCCTGAGAACGAAGCCATCACTCGTTTTCCCTCGTGCATAAACCCGTCCCAACGATTCGATGATACCGGATGGCGGGGGATCGTGCTACATCCGCTAATTCGTTTTCCTGGTGCTTTTGGCTCGGGCATCGGGAGGCTCTTTTCAATCCATGCTTTGCTGCTAGCATTGGCGTTCCCAGCGCGTGTTCAGACGCAAACGTTTCCGACGCTTAATTCGTCAAACCCGTCGCTAGGGGCTGTTGGGTTTCCCGTCCACGGCGTGGTCGAATATTCTTTCAGCGAGGAAATGCGGCCTCAGCAGCAGTTGACGTGGTTGGTGACGACGGTTTCACCAAACACTCGACTCAGCGAGGTTTCGGTCGAGTGGTCCTATGATCGGCGAACCCTGCGGGCTTGGCGCAAGCAGGGATTTTCTGCCGGTGAACGAATTGCCTGGGGACTTGATGAACGAGGGTTCGCGGCGGTCGGCAGCGGCCTGCCGTTGGACCTGGATAAGGACGGGGACTTCGTCGTCGGCTCAGCGGGCGTAGCTGCGGAAAACCCAAGGCTGTCTGTCATGTTCAGCCGAAGTTGGACCCAATCGGGGACCAACGAACTGTTCTCCTCGGTTCCGGCAGGATTTGCGTTTCGAGCCGAGGCTGACTTTGGCCATGGGACTGACTACACTGGTTCGGTTCTCGTGCGACCGACCTCGGAGCACACGCGCCTCGTTCAATCCGCCGGCTCTGGACCGGCCTATTCGTTGCGGTGGACCGGAGTGGATTCGCAGGAGTTCGAGAATCAGTTTCCCAACGGTGATTACAGATTTGAGGTCTACGCCCCTACTTCCACCCAGTTCGTCTTTGCGTCAGTCACCAACCGCCCGTTTCCCGATCCGCTCCACGTCTCGGATCTTCCGGGCGCCGGTTTCAGCGGATCCAATGCGACGTTTAGGATCGTTTGGGACAAGCCCGGGGAGTCGGCTGACGCTGCGGTGATCCGCATCTGCGATGCCCTGTCCGGAACCGAGGTTTACGCGTCGCCTCCACCGGGTGACGCGGGGGGCATCGCCGCCAGCGCAGGGTCCGCCGATTTGCCGATCTCCGTCCTGGCAGCCGGCCATGGCTATAAGCTGTTTCTCGAGCGCTGGCGGATGGATGTGCAGCCGCTCTCCGGGTTTACCACGGCGGTCGGATTCGGGGCCGTCAGCGAGATGGCATTTGCGGGCAGTTTTCTGTCTCCCGGGCGGATCAGTTGGATTGAGAGATCGAACCAAGCGATCCTCTTGGAGGTTTCCGGATCGCGGGGAAATCCTCCGGTTCTGGAGAGGACCCTCGATTGGAAGGCGTGGAGTTCGCTTGGCGTTGGAAGTTGGTCGAATGGAGTTCTTCGCTTCGAGGACCCAGTCACCACCAATCCCGCGGCGTTCTATCGAGTGAGAGCTCCGTAAGCGGGCCACGCGGGCAAACTTGACGTAGCGAAACATACCGGCAGGTTCCCCGTGAATGCGAACGGCCACGGGTCTTCTCGAACGGTTGCCTGTATCTCGGGTCGCATCTTTCACCATGAAATTCCTTTCCGCTCTCGTCCTCTGCCTTGCGACCGCCATCGTGTCGTCTGCGGCCGAATCCAAACCCATGAAAGATTCCAAACCCGTCTCCGCCGCCACCGAAAAGATCGTCCTTGGAGGCGGCTGTTTCTGGTGTGTCGAAGCCGTCTATCAACGGCTCGAAGGCGTCAAATCGGTGGAGTCCGGCTATGCTGGCGGCCATGTCGCCAATCCGACCTACGATCAGATCAGCAACGGGGACACCGGTCATGCGGAGGTGATCCAAGTGGAGTTTGATCCCAAGATCATCACTCTCGACGCCGTGTTGAAGGTCTTCTGGGCCGCGCACGATCCGACGACCAAGAACCGCCAGGGCGGCGACTCCGGGCCGCAGTATCGTTCGACCATCATGTTCGCGAACGAGGCTCAGAAGGCTGCGGCCGAGAAGTCGATCAAGGAAGCGCTGAAGGACTTCAAGAATCCCATCGTGACCGAAGTGGTGGCGCTGAAGCAGTTCTACAAGGCGGAGGACTACCACCAGAACTACTACAACCTGAACGCGAACAAGAACCCGTATTGCTCCGTGGTCATCGGCCCCAAGCTGCACAAGCTGGTCAAGGCCGGCGTGATCAAGGAGAAGCCCGTCCTGTAAACTCGGGCGTGTCCAAACGAAGAAGGCCGCCGGAGTTTCCGGCGGCCTTTTTGTTGTCCGATCCAAGCCCGAAGGCCGAAGCCCCGAAGGCCAAAGGAAAACCGAATGACCAAATCGGTTGGCCCGCCTTTCGGCT
>JAYTUE010000279.1:0-3294 GCA_043744715.1 Verrucomicrobiota bacterium | reverse complement strand
ACACCATTTTCCAGGTGTCTTTTTTCCATGAGTCAAC
The DNA here is from genome assembly GCA_043744715.1 of Verrucomicrobiota bacterium. GTDB lineage: Bacteria > Verrucomicrobiota > Verrucomicrobiia > Limisphaerales > CANJSG01 > CANJSG01. The sequence goes on along the minus strand of JAYTUE010000279.1, from coordinate 3,257 downwards.
GACCCCTTTTCCCCCAACTCAGCCCATCCCCTTGGGTGTCATTTAATTTGAGTCAACGCGCGCGGAAGTGCGCGGTGGGGATGGCCTCAACCGCTTCGAGGATGAGATGCACGATGTGGTCGGCGGGCAGCCAGTCACGCAGATCACAGGGGAGCAACATGGGCGTCTGGCGGTCCAGATTCACAAAACGAGCGGCCATGCCCTTGGAACCCAGGCCCGACCCATTGGTTTCAAACTCGTTGCACATTTCTGCGTGCCCAAGTCCGACAGGCTGCTAGCAGCCCGGGCCGTCAGAATTTTTCGACGACCTGAAGCCGGTAGCCGGGCGACATGTAGCTGTTGGGCCGCTGGACGTTCATCCGGTAGTTGTTGAAGTCGAACTTGAACTGGTAGCGGAGCATATTCTGCCCAGGGGGCATCGGCACGAAGGCTTCGTAACGCCCTTCGATCATCGGCACGGCGCGCATCGGATACAGCTCGGAGCCGACCATGACATGCGGCGTGAGCGAGCCGGGGACGAGGCTCTGCTCGCGGGTCTGCCACTCGGCCTCGATCTGGTAGAGGCCGTTGGCGTTCCGGGGAAGCTGGGAAGGGGTCAGGTTGGTGATGGACGAACAGCCGGCCACCACCAGCGCCAGCGCCACAAGAGGCAATGTTTTCAGGACAAACCGCATCATTGGGAATGAAACTGCCGCCCCCACTATGGGTTGTCCAGATGGGATTTGAAACCCGCCCGGTCCGGACGCAGTTTCACCCCATGCACCGCCGTCTTCCGTCCGCCCTGAAGCTCGCCGTCATTCTCCTCGCCTTGGCCGCCGGGCTTTCCACCACCGTCCGCGCGGCCGAAACCGCCCCGTCCGCGACCAATTTCTACCGGACAGGCGTGGCCACCCGCGACGGAGTCGGCAAGTTCTACTTCGGACGCGAGATCGCCAAGTTCATGACCTATCACGGCGCATCCTGGCTCGAACGCAACGAACGCCAGGAGGAGGAAAGGTCGGACCTGCTCATGAAGGCGCTGAAGTTCCGTCCGGGCGAAGCCGTGGCCGACATCGGCGCTGGCTCCGGCTACTACACCCGGCTGATTGCGCGCGCGGTCGGCACCAACGGCATCGCCTTCGCCACCGACATCCAGCAAGAGATGCTCGACATCCTCACGAACAAGGCCGCGCAGGCCGGCATCCGCAACATCCGCCCCGTGCTCGGGACCGAATCGGACCCCGGGCTCCCCGCCGCCTCGGTGGACACGATCCTCATCGTCGACGTCTACCACGAGATGGAATTCCCCTTCGAGATGATGGCCGGACTCGCGCGTTCGCTGAAGCCCGGCGGCCGCCTCGTGCTTGTGGAATATCGCGGCGAAGACCGCGCCGTCCCGATCAAGGAACTCCACAAGATGACCGAGGAACAGGTGAAGAAGGAACTCGCGCCTCACCCGCTGAAGTTCGACGAAACCCTCCGCATGTTGCCCTGGCAGCACGTGATGATCTTCCGCAAGAACGATCAGACCAAATAGCATCCGTCCCTCCGCTTCCTGAGGCGCTGGCCGGGGCTGGCAGCACTCGCGGTCCGCAGATGAACCCAGCATTAAGCGGAGAACCAAGCGCCTTGGTTCGCAAAAGACTGGGGACGAAACGGGAGCCTCAGACGCCGTGCTGGCCGCCGCCGTCGTGGCCGCCGCCGTCGAGGTCGATCAGGATGTCGCGGGGTTCGGCGCCCTTGCTGGGGCCGACGATGCCGCGGTCTTCCAGTTCATCCATGATGCGCGCGGCACGGCCGTAGCCGAGCTTCAGGCGGCGTTGCAGGAGGGACACGCTGGCCTTCTGTTCACTGCGGATGACCTCGATGCACTGTTCGATGAGTTCCTCGTCCTCGTCGCTCGTTCCGCCGGAAGCGTCGGGGTCGCGGACGGGCTTCTGGAGCTGCTTGTGGATCTCCACCTCGTAGCTGGGCTTGCCCTGCTTGGCGATGTGGTCGACGACGTTCTGCAGTTCCTGGTCGGTGATGAGCACGCCCTGGATGCGGGTGAGCTTCGCGGAACCGGGCGGCAGGTAGAGCATGTCGCCTTTGCCGAGGAGTTTGTCCGCGCCCATCTGGTCGAGAATGGTCCGCGAGTCCACGCGGCTGGCGACCTGGAAGGCGATGCGCGCGGGGATGTTCGCCTTGATGACGCCGGTGATGACGTCGACGGACGGGCGCTGCGTGGCGACGATGCAATGGATGCCGGCGGCGCGGGCCATCTGGGTGATGCGGGCAATGGCCATCTCGACGTCGGCCGGCGCCACGAGCATGAGATCGGCAAGCTCGTCGATGATGACGACGATGCAGGAGAGCTTCTCGGGGATGACGATGTCCTCGTCGCGCGGCACGACGATCTCCTCGTCGAGTTCCACGGCAAATCCCTCGGAGCTGATCTCGACCTTCTCCTTCTTGCTCGTGAGCGGCAGTTCGAGTTCGACCGGCTTCGGGGGCGGATTCTTGGGGCGTTCGTTGAACGACTTGATGTTGCGGACGCCGACCTTGGCGAAGATCTGGTAACGCTTCTCCATCTCGTTCACCACCCAGCGCAGCGCGAGCACGACCTTCTTGGGATCGGTCACGACGGGGACGACGAGGTGCGGCAGGGCGTTGTATTGCTGCAGCTCGACGATCTTCGGATCGATCATGACGAAGCGGAGCTGGTCGGGACCGAAGCGGTAGAGGAGCGACGCGATGATGGCGTTGATGCAGACGGATTTTCCCGAGCCCGTGCTGCCGGCGACGAGCATGTGGGGCATGTCCGCGAGGTCGGCGATGATCGGGTGGCCGTAGACGTCCTTGCCGAGGGCGATGGGCAGGCGCGCTTTGGAATTGTTCCACTCATCGGATTCCAGCAGGTCGCGCATGATGACCTTGGTCTTCACGGCGTTGGCGACCTCGATGCCGACGGAGGATTTCCCGGGAACGGGCGCGAGGATGTTGATGCGCTCGGCCTTGAGCGCGGCGGCGATGTTGTTCGAGAGCGCGGTGATTTTCTCCAGCTTCACGCCGGGCGCGGGATGCAGCTCGTAACGCGTGATGGTCGGCCCCTTGGTGATGTCGCCCATCTGCACCGCGATGTCGAACTGCGCGAGGGTGTTCATCATCAACTGCGCGTTGGCCATCAGCTCTTCCTTCGTGTCCGTGGGCTTCACGGTCATGTCCGCGTGCTGGAGGAAATCCATCGGCGGGAGCTGGTAGTTGCCGATGAGCGGCACGCTCGCGACGGTCATCGGCTT
>JAYTUE010000278.1:0-13014 GCA_043744715.1 Verrucomicrobiota bacterium | reverse complement strand
CGATGTCCGCTCCACGTTCGAAGCGATAGCTCGCATCCGTGCGAAGCCCCAGTGTCTTGCTCGTGCGTCGGATGTTCGCCGGGGTGAAGTAGGCGCTCTCCAGCAGCACATCCGCCGTGGTCTCCTTGATCTCGGAATTCTGCCCTCCCATGACTCCGGCCAGGGCGATGCCTTTCTGTTCATCGGCGATCAGCAGGGTCTCGGATGACAGGACGTGTTCCTTGCCGTCGAGCGTGACGAACTTCTCTCCCGCCGACGCGCGGCGGATGACGATGGCCGGCTTGCCGCCGGCGCCCTGGGCGACGAGGTGGTAGTCGAAGGCATGGAGCGGCTGGCCCGTCTCCAGCATCACATAGTTTGTCACATCGACGACGTTGTTGATGCTCCGCAGGCCCACCTTCTCCAGGACCGACCTCAGCCAATCAGGGCTTGGCCCGACCTTGACGCCCTTGATGACGCGGGCGGTGTAGCGGGGGCAAAGATCAGCGGCCTCGATCTTCACCGAAACCAATTCGTCGATCCCACCGGCGATCTGCGCCGCCGGAATCGTCGCAGCGGGTATCCGCACCGGGTTGCCGGTGATGGCGGAAATTTCGCGGGCGATGCCGATGACGCTGTTGAGATCGGGACGGTTCGGAGTGACCTCCAGGTCATAGACCACGTCGCTTCCACTGCGGCCAAGGTATTGGGCGAACGGCTGACCAACCTCCGCGTCGTCGCGGAGAATGAGGAGTCCGTCCTCCTTTTTGTGGCCGATGGCCTCGGGATCGATGCCGAGCTCGTCCGGGGAGCACATCATGCCGTGGGATTCAACGCTCCGGATCTTGCCCACTTTGATGGTGAACGGCTCCTTGTCGCCGGGCTTGGGCGGGAGCGAAGCGCCCGGAAGAATCAGCGGGATCTTGTCGCCGGCCTTGAAGTTCTGCGCGCCACAGACGATCTGGCGTTCACCGGTGCCGTCGTTCACGCGGCAGACGGAAAGCTTGTCGGCGTTCGGATGCTTGTCGCGGGTGACGACCTGCGCGACGACGATCCCATCGAACTCGCCGGACAACTTCCGCACTCCCTCCACCTCGAGCCCGAGCATGGTCAGCCGCTCGGTCAGCTCTTCGGGCGACCAGTTGAACTCCACGTATTGCTTCAGCCAGTTCAGGGTGACTTTCATCTTAGGAAAACGGTCACGCAGGTTAGGACGGAAGGCGGCTTGAACCCAAATAGAATGTCCACCACCTAGGCGTCAAAGCGCCCGGGCGACGGGGAGCAGCTTGTCGAAATGACTGTCGACATGCTCCAACTTCAAACCGTTCCGGACGGCGCAAGCGGCGATGATGATGTCGCTCAGAGGAACCGTGAGGCCCTTTTCACGGCTTTTCAGCGCCAGCTGTGCGGCCAATCTCCACACTCCAGCGTCGACGGACACCCGGTCGATCTCCTTCTCCATCTCGGCCAACTCCTTCTTCTCCTTCGCACCCCGGGCTCCGTGCCATAGTTCCACCAGGGTCATGTCGCACCAGGCAGCCTCGCCGCTGAGGACGAGCACCTCCACCCTGTCCCCGGCTTCGGACTCGGTTCCACGCAGGTATTCGATCCAACTGGATGTGTCGACCAGGATCATTTGCCGGTTTTCGGAAGGTCTGCGGCCCGCAGTTTCGCAAGTTCGTCCTGCGACATGAAATCAAGGAACTGTCCGCGCACACGGGCGTTCAGCTTTTCCAGACGCTTCAGCTTGTTGAACCGCTCGACGGCGGTGACGACGGCCTCCCGCTTAGTTTTGGCCCCGGTAAACCGCATAGCTTCCTCCAACAGCTTCTCCGGAATATCGATCGTCGTTTTCATGCTTCCACTTTGATTGGAATCGGAACCCCGTCAACGCCCGCGTTTGAGAGGTGAATGCCTCGTAAAAAAAACACCTTCCCGACGCTGAAGCCGGGAAGGTGTTCGAGGATGGAATTATGAACTCAGGCCTGCGGTGAAGCGGGCTTCTCTTCCGGATTCGGAGCCGCTTCCACAGGAGGAGCCTTGGCCTCGGCAACCGGCGCTGCTTCCGCCGTGGCGGCGGGAGCGGACTCCGCCGCAGGAACGGCGGCTTCGGCTGGCACGCTCGGCGCGGGCCTGGGCTCGATCCTCTTCCTTGGTGCGGGCTGGGGTTTCGGAAGCGGCTTCTTGGCCGTCTCCAGGATGCCGTTGTGGAACTCTATGACGTGGCCCTGATGGACGAGCCAATGCAGGTCCGCATTGAGCGACGACTGTGCGCCCGTCATTTCAACCGGAGCCGGGGCAGCCGGGGCCGGCTGGCCTTCGACGGCGGGGGCGGCCACAGGCGCGGCGGCCGGGGCCGGCGCGAGAGTTTCGACGAGCTGCTTGCGGTTGCACCTGGGCGTCGCGTTGATGAACTCGATGATCTTCTTGATGGAGGTCGAGACAGGGTTGGCCTCGAGATCAAGGAAGTGCGGGCGGGCCACGGCGACGTGGGTGACGGTCTTGTTGACCTTGAAGAACTGCAGGCCGCGGGACGCGAGCTGGCCGCTGAGCACGTTGACGAGCTGGAGCGGGAACCGGCGCTGGTCTTCCCAGGTAAAGCGGAGCACCCGCGCCAGCAGGGGCTGGCGCACATCCCGGCCCTCGACGCCCGTGATGGTCACGGAGTCGATCTGGGTGATCAGGTTGGCCTGGTGGGTTTCACGGAAGTGCTGCTGGACATCCTCCAAAGAGGCGAGCCGCACGGCTTCGGGGAGGTTGAGCGCGACGAACTCCGTCTTGAAGCTCTGGTCTTCGATCCACTTCTTAACCACGACCTCGTCGGTCACCATCTTGACGCGCGACTTGAACATGTCGAACGGCATGCGGCTGAAGCGCTCGGTGTGGAGCTTGCGCAGCTGGTTCTGGTAGTCGTGGTAGTTCGGCGGACCGAGCACCACGCCGCTGACGCCGCACTGGGCGACCAGCTTGTAGACGCCCTTCGGTGGATCCGTCGGCGTCTTCTCGACCTGGTAGAAGGTGGCGAGGTGCTTGGTGAGGACGTGGTTCACGGCCTCGGCCTCGTTCAGCCACAGGGAGTCGTCGAGGGCGCAACGGAACATCGGCTGGGCGAGGCTTCCATCGGGCTTCTTGCGCGACTCGATCTTGAAGCTGTAGCGCTCCGGCTTCTGGACGATCAGCTGGGCGATGTCGAAGAGCGGATACGCGCGGCCGGTGAGCTTGATCTGCCGGGAAAGGGACTCGATGCCGTTCTCCTCAGGAATGATCTGGATGTTGATCTCGACCTGCGGCGGCGCCTCGTGGCGCTCGGCCTGGTCGCCGTCACGACGCTGGAACCCGGGACGGTCGCCACGGGGACCGGATCCGGGGCCGCCGCCGGGAGGACCGTCACGCCGGGGCGGACGGGGACCATCGCTGCGGGGACCGCGGTTGCCGCCACCGGCGCCTCCGCCGGGACCGCCGGGTCCACGGCTGAAGGGACGATCGCCTCCTCGACGGGGGCGCTCGGCGCCTTCGTCGCCGGTGTAACGGGCGAAGCGGTTGGGGTTTGGCGCTTCCTTCACCCATGCGGGTTGGAACAGCGACTCTAGGTTGAACTCGTTCTCAATGCTCATGACGACTAAAAGGGCCGGCGAACCGGCTTTGCCAAAAATAAGGGCGCGAGAATTGGCAGCTGGGAATGGGAAAGCAAGCGTCGGCTCATCCATTCAACCGGCTTCAAAATTCCTGCCGCCTGAACTCCAAGCTTGCCCCGCCCCTTCCGCGCTCGTTCCATTGCGCCCGCTCACGGGCCCTTAGCTCAGCGGTTAGAGCAGGGGACTCATAATCCCTTGGTCGCAGGTTCAAATCCTGCAGGGCCCACCAGCTTTCCCCGACCCGCAGCCGCAGTCCTCGTCCTGTTTGTATTCGCCGGACTGGAGACGGTGCTTCTGGTCATCCGCCAATCAAAAGCCTCGCTGGCTGCCGCCGTTTCCGAAAAGCTCCCGCCGCATCCCCGATCAACCCAAGTCCAATCCATGAACCTGACGAAACAGTTTCTAAGCGCTTCCATCCTGCTGGCCGGCCTCGCTTTATCCCCTGCCCTTCTCGCGGAAGGAACGCAGTCCACCGGCTCCTACGCGGTCTCCATCACCAAGACGGTCAAGCTCGACTACCTCATCCATCTGCCCGAGGGATACAAGGAGGGTTCGAGCAAGAAGTGGCCGCTGATCCTTTTCCTCCACGGCTCGGGTGAACGCGGGACCAACGTCCAGAAGGTCGCCGTGCATGGACCGCCCAAGGTCGCCCCGACGATGAAGGACTTTCCGTTCATCGTCATCTCGCCGCAGTGCGCCTCCGGCGAAAACTGGAACGACGAATCGTTGCTGGGTCTGCTCGAAGAAGTGTCCTCCAAGTTTTCCGTCGACCGGGATCGCGTCTACCTGACCGGCCTGAGCATGGGCGGTTACGGCACCTGGTCCCTCATGGCCACGGCACCCGAACGTTTCGCGGCCGCTGCTCCGATTTGCGGTGGAGGCAACCCGCTGCGGATGCGCCTGCGGTCACCGGAAAAGGTGGCCGCTCTGAAGGCGCTTCCCGTCTGGGTGTTTCACGGAGCGAAGGACCCGACGGTGCCGCTCAAGCAGTCGGAGGAAATGGTGGAAGCGCTCCAGAAGATCGGAGCCACCGATGTGAAGCTTACCGTCTATCCCGAGGCCCAGCACGATTCATGGACGCAGACTTACGTCAACCCCGACTTCTACAAGTGGCTGTTGGGCCATTCCCGGAAGAAAGTTTCTCAATAGCGGATCCAGCGCAGGTGGTGGAACCGAACCGCTGCCGCCCGCGCGACCGATCCCCCATCACAAATCACCTGCTGCCGGACCAATCACCACCCTCTTGACTAACCTCAGAGGCACTGAAGCGCACGGTTAGAATCGTATCGGTTCATGGCTGAACCTTTCGGTCCCTGAAACCGGCCACTGGCCGATTCGTAGTCATTGCGTAGCCAATGGCGGCGAAGTCTCCACCACTTTCGACAATCTTTTGCCAGTCTGCTGAACCGAAGCCACGTCCTCCTGCAGGATTATAGAAAGTCGTTCGCCCCTTCTGGCTAGCTGCTTCAACCAGGTAAAACTTCGGCTCACCGTAACCGACAACCGTGTGACCCTCTGGGTCAAGGCGCACTGGCAATTGCATCGTCAACTCGTAGCGCTCGTGCAAATCTACTCCGACGTCGAATCCCGGCTCACCGGTGCTGGTGAAATATCGGTAATTAACCTCTGCCGCTGGGAAGAGGCGCACAAACTCTGCAACACGAGATGCCGATGGCTTTGCAGCGTCTAACGCTGCAAACCAAGAATCTGCCTTGCTTTTTTCTTTCTTGAACAACTCTGCGAAGTGTTCAGGCGTCATGTTGGTAGATCCCGCCGTCGCAGATGGCTGCTGCTTTTGGCAGCCTATCAGCAAAGCCATGATGGGAAGTATCGGGAGAATGTTCCGCATGATTGCGTATGGCCAGATGCGCCTAACATCTGAGTTAACCGCCCATCACAACGGCAGGCAGTCGATCACGACCTTGAGCAAGGCGGTCTTACCGGCGGGCAGCACGAGCCGGTTGTCGGACACGTTGCCGGATTCGACGCAGACCATGTGGGGATACTCCTCGTTGCCGAAGTCCGGCATCTGCTGCGCTTTGGCCTCCCACGGATTCCAGACGACCGTCGATTGGGCTCCTTCCTTCTCGACCACGATCCGGCGTTGGAGCTTCGAGTCGTGGATTTCGACGGTCGAGCCGGTGTCGACATAGATCCGGTCCATCTCCTGGTTGATCTTCAGGTTCTGCGACGTCTCCACCTTGCGGGAGAAATTGTCCACCTTGTCGAGGAAGCTCGCCCCCTTGAGTCCGGTGAGGGAGACGGCGTTGATGTCGCCGACTGTGAAGTAGGTGTGCAGGCAGTTCTCGAAGCTGAAGTCCTGGTCGGGGGACGTGTTCTTGATCAGCAGTTCCAGCGTCAGCTGCTTGTCGAAGGTCACGACGTAGTCCGCCGTGAACGGGGGGTAGAGCGACGCATCGGCGGATTCCGGCAGGCCCAACCGCACGCTGACGCCGCCGTCGGCCGTCTGCGTGATCTCCTTCAGGTCCCAGGTCGTCGTGCGGGCGAACCCATGCTGCGGCGCGCCTTCGCGGGCACCGAACCACGGGAAACAGATCGGCACGCCGCCCCGGATCGGCTGTCCGGCCGCCCATCGGCTGAACTGGCTGAGGAAAAGGATGGGTGGTTCGCCGTTGCGCTGGAAGTGGGTGACGGTCGCGCCGTTCAGGTAGATCTCCCCGTTGCTGTGCGGTGTCTTGATCTCGATCCGCGGCATGTCGCCGTTGCCCTCGGAGAAGGAAACGCGGCCCGGTATCTCCATGCGCTTCTGCCAGTAGGTGGTGGACATAGTGGTTGTTACAGCTTGCGACGGTTGCCCGGAAGCTACCGCCGCACGGTCAACTGGTGAAGGAATTTCCCCGTGAACCGCGAGTTCGTTCAAGTCGACGATTTCCTCTTCCCCCAACCTTGCGGCTCTCACTAGGCTGCGCCCACTCCGATGCCCAAGAAATCCCAATACCGCTTCTGTGCCGGCCCCTGGAACTTCAGCGAAGGCCGCGATCCCTACGGCCCTGAAACACGCCCGTCGGAATCCTTCGACTGGCGCCTGGCCGCACTGAAGAAGCTCGGCTTCGACGCCATGATGTTCCACGACGACGACGCCGTGCCCGACATCGACTCCAAGTCCGAGGCGCAGATCCTCAAGGAGGCGAAGGCGCTGAAGAAGCGTCTCGACGGCGAAGGCATCGCGGCGGAGATGGTCGCGCCCCGGCTTTGGTTTGCGCCCCAGACGGTCGACGGCGGATACACTTCCAACTCGAAGAAGGACCGCCAATACGCCATCGACCGCTCCCGGCGCACGATCGACATCGCCAATATCCTCGGCACGGACTTGATCGTCCTCTGGCTGGCCCGCGAAGGCAGCTACATCCGCGAATCGAAGGACGCCGGCCGTTGCGTGGACTACCTGGTGGAAGCGCTCGACGCCATGCTGGCCCACGACAAGAAGGCCCGGCTCTGCATCGAACCCAAGCCGAACGAGCCGATGGACCACGCCTACATCCCGACCATCGGCCATGCCCTGGCCATCGCGCAGCTCACCCGCGACCCGAAAAGAGTCGGCTGTCTCATCGAGTCCGCCCACGCGATCCTGGCCGGGCTGGACCCGTCGGATGAGATCGAGTTCGCCATGCGCTTCGGTAAACTCTGGTCGCTCCATCTCAACGACCAGAACGGCCTGAAGTTCGACCAGGACAAACCTTTTGGCTCGGCCAACCTTCGCGTCGCCTTCAACCAGGTCCGCACGCTGGAACGCACCGGCTACGGCAGGAACGGCGAGTTCATCTGCTTCGACGTGCATCCGTTCCGCACGACCCGGCCGGAACAAATGGTTTCCCATCTCGACAACTCGCGGAAGACCTTCCTGCACCTCCTCGAAAAAGCCCAAACGTATCCGGAGAAGCAGGCCAATGCCCTGATCGCGGCGAGGAACTACCAGGACCTCGACCAACTCGTGCTGGAGCACCTGATGGGACGCTGACCGGAAGCGGATCGCGGATCCGGATTCGCCGGCCGAATCGACTGTTTGCGGCATCGACACTGAGCCGAGAAATGCCATCACCGGTCACCACCGAAGCCGTCTTCGACCTGCCTTTCCCACGGGAAAAGGTCTGGAGGATCTTCTCCAAGACCGATTGGCTGAATCGCTCGCTCGGCCTGCCCGACGTCGCCTACACCACCGATCCGCTTCCAGAGGGCGGGACGGCCGCCTTTGGCTCGGCCCGCATCGCGGGCCAATTGTTCAAGTGGCGTGAATGGCCCTTCGAATGGGTGCAGGACGAGTTCTACCGGGTGCGTCGCGAGTTTCTCTCCGGCCCCTTGGCGGAAGGCGTGGTGGGGATCGAGTTCGACGTCACGGCGGACGCTGGGACGCGGCTTCGAGCCTATTCCATCCTGACTCCCCGGAACGTATTTGGAGCCGTTGTCACCAGGACCATCATCGCGCCGCGTGCGGCCCAGGCCATGGCGAAGGCCGTCGCCCACGTCCGCGCCCATCTCGGCGGAGCACCCATTCCCATCCTGCCGAAACTTCCGGCGACTCCCCTGAACGAGGGAGTGTTCGGAGATCGTATGGTCGGCCTGGCGCGGGAACTTTCGTCGCCTCCGGTCCTGGAACGTTTCCGCACCTGGCTCGCGCAGACCCCGGACGTGGAGCTGACCCATATCCGCCCCAAGGCCCTGGCCCGGCTCTGGCGGGAAGACTACTGGGAAACGCTTCGCACCCTGCTTTTGGCGACCCACCATGGTTTGCTGCAATTCCGCTGGGAGGTGCTTTGCCCGAACTGCCGCTCCAGCCGGCAACCGCAAACGGCCAGCCTCAGCTCACTGCGGCGCGAAGCCCACTGCGATGTCTGCGGCATCAACTACGACGGCGAGTTGGACAAGTCCGTCGAACTCAAGTTCTCGGTCCATCCGGGCGTGAAGAAGATCGCGGACCAAACCTTCTGCCTCGCGGGTCCGGGCGGCAAACCCCACATCGTCGCCCAATGGCTGCTGGCACCGAACGAAGAACGCGCCGTTCATTGGCCGGCTGGTTTGGTCGGGCTTCGCCTCAGATCACCGCAGGTCCGGCAGCCGTTCCCCATCACGGGCGAAACCTCCACCTCGGCGCTCTTGATCCTCGCCGGCAAGGAAGGCTTCGCCGTGGAAGAGCGGGCGACGGGCGAAAAGTCGATTCTCCGCAACCCGAACCCGTTTCCCGTGCAGGTTTCGCTGGAGCAGATCGCGTGGGACGACGACATCCTCACCGCCGCGACCGCGACCAACTGGCAAGTCTTCCGCGAGCACTTCGCGGCCGAAGTCATATCGCCCGACGAGCAGGTGGTCGTCGGCGAGCAGGTCATCCTCTTCACGGACCTGCGCGGCTCCACCGCCATGTATCTTTCGCTGGGCGACGCGCGGGCCTACGCGCGGGTGCGCGATCATTTCTCCATCCTGCGCGACGCGATCGGGCAGCATCACGGCGGCATCGTGAAGACCATCGGCGATGCGGTCATGGCCGTCTTCAGCAACGTTGCCGACGCCTTCAACGCCTTGGAGGCCATGTTCGCGGGCATCGACAAGGCGAACGGCACCCATCCGGAGAGCGAACGGCTCATCCTGAAGGCCGGCCTCCATGCCGGACGCTGTCTCGCGGTCAACGCCAACGAGCGCCTCGACTACTTCGGCACGAGCATCAACCTGGCCGCACGGCTGGTCGACTGCTCGCGCGGCGGCGAGGTCGCGATCTCGGACGAGGTCTTCAGCCGGCCGACGTTGAGAAACCACCTGGGAACCCGGCTGCTTGCGGCCAGCCCGGTGCAATTGGTGCCCAGGGGATTCACGGCTCCCGTCCGCGTCTGGCTTCTGCCCATGGCGGGCGCAGGAAAATGAAAACAGGTCTTGCAAAGAAACCGGATTGCCTTAGCTATTTCCCACGCGTTTCGCGAGCGTAGCTCAGCCCGGTAGAGCGTCACCTTGCCAAGGTGAATGTCGAGAGTTCGAATCTCTTCGCTCGCTCCATTTCAACCCCGTTTCCTCAGCAATGAAGAAGCGGGGTTTTCGTTTCCGCCGCTTGCTGCCACTCCGGGCCATTCCTAGTCCCCGGCCATCAAGGCGACGTCAGCCTGCGCGGCTTGAGACATCCCCGTCTATCAGCCTTGTCCTAAGCAACGACCCGGTCGTCACGTCCCTAGCCGAACGGACCACTTCCCCCGACCCGGCGTCGAAGGTGATCGAGTATCCGCGCTTCAGAATCTCGTTCGGCGAGAGCAGGCGCAGGCGGTCTCGCGCCGAGTGGAGCCGTTCGTGGTTCCGACGGAAATGCTCTCGGGCCAGGGCAGGCAGTTCACGGGCGAGCTGATCCACCATGTCCCGGCGTTTTTGAATGTAGTTGGAGGGCTTCAGGCGGGCCACCCGGTCGATCAATCCACGCGCCGCGCCCATGCGCTCCCGCAGACGGACGCGCGCCGCCCGGTTCAGCGCTTCGCCAAGATCGTCGAGCCGTTGGCCGCGTTCCTCGATGCGCCTCCGCGGGTGCACCCGCGCCAGCCGTGCGGCCAACGAATCGAATGCCGCAAAACGCCGCTCCACTTCACGGGCCATGCGTGCGGACAGCTCGTCCGCCAAGCCCGCCACCCGTTCCCGGCTGCTGAACCAGCCCTCGCTCAGGATCTCCGCGGCGGCGCTGGGCGTCGCCGCGCGAAAGTCCGCCACAAAGTCGGAGATGCTGAAATCGATCTCATGGCCCACGGCTGAAATCACCGGCACGGCCGATTCGAAGACCGCGCGCGCCACCGCCTCCTCGTTGAACGCCCACAGATCCTCCAGACTTCCACCGCCCCGCGTCAGCAGGATCACGTCCAACGGAACGCCGCTGGCCGAAAGACGGTTCAGATCGCGCACCGCTTGGGCGATTTCCCCGGCGGCACCCTCGCCCTGCACACGCACCGGCGCGAAGACGATTTCAAACGCGGCTCCGCGACGCTGCAGGACGTGGAGCACGTCGCGAATGGCCGCTCCGGTCGGTGACGTGACCAGGCCAATCCTCTGCGGGAGGGCTGGGATGCTCCGCTTGCGTTCCGCAGCGAACAATCCTTCCGCCAACAGGAGCTGCTTGAGCCTCTCGAACGCGGCCTGAAGCGCGCCCAAACCCTCCAGCTCCACGCCGCAGACCCGGAGCTGATACTGGCCGCGCGGCTCGTAGACGGTGAGATCGCCTTCGAGCAAAACGCTTTTCCCATCGGCCAGCGCCTCGCGGTTCGCCACACGTTCACCGCGGAACAGCACACAGCCGATCTGCGACGCGGCGTCCTTCAACGTGAAGTAGAAATGGCCCGACGACTGCGCGCGGAAGTTGGTGATCTCGCCCCGGACCCAGACCCGGCCGACTTGCCGTTCGAGCAGGCGCTTCACCTGCCCGTTCAATTCACCGACCGTGAGGATCTGCCTTGGTGGAGCGACGAGAACCGGAGCCTTCGGCTTTTCTTCCATCCGCGAAGCAGGCTTCGCTTCAGGCGGCTTCTCCCGCTTGGACGGCTGGTCGAAGAGGTCGCCGAAGTCCCACTGTGATTTCGCGGGCATGTGTCAGGCCTTGGGAGCCTCGGGCAGCGGCTCGGAAACGCGTCGGATGGCCAGCGCCTTGCCGGACACATCATCGATGTCGACGATGACGCCCTGGAGCAGAATCCGGCCGGAAGCGACCTCCAGGCGTCTCGGCGAATTGGTGAGAAAACGTTCGATCGCCGGCGCAAACTCCCGGCCGAGGCAGCTCTCGTGCGGACCCGTGAAGCCGGCGTCGCACAGGAACGCCGTGCCACCGGGGAAGATCTGTTCGTCCGCCGTCTGCACATGGGTGTGGGTGCCGACGACGAGGCTCACCTGGCCGTCGAGCATCCGGCCCATGCAGATCTTTTCCGACGTCGCCTCGGCGTGCATGTCGACCACGATGCGCGGGGTGATGCCCCGCAGTTTCTCCAGTTCAACCTTCGCGGCCAGGAACGGATTCTCCAGCGCTGCCATGAACGTGCGTCCCTGGAGGTTCATCACACCGAGTGGCCCGAAGCCCGGGATGTCGACCACCGTGCTGCCTTGGCCGGGAACGCCGGGCGGGTAGTTGGCGGGCCGGACAAAGCGCCGCTCCTTTTCCATCAACGACACGACATCCTTCTGGTCCCACAGGTGGTCTCCGCAGGTGATCGCGTCGATGCCTGCGGCGAAAAGCTCGGCCGCGGTCGCGTTGGTGATGCCCGAACCGCCGGCGGAATTTTCACCGTTGGCCACGACGGCGTGGATGCCCATTTCCTTCTTCAGCCTGGGCAGCAGCAGACGGACGGCACGACGGCCGGGTTCGCCCACGACATCGCCGATGAACAACAAACGCATCGCGTGAAGGTATTCAGCCACCGACCCACGCCAAGGATTTCGTTGCACGACGTGGGCAAATCCTCGAATCCTTGGACATGCGCTCCAAACTGCTTCTCACGCTCGCATTCGCCATTTCCCTGCTGGCCCGGACGGCTTCCGCCCACGGCCCAGGCGGCGAGATGGCGGACGCCGCCAACAACTTCCTCAACTCGCTCACCCCCGATCAGAAGAAGAAGGCGACGTATGAACTCACGAGCGAGGAACGGAAGAACTGGCACTTCGTCCCGAAGGAACGGAACGGACTTCCTTTGACGAACATGAACGGCGCGCAGAAGTCGCTCGCCCATGCGTTGCTCGCCTCCAGCCTCAGCACGCGGGGCTACGTCAAGGCAGCCACCATCATGAGCCTTGAGCTGATCCTCCAGGAGATGGAGGGGCCGAGCCGGCGTTTCCCGCGCGAACCCGAGCTCTACTTCGTCACGGTCTTCGGCAAACCCGGCGAAACCAACACCTGGGGCTGGCGCTGGGAAGGCCATCACTTCGCGGCCAACTTCACCATCGCCAACGGCCATGAAATCTCCGGCTCGCCCACATTCATGGGCACAAACCCGGCCGAGATCCGCACCGGGCCGCAGAAGGGACTGCGCGTCCTTGCCGCCGAAGAGGACATGGCGCGCTCCCTGGTGAAATCGCTCAACGAGGATCTGCGGAAGAAGGCCGTCTTCGACACGAAGGCCCCGGCCGACATCATCACCCTGGCCGAGAAGAAGGTCGCCGCCCTCAAGGAAGTCGGCGTGGCCTACTCGCAGTTGAACGCCGAACAGCAGCGCCTCGTCCTCGACCTCATCCGCGAATACGTCAACCGCACCCGCCCCGAGATCGCCAACAAGGACCTCTCAAAGATCGCCGCGGCCGGCATGGAAAAAATCACCTTCGGCTGGGCCGGCGGACTTGAGATGGGCCAGCCGCACTATTACCGGATCCAAGGCCCGACCTTCGTGCTCGAATACGACAACACGCAGAACAACGCCAACCACGTCCACTCGGCCTGGCGCGA
>JAYTUE010000277.1:0-3316 GCA_043744715.1 Verrucomicrobiota bacterium | reverse complement strand
CTCTTCACCGAAGCCGAGAAGGCCAAGGGCCACATCACCGCCGGCGCCAAGAAGGTCATCATCTCCGCCCCGGCCAAGGGCGAGGACATCACCATCGTGATGGGTGTGAACCACGACAAATACGACGCCGCGAAGCACCACATCATTTCCAACGCGAGCTGCACCACCAACTGCTTGGCCCCGCTCGTCCACGTCCTCCTCAAGGAAGGCTTCGGCGTCGAGGAAGGCCTGATGACCACCATCCATTCCTACACCGCCACGCAGAAGACCGTGGACGGCCCGTCGAAGAAGGACTGGAAGGGTGGCCGTTCCGCCGCGATCAACATCATCCCGTCCACGACCGGCGCCGCCAAGGCCACCGCGCTCGTGCTTCCCGAGGTCAAGGGCAAGCTCACCGGCATGTCCTTCCGCGTGCCCACTCCGACTGTCTCCGTCGTGGACCTCACCGTGAAGACCGTGAAGGAAACCAGCTACGCCGAGATCTCCGCCGCGATGAAGAAGGCCAGCGAGACCTATCTCAAGGGCATCCTCGAATTCACGACCGACGAGGTCGCGTCCTCCGACTTCATCCACTGCAAGGCCTCCTCGATCTTCGACGCCGGCTCCGGCATCGAGCTCAACCCGAAGTTCTTCAAGCTCGTGAGCTGGTATGACAACGAGTGGGGCTACAGCAACCGCGTCGGCGACCTGCTCTCGCTCATCATCGCCAAGGGGCTGTAACTAGGCTCAAGAAAAGTTTAGACTACGGCGGCTCCGGAAACGGAGCCGCCGTTCTGCTTTTGGATTTCCGCTCAGCATAAGGAGGGCGATCACCGCCGTCGCACCGGCCCGCGCGTCAGGTTGAACGCGTTCGGCAGGTGCCGGATCTCGTTCACCTCCCCGTTCTTCAGGAGCACTTCCACGATGTCGAAGCGGAACTTCACATTGGGATCTTCCAGCATCCGCAGGTAGTCGAACGCGGCGCGGGAAAGCTTGGTGCGCTTGGACGAATCCACGGCCCGAGCCGGCCGGGACCACTCTTCGCTGGAACGCGTCTTCACCTCGATGAAGACGAGGCAGTCGACCTCGCGGAAAACGAGGTCGAGTTCACCCCGCCGCGTGCGGACGTTGGCGGCGAGGAACTTCAAGCCGAGCTGCTGGAGATGCCTCTTCGCGGCCATTTCGCCGAGAGCTCCGCGTCTGAGATGCTCCGGCGTGTCGTCCGGCTTGCGCCAAAAGAGCAGCCGCGACCACAGGCTCATAGCAGGCCGAGCTGTTCCCCTTTGAGCGGCGCGAAGCTCCGCCGGTGCACCGGCGTGGGTCCGAGCCGTCTCAACGCGTCGAGATGCGCCTTGGTCGGGTAGCCCTTGTGCTCGGCGAACCCGTAGCCGGGGAAGTCGGCGTCCAGCCGGACCATCTGCCGGTCCCGCGTCACCTTGGCGAGGATGCTGGCCGCAGCGATGGAGTAGCTGCGCGAGTCGCCCTTCACCAGCGGTGTCTGCGGATACTTCAGCGACTTCACGCGCAGCCCGTCGACGAGGGCATGCTGGGGGACGCGGGAAAGCTTCTGCAGGGCCTCGTTCATCGCCCAGTGCGTCGCTTGCAGGATGTTGATCCGGTCGATGTGGGCCGGGTCGGCTTCGGAGATGGCGAAGACGATCTCGGGATGTCCTGTCAGGAGGCCGCACAGTTCCTCGCGGAGTCCTGCGGAAAGCTGTTTTGAGTCATTGATTCGGCGGAGCGGTTCCGGCAGGCCTTCCCGCAGCCACCTCTCCGGGAACACCACCGCAGCGGCCACGACCGGTCCGGCAAGGGGGCCCCGCCCGGCTTCGTCGACCCCGGCGATGGGGAAAACTCCGTCGGCCAGCAGCTCGCGTTCGAAGCGCAGCATGTCACTGGCGGCGGCGGGTGGGCTGACAGTCGGATCTTCCATGGAAGTGCGATCAGGCTGGCCCTGGACCGTGTCGCAAAGCGAGTGCGATTCTTTTGGCCATGGGCTCCGGCGCCCTAAGTCCCACGTCGGCGGATTAAACGAATCTTGAAGGCCTTCATCGACGGGGCTCCCCTGTTGCTGTCGCTTGCGTCCCGCTCCCAATCCTCTTCCACTAACACCATGACCATCGGCGTCCCCCGCGAAATCAAGATCAAGGAATTCCGCGTCGCCCTGTTGCCCTCGGCGGCCTACCAGCTCATCCGGCGTGGCCACCATGTCGTCGTCGAGCGCGGTGCCGGCATCGGCGCCGGTTATCCCGATGCCGATTACGAACACGCCGGGTGCGAGATGGTCGCGGAGCACAGGGCCGTCTTCGACAAGGCCGACATGATCGTGAAGGTCAAGGAACCGCTGCCGGCGGAGTTCGACCTCCTCCGTCCGGGCCAGATCCTCTTCACCTACCTGCACCTCGCCGCGAGCCGGCCGTTGACCGACGCTCTGGTGAAGTCCGGCGTCACCGGCATCGCCTACGAAACGATCGAGGTGAACCGCCGGCTGCCGTTGCTGGAACCGATGAGCGAGATCGCCGGGCGCATGAGCGTGCTGGTGGGCGGCTACTTCCTTGCGAAACATTTCGGCGGCAGCGGCACCCTGCTGGGCGGTGTGCCGGGCGTGCTTCCAGGGAAAGTCGTCGTGCTTGGCGGCGGAGTCTCGGGCGTCAACGCGGCCCGCATGGCCCAGGGACTCGGAGCGGACGTCACCATCCTCGAAGTCGACATCGAGAGGATGCGCTTCCTCGACATCACGCTCCACACGGCCCACACGCTTTACTCCAGCGAAGCCCACCTCATGGACCTGCTGCCCGATGTCGACCTGCTCATCGGCGCGGTGCTCGTGCCCGGAGCCAAGGCTCCCAAACTGATCCACCGCGACATGCTCAGGCGCATGCGGCCCGGGAGCGTGCTGGTGGACATCGCCATCGACCAGGGCGGTTGTGCGGACACGTCCCGTCCGACGACGCACGACGATCCGGTCTACGTGGAGGAAGGTGTGACGCACTACTGCGTGGCGAACATGCCCGGCGCCTATGCCCGCACGGCCACGCAGGCCCTGACGAACTCGACCTATCGCTTTGTGGAACAGCTCGCGGATCTCGGCCTGACCGAAGCAGCCCAACGCCAGCCCGCGCTTCTCGGAGGAATCAACGTCATGGGCGGCCACGTCACCCACCGTGCCGTGGCCGACGCGCACGGATTGCCCTTCGTGGCGCCGGTGTTGAAGTGATCATTTGCCGGAAACGCGGCAGGTAGGGCGAAGGCTCCCGCCGAGCCATCGTAGGCCGCGCGTCCTCGCGCGGCCAGTAGGTGCTCCTGCACGAGGGGCGCGACGCAACACCCACTCGCC
>JAYTUE010000276.1:0-13120 GCA_043744715.1 Verrucomicrobiota bacterium | reverse complement strand
GCTGGCCTTGTTCGGAGAAGGCCGAGAGGCGGCTTGGCCGGAGCCTGCGCCCTACCGCCCGCGACTTCGTCCCATTCCGCAGCCGTGCATCCATCTTTTCTTGTTTGAAGACAGGCTCCAAGGCGGAAGAAAGCCTGAAGACCGAATAGGTTCGTCTTTTCGGATCTTGCCCTTCGGCCTTCGCTATTCCGGCTGGAAAGCCGGCAGGCATTGAAGCTTGCTTCGGCGGAAGCGCGTTGCTGCTATTTCGCGGCGCTTCGGCGCACACACCGACTCCATGCAGCACTACCCCAAGCACTATTGCGGCGTCTTCGGCATTTTCGGCCACCCCAACGCCGCCGAGCTGACTTACTACGGTCTCTACGCCCTGCAGCATCGGGGTCAGGAAAGCGCCGGCGTCGTCACCTGCGACGGCCGGAAATTCTATGTCCACAAGGGCATGGGCCTCGTCCCCCAGATCTTCGACGGCAATGTGCTGCATCGACTCGTCGGCCCGATGGGTGTCGGCCATACGCGCTATTCCACGACCGGTTCCTCGAACATCGGCAATGCCCAGCCGCTGACCGTTGACTGCGCCCGTGGCCAGATCGCCGTGGCCCACAACGGCAACCTGACCAATGCGTCCCAGCTCCGCGAAGAGCTCGAACTCCGCGGCTCCATCTTCCAGACGACGGTCGATTCCGAGATCATCCTCCACCTTCTCGCCCAGCCCGACGCGGCTTCCGGCGGGAACAACCTCGTCAACGCCATCCGCCGGATCGAAGGCGCGTTCTCCCTCGTGATCATGACGGAGACCGAGATCATCGGCGTGCGTGATCCCAATGGGTTCCGCCCGCTTTCCCTAGGCAAGGTCGGCGACGCCTGGGTGCTCTCCAGCGAGACGTGCGCCTTCGACCTGATCGGCGCCAAGTTCGTCCGCGACATCGAGCCCGGCGAGATCGTCATCATCACGAAGGACGGCCTCCGCAGCATTCAGGCTTTCCCCGAACAGAAGCGCCGTTCGTTCTGCATATTCGAATACGTCTACTTCGCCCGGCCCGACAGCAACATCGCGAACCGCAACGTCTACAAGGTCCGCGTCGAGATGGGCCGCCAGCTGGCGCGCGAGTATCCCATCGAGGCGGACCTCGTCGTGCCCGTGCCCGACAGCGGCAACAGCGCCGCCCTGGGCTACTCGCTGGAGAGCGGCCTGCCGTTCGAGATGGCCTTCGTCCGCAACCACTACGTCGGACGTTCCTTCCTCCAGCCCTCGCAGCTCATCCGCGACTTCAACGTGAAGGTGAAGCTCAACCTCATAGGCGAGCTGGTGAAGGGGAAACGCGTTATCATCATCGACGATTCCATCGTCCGCGGCACCACCAGCCGCACCCGCGTCAACAGCCTGAAGGAAGCCGGCGCGAAGGAGGTCCACGTGCTCGTCAGCTGCCCGCCGCACATGAACCCGTGCGTCTACGGCATCGATTTCCCGGACCGGTCCAAGCTGATGGCGGCGAACAACACCATCGACGAGATCCGCAAGTATCTGAACGCTGACTCGCTCGGCTACCTCTCGCAGGACGGCATGGTCAAGGCCACGGGCCTGGGGCGTGATTCATTCTGCATGGCCTGCTACGACGGCAACTATCCGGTGCCCTACGATCCGTCCGTGGACAAACACATCATGGAACGCCGGCGCGCGCGCGCCGAGGGATTGGCCGAGTCGTTGGTAAACGACAACGGACAGATCAAGCTCCTCTGAGCCTGTAGGCCGGGCGGCCCCGCACGGCCAGAAGTCCCTCCAACGACGCAGCAGATCGGGATTCAGGGACGGATCCGAAGCCAAGTCTTCAGAAGAATTCCAACCGCTCCCGCCGGGCGGAGAAGCCCGGTTCCATCAGCGGATCCGCGTGGCCACGAGGAAGGCGTTGAACATCCCGAAACGCCACGGGCCGATGTTCAGGGCGAAGTCGACGAGCCCGTTCACGTAGCGGTCACAGCAGGAGACCGATTCCACGCGGCAGCCGGCGCGTTCGAGGAAGAAGCGCATCTCCACCGGGTTCGTGGCCACGATGGCATCGTCGTCCGGCTGGAACTTCTCGCGGACGATCGGCTTCATCTTGTCGAAGCGGACCGAATCCGGCGCGGTCTTCATCTGCGCCGACTTCTCGCGGAGACGACGGAAGTTGCGCCACTTGTTTCCGACTCCGCGCATCTTCGGATGGTAATCCTTCAACCCGAGGCAACGCAGGAAGTTAGGACTGGAAAGCACGACGCGGCCACCGACTTCGACCACGCGGACCAGCTCGGCGATGAAGGCCTCCGGCTCGTCCACATGCTCCAGCACGTTGAGCGCGCCCGCGCTGGCGAAGTGGCGGTCGGGAAACGGCAGGCGGCGTCCGTCGTAGAGCTGGCAATGGTCCGAGACCTTGCCGGCGCGTTCGATGTTCGGCGCGGAGACATCGACGCCATGCGCTTCAAAGCCGGCTTCGGCCAAGCGTGTGACGACCTGTCCGACGCCGCAGCCGACGTCGAGCGCGCGGCCCCCGGGTTTCGCCGGACGGAGAGTGTCCGCGTATTTCGCGTAGAGGTTTCCATCCCACGCCGCGAGGTGCTGCGCGTAGGCCTCGTTGTCGCGGTAGTAGGTCTGGTGGCTCATCTCGCTTTGCCGGGCGCGGGCTTGGCGGAGACGGCGCGACTCTCCTCCTCACGCTTTGACGGCGCGAAGACAAGAACGCCGAGCAGAATCAAACCGAGGGCCTGGGCCGACAAGGTGACGTAGAGCGGCGTGCTGTTGGGCTTGAGGGCGAACTCGACCGTGTGCGTCCCGGGCTTCAACGCGATGCCGCGCATGAGATGGTTCGCCCTGAGTATCTCGACGGACTGTCCGTCGACGGTCGCCTTCCAGTTCGGATCGAAATGGTCGTTCAGCAGGAGGACGGCGGGGGTCTTGGAATCCGCGCTGAGGACGATGCGACGAGGGGAGTAGGAATCGATCTTCACCGTTCCCGGATCACCCGCGGCCGGTTCAATGCCGGGCTTGCTCGCAAGCACCACGCTCGCGGTGGGATCGAAGTCCTTCGCGGCGAGCCGAGCGAGGGCGTTGGTCGTGTCGGGCAGGACTTCCCACTTGGAGTAGAGCTTCGCCCTGGGCAAAGCGCCGGTGAATTCCAGCAGTGCAAATGGGCCGGTGGCATTTGTCTGGAGCGTGATGGGAGCGCCGGGTCCGGTCTGGCCGAGGACGAACGGCGTATGTGCGCGGATGCGGCTTCGGCCGGCATCAAGCTGTGTATTCAGGACGTTGACGAAGTCCTGCGCGGCCAACCCGAACAGATAGCGTGTGCCGGTCAGTTCCCAGACACGGGCGGAGCCGCCGCCGAGGGCGCTGAGAAACTCGACCTTGTCGGCCGGGGGTCGGGGATCCTGCGCGACGTCCAGCGACTGGATGTTGTAGTAGGGAAACTGGTGTTGGAGCCACTCCACCTGATAGAACTGTTGGAGCATGGAATACTGCTCGTTGACCTTGAACGGCGGCATCTGCACGCGGTTCTCCCAAGGATTCTGCCGCAGGAAGTCGAGGAGCGCATTGGACTGATACTTCTGCTCGTAGTTGTAGTGCTTGATCCAGGGCGCATTGGCCCGGGAGAGATCGAGCACGAGGAGGATTCCCAGGACGATCCAGGCCCACTTGGCGCGTTCGCCTGCGAATACCTTCGCCTGGATCAGAAGGATGGCGGCGGCGGATATCGCGGTGATCAACAGTGCGATGAGGATCTCCATCTTGGCGAAACTGAACGCGGCTCGCGCCAGCCCGGCATCGGAGCCTTCGCGGCTGTAGTCGTTGTTCAAATTGCCGACAACCGAGCTCTCGGACGCGGAGAACATCAGCAGTCCGAGGACACCGGCGGCGAGGGCGATGCCGAGCCCGTAGGTCCAGCGGCGTTCGAACGGATTGGCCTTCTTCCACCACTGCTGGACCTTGTCCACGGCTCCGCCCGCAGTGGAGACGGCGTTGGCCATGTAGAGGCGGCTCAGTGCCAGCAGTCCGAAGGCCATCAGGATGCCGAGGATGGCGTGGAACGGGTGCATGAACTTCATCGGATTGCGGATGCTGCTGAAGTAGGGCAGCGCGAAGACCAGCTGGTAGAAGGGCGCGTGCCGGCCCCACGCCAAGAGCACCGAGATTACGGCGAGGACGACCCAGAAACGGATCATTCGCTTCTCGCCATCGGCGAACGGGCCCTCGCCCTTTTTCCTGAATCCGTTGGCGACACCAAAGGCGGCGATGAGCACGGCCAGCACGCCCGCGTATTCGCCGGCTCCGGAATGACGCGAGAAACCCTGCCCGTGTTGTTCGTATCCAGGCTGGCGACCGACATCGCCCCAGTATTGGCCTCCGCCCGGCGTGTCCATGCGGTAGCCGAAGAGGCCCGGCACGACGACACGGAGAGTCTCCATCTTCGGCAGGCTCCATTGCGTGGCCCAATCCCAGCGTTGAGGGGGAGACATCTCCTTCCCCTGATTGCCTCCTCCACCCACGGCGCCCGTGCTGATCAGGCCGGCAAGCGTCTGGGCCGCCATCCAACCGGCGCAGACGACCACGAGCCCCAGACGCCAGGCGCCTTGGCCGAAGGCCTTGGCGGAAACGCCGTGGTCGTTCAAGGCCTTGAACACGACGAACGCGGCCACGGCGATGCTGAAGATGGCCCCGTTGTCCGCGCCTTCGACGACCGCGAGGCCCGTGGAAAGGCCGGCGAGCAGCACCCTCAGGAGTTTCCAGCGCCCCGACCAGTTCCACAGCGCGGCGATGGCGATAAAAAAATAGCCCACGCAGAAGGCCCGCGTTCCCAGGCCCCAGCAGACGTTGGAAAAGATGTTCGAGTTGAGCGCGATGGCGATAGCCGCGACCCCGGCGGCCATCTTCGGCAGCTTCATTTCCACGAAAAGAACCCAGGCGGCCATCGCGAGGAAGAGCACGGCGAAGAGCGGGTAGAACTTGGCGAAACCCACCGGCCCCAGGAACCAGAACAAGGCGGCCCAGGGGGAGGATGAAAACTGGCCGCCGTAGCTGCCCACCCAGAAGAGGTCATACCAGATTCCGTCCATGATCGCGGCCGGCATGTCGAGCGACCGCATCATGATGGAACCCAGCGGTCCATCGTTCGAGAAGTGCGCCCAGCCGGGGCGGAAGCTGTCGCGGAAGAGGAAGCCGATCACGGCCGACGCCACGAGAAGGAACACGAGCGACGCCTTGAGAGAACTGGATTTCACGCTGGTCATAGTCATGCCTCCGACCGTTTCGCTCGAAGACGCTGGTGGACCGTAGACGGAAGACGGCGTGAGGGGGAATGACGAATGACGAAGGCCAAATGCCGAGGACGAACCGATGCGGCTTCTTGAACCCACCCTGATTCGGACCTTGGCCTTCTGGTTTCGGATTTCACCGGCGGCTCGCCCGCCAAAGAAGCGCACCGCCCACGATTTGGAAGAGGAAGTTCGGCAGCCAGACGATCAGGTGCGGAGCGAGTTCAGCCCGGGTTTCCAAGGCTTCGCCGACGATGAAGAAGCTGTAGTAGACCGCCACCAGCAGCACGGCCAGGGCGATGCCCACGCTGGTTTCGCGGCGATGTGCCCGGATGCCGAGCGGGATGCCGATGAGGGTGAAGCCGATGCAGGCAAAGGAGAACGAAAGCTGCCGGTGCATCTGCAGCTTCACCGGCATGGTCAGATCGCGCCGCATGGCCTCGACCAACTTCGCCTGTTCGCGGAGCGCCGGGCTGGCGGTGTTCGTCCAAGCAGCCGAGATGGCCGTCTGCCGTTCTAGTTCGGCCAGCTTCTCCCGCAGCTCGGAGAAGGTCATGTTGCTGATGCCGAAATTGTCCGGGCGTTCCCGGCCCTTCAGCTGGAACGGCGGCAGCTCGTAATCGCCGACGTTCTGCACCGGAAACCAGTTCGTCCCCGTGATGCGCGTGCCGAAGGAGTTCACCAGCGTGACCGTGATCGTCTGGTTGGTCGGATCACGCACCACGCGTGCGCTCTCGGCCTTGATCCAGAGCTGGGTGGCCTGGTTGGACTGGAACACTTCCAGGTTCTCCAGCCGATCGCCGCGGATCTTGCCGACGTAGATGGTGTAGCCTCCCGGCAGATCCGAGTTGTATTGGTTTTCCCGGAGAGGAATCGCGTCCGCGCTGACCAGCGCCTCGGCGATCAACCTCTTGTAGGCGACGCGGCTCTTCGGCGCGATTTCGAGGTTCATCCAGGCGGAGAGCGCGGTCAGCAGCGCGGCGAGCGCGAGCAACGGCCAGATCAGCGGGATCAACCCGATGCCGTTTGCGCGCATCGCCGTCAATTCCTGGTCCGCGCTGAGACGGCCGAAGAGCAGTAACGTCGCGCAGAGCATCCCCATGGGCAGGGCGAAGACGAGGACGTAGGGGATCAGCAGGCCGACGGCCTTGATCACGACGGGCAAGGTGGCCTGGCGCTCGACCAGCAGGGCGAGGATCTCCTTCAGGGCATTGCCGAGAAGAAGGACGAACGTGAAGACCAGCACCGTCATGACCAGCGTGGCGAGCGCCTGGCGGATCAGGTAGAGGTGGAGGGTCTTCATGCGGCGGCGGGGACTTTCCGGAGCCGGCGTCCGTTTTTCAACGCTGCGTGCCGTTCATTTCCGCGCCTTGGTAGGCCTTCTTCAAATCGATGCTGCGCCAGCAATACCAGCTGGCAATCGTCGCATACGGCCGCCACGGCCGCGCGAGTTCGTGGGCCTCCTTCTCCGCCGGGAGTTCCTTTAACCCGTAGAGATCCCGCAACGCCATCCGGACGCCGAGATCGCCATGCGGAAACACGTCCGCGCGGCCCAGTGAAAACATGAGGAACATGTGGGCCGTCCAGACGCCGATGCCCTTGATCTTGATCAGCTCCTCGATCACGTCTTCGTCCTTCAGCAGATGCACTCGTCCGAGTTGGACCGAGCCGGCTTTGACCTTGGCGGCCAGATCGAGGAGGTAACCGGCCTTCTGCGGCGAAACGCCGGCGGTGCGAAGTTGTTCGGGCGTGTAGGACGCAAGCACTTCGGCCGTCAGCCGCCGAGGGGCGATGAGTGCCTTGAGCTTTCGTTTGATGGAATCCGCCGCCGAAGTGGAGATCTGCTGGGAGATGATCGAACCGGCGAGCGCGTCGAAACGGTTTCTGCGAGGCTTCAGGGTGAACGGCCCCGCCGCATCGATTATCCCGCGCAGCACGTAGTCCGTTTTGCGGAGGTGTGCGAGACCGGATGAAACGACTTCGGCGGTCAGCACATGGTGGCTCGGCATGCCGTTGCTGATAGCGGAAGCGGCCTGCGGCTGCCACGCGTAAACCATCCCCTCCATGCCCGCTTAACCAAGCGTCCGCTCGGAGTTCATCACGACAGGAACCCGCCGACGAACTGGTGGAGGACCGCGAAACCCTGCTGGATCTTCGGGGCGGCCCCGGCGGCACTGGAGAGAGCGAGGAACGCGACGGCGGCGGTGATCAGGATGGACGCGACACCGAGGATCTTGAGCGTGCGGATCTGCCCTTCGGCTTCCTGACGGAGCTGCCGGACGGCTTCGGCCGCGCGGCGGCTGCGGTGGCGGCGGGCGGGCCTGGCGGCGGAGACGGCGCGCACTGGGCGGTTGAGCGGACGGCCTTCGGTGTCGAAGCGGATCTCGAGGACGGTCCTGCGGGCTGCTTCCCAGATGCTGTTTCTTCCATTGTCCATATTGTTTCCCAGTTTGTTTTTTATTCGTGATCCGGGTTCTCCCGTTCTACGCATAACACGACGCAGAAGCGGCCCCTGTAGTTTCACAATCTTTCAAACTAAAAGTTTGAACGCCGGTGAATGAACTGTAACCGCCCGACGTCGGCCGACGTCCGTTTTTTTCAGGGCGAGGAAAACGCATGAATGGCGGATGCGCCGAAACCGTCTGCTGAGGGCTTCCTTCCGCAAGGCCACCCGGATTCCACCCGTCTCCCGACGCTCTCCTTGTGGCCGCGAGCCTTCACCGCCTAGCCTGCGGCATGGCACAGGAAAAACGTCTCTTCCTCCTCGACGGCATGGCACTCGTCTACCGGGCACACTTCGCCTTTGCCGCAAAGCCCATCCGCACCTCCACCGGCTTCAACACCTCGGCCATCTACGGCTTCATCAACACGCTCCTGGACATCCGCCAGAACTGGCAGCCCACGCATCTCGCCGTCGCCTTCGACACCCGCGCGCCTACCTCGCGCCACGTCGAGTTCCCCGCCTACAAGGCGCAGCGCGAAGAGATGCCGGAGGAATTGTCCGCCGCCATCCCGCACGTCCGCCGCTTCATCGAGGCGATGAACATCCGCGTCCTGGCCATCGACGGCTTCGAGGCCGACGACCTCATCGGGACGCTCGCGCGCCGCGCTGAGAAGGACGGTTTCGACACCTACATGGTCACGCCCGACAAGGATTTCGGGCAGCTGGTGGACGAGCACACCTTCATCTGGAAACCCGGACGCCAGGGCAACGACATGGAGCTGATGAAGGCCGGGGATGTCTGCGCCAAATGGGGCATCCAGCGCGTGGACCAGGTCATCGACATCCTCGGCCTGATGGGTGACGCCACGGACAACATTCCCGGGATCAAGGGCGTGGGCGAAAAGACCGCCGCCAAGCTCATCGCGCAGTTTGGTTCACTCGAGGAAACGCTCGCCCGTGCCGCCGAGATCAAGGGCAAGCTGGGCGAGTCCGTCCGCGCCCAGGCCGACAACGCCCGCCTGAGCAAACGCCTCGCGACCATCATCACCGACGCGCCGGTCAACGTGTCCTTGGACGAACTCACCCTGTCCGCGCCGAACGAAGACGCGGTCAAGGCGCTCTGCGCGGAGTTCGAGATGAACGCCATCGGGCGCAGGGTGTTCGGCGACGGCTTCAAAGCCGGGCGCAGCGGCGTAGGACCGGAGGCCGCCGAGACACCCAGGCGGAAGGCGACCAAGCCGACGAGCGGGCCGGACGAGCTGGATCTGTTTGGAAAACCAGATGGTGGATGCCAGATACCAGATGCCGGAGCGCCGTCCGTCGAGCCAGCCGCGTCCGAAGCGGAGAATCCGGCATCCGTCGCCGTCCCCGCCCTCCGCACCATCGCCGACACTCAGCCCCGCTACGAGCTGGTCGATTCCCCGGAGAAGCTGGCCGCAATGATCGCCGTGTTGTCGGCTGCGCCCGCCTTCTGCTTCGACACGGAGACGGACGGGCTCGATCCCAAGGACGCCCGCCTCCTCGGCATCGCCTTCAGCTGCGAGACAGGCACGGGCTACTACGTCCCATGGAACGATCCGGCATCCGGCATCCGGGAACAGGTGTCCGCTTTGCTCTCCTCCCCCGCCCTCAAGATCGGCCACAACCTCAAGTTCGACCTCGCCATTCTCCAGACCCATGGCCTCGCCGTCGCCGGACCGTTCTTCGACACCATGATCGCCCATGCGTTGATCGAACCCGACCAACGCCACGGCATGGACTACTTGTCCGAACGTCTCCTCGGCTACTCGCCCATCAGCATCACGGCGCTCATCGGCCCCAAAGGTCCGGCCCAGCGCCGCATGTCCGACGTGCCCGTCACAGATGTCGCCCGTTATGCCGCTGAAGACGCGGACGTGACATGGCAGCTCCGCGAGAAGCTGCTGCCTATGCTTCAAGAGACCGGTCAGGAGAAAGTTTTCCACGAAGTAGAAATGCCCGTGCTCCCGACGCTCACCGCGATGGAGCTGGAAGGCATCCGCGTCGATGCCGCCGTGTTGGCCGACTTCAGCGTGCATCTGGCCAAGGAGATGGCCGCCGCCGAGGCCGACATCCAGCGCCTGGCTGGACGCGAGTTCAACGTGAACTCGAACAAGCAGCTGGGCGAAGTGCTCTTCAACGAACTCAAGCTGATCGAGAAGCCCAAGAAGACCGCCACCGGCCAGTTCGCCACCGACGAGCAGACCCTCACGTCATTGGCCGGCACGCACGAGATCGTGAAGCGCATCCTCGACTACCGGAGCGTCTCCAAGTTGAAGAGCACCTACGCCGATGCGTTGCCACAGGCCATCCATCCCAAGACCGGCAGAGTCCACACGAACTATCTCCAGTGCGCCACCGCCACCGGCCGGTTGAGCTCCAACGACCCGAACCTCCAGAACATCCCCATCCGCACGGAGCTGGGCCAGGAGATCCGAAGAGCATTCGTAGGCCGGGCATCCCTGCCCGGCGAGTTGGAGCTTTCGGGCGTGAATTCGGGGGAAGACTTGCCGGGCAGGGATGCCCGGCCTACCGCCGATTGGCGCATCCTCTCCGCCGACTATTCCCAGATCGAACTCCGCATCATCGCCGCGCTCAGCCGCGAGGAGGCGATGATCGAAGCCTTCAAGAACGGGGAGGACATCCATACCGCCACCGCCGCCCGCGTCTTCGGCGTGATGCCCGGACTTGTCACGCCGGAGATGCGGCGCAAGGCCAAGATGGTAAACTTCGGCATAGCCTATGGCATATCCGCCTTCGGCCTAGCCCAGCGCCTCTCCATCCCGCGCAAGGAAGCCGCCGAGATCATCGAGCACTACTTCCGCAGCTATCCGGGCATCCAGCGCTACATGCAGGAGACCATCGAGTTCGCCCGCACCCACGGCCATGTCCAGACCGTGACCGGCCGTCGCCGGCTCCTGCGCGACATCAACTCCGGGAACGCCACCGTGCGCGGCGCGGCCGAGCGCAACGCCATCAACACCCCGATCCAGGGAACCGCCGCCGACATGATCAAGATCGCCATGGCCCACATCCATGCGGAGATCGGCCAACGCGGCCTGAAGACCAAACTTCTGCTTCAGGTCCACGACGAACTCGTCTTCGACCTCTACGTGCCCGAGGAAGCCGAGGTCCGCGCCCTGGTGGCCGACAAGATGAAGACCGCCCTCGTTCTCTCCGTGCCCATCGATGTCGAGATCGGCACCGGCGCCAACTGGCTGGAAGCGCACTGAAGCCCAAGTAGGCCGGGCGTCCCCGCCCGGCCAGGTGAGGCTTCGACCGCATGAAAGTGCGTCCTTCTTGGAGATTCTGGCCGGGCGGGGACGCCCGGCCTACGGCTTAAGCCCGATTCAATTTCGGGCGGCCTGATTCCACGACGAACGAGGCGCGTGTCTTGACCGGCGAATCCTTCTTCGAGACGAAGTCCAGCACCCGGTAGTCGGTCTTCCACTGGCCTGCCGTGACGTCGCAGCGGACGTAGCCGCGCTGGTTGTTGTGGAACTTGACCCACGGATTCTCCGACTGGAGCTGCTCAAGCACCTTGGGGGCGTCGATGCCGTCGCCGCCGGACGAGATGGAGGTGCCGACGAACTCCGTGGCGACGGACGGGCCCTCGGGACGGTCGAAGTTTATTACCAGTTCGTTGGCCCAGTTGGTGTGGATGTCGCCGGTGAGCACGACGGGGTTCTTGATCTTCTTCTCGGCGAAATGGCGCAGGACGCGGCGACGTTCCATCTCGTATCCCGGCCATTGGTCCATGCTGTAGCCCTCCATGTCGCCGGCGAAGCGGTCCACGCGCGCCATCATGACCTGCTGGGCGAGCACGTTCCAACTGGCGGCCGAGTTCTCCAGTCCTTTGAACAGCCAGTCGCGCTGGGTGGCGCCGAGCATCGTCGCGTCGGGTTTCAAGGCGTCTTCGCAGGGCCACTTGTGGCCGTCGCCGCACGGCTGGTCGGTGCGGTATTGGCGGGTATCGAGGACGAAGAACTCGGCAAGCTTACCGAAGCGGATCTTCCGGTAGAGCTGCATGTCCGGACCCTGGGGCAGGGACGAACGGCGGAGCGGCATGTGTTCGTAGTAGGCCTTGTAGGCGTCGGCCCGGCGCTCGAAGTAGGGGCGGAGGTTGACGGACTTTTCCTCCGCGATGGGGCCGGCGTAGTTGTTGTCGAACTCGTGGTCGTCCCACGTCACCAGCCACGGCGCGGCGGCGTGCATGGCTTGGAGCGAGGTGTCGGTGCGGTAGAGCGCATGGCGGTTGCGGTATTCCTCCAGCGAGAAGATCTCCTTGCTGTTGTGCTGGCGAACCGAGCCCGCCCCTTTGCCGATGCCGCCCTCGTAGATGTAGTCGCCGAGATGGCAGACAAGGTCGACGCCTTCGCTGGCCATGTGGTCGTAGGCGGTGAAGTAGCCGGTCTCGTAGTGCTGGCAGGACGCGAAGGCGAACCGCAGCCGGTCCGGTGTCGCATTCGCCAACGGCATCGTCCGTGTGCGGCCGATCTGGCTGACTTCGCCGCCGGCCTTGAACTGATACCAATACCAGCGGTCCGGCTTGAGCCCTTCGACCTCGACGTGGACCGAGTGCGCCCAATCGGCCACGGCCGTCTTGGTGCCCTTCCTGACGATGCGCGACATGGCCTCGTCCTCGGCCACCTGCCACGAGACCTCGACCGACTCGTCCGTCATGCCGCCGCCTTCGACGGGCTTGGGAGCAAGGCGGGTCCAGAGGACGAAGCCGTCTTCGTTCGGATCGCCCGAGGCCACGCCGAGCTGGAACGGATAGCCGGAGAACTTGGGATTCCTCACCACGGCTCCGAAAGCCCGAGAGGACCAGATGGCCGCCGCCGCGAGCGAGCTTGTCGCGAGCAGGAAGGAGCGGCGGTTCACTCGTTTGGAGTCGGAAATGAAGTAGAACGGCTGGTTCATGATATGGGTAGGCGATGGATTTGGCCCGGATCGGACCGGGGAGAACCTTGGTAATCCGATGCGGCACGTCCAAGAACGATCCGCTGAGCCAAGGTGAACTCTAGGAAACGGACGAAAGGCGGAAGGGAGATCGGAGTGGGGTGACCGACGGGATTCGAACCCGCAACATCCAGAATCACAATCTGGGACTCTACCATTGAGCTACGGCCACCACCAAAATCCGGAGGGAGAACTTAAGGATTGCGAAGGGTTCCGGTCAAGTTCCTAGGCGGTGCCATCGAAGGGCGCCCTCCGCCAGAAACCGCTTTCCACTCCGACCGCCTTGCCGTTCACTCTCGGCGACTTGTCTATCCGAACATGAAAATCGTCCTCGCTTACTCCGGCGGCCTCGACACCTCGGTGCTGCTCTCCTGGATCAAAGACACCTACGGCAACGCCGAGATGATCTGCTTCTGC
>JAYTUE010000275.1:0-13336 GCA_043744715.1 Verrucomicrobiota bacterium | reverse complement strand
CGGAATTTCTTCCTTGGCCTTCGTAAGCCACAAGGCGGCTCGGCCGGAGCCATCGCCCTACCTCGCCGGTCCTTCGGACCGGATTGAAGACACACCTTAGAACTTGGTGCCCTTCGTGGATCAACCCTCCTTCCGGGAATTGCCGTTGCCGATGCTTCGGCCCGGTGCATCTTGATCCAGATGGTTGCTCCCCTGAAAATCTTCACCCTCCTCGCCACGCTGCTGCTCGCCGTCCACTCCTCATCGGCCGCCGGGTTTCTCGACAAGCTGGGGCTTGGCGGAAAATCCAACGCCGTCTCCGGCGCGCTGGGCGCGTTGCCGCAGGACCAGTTGGTTTCCGGCCTCAAGGAGGCGCTGGCCAAGGGGCTCTCCTCCGCCGTCAGTGGATTGGGGCGTGACGGGGGATTCCTGACCAACCCCGGCGTGAAGATTCCCATGCCCGCCTCCATGCAGAAGGTGGAGAAGGCCGCCCGGGCCTTGAAGCAGGACACGTTGGTCGACGATTTTGTCCGCGTGATGAACGGGGCGGCGGAGAAGGCCGTTCCCGAGGCGGCCGCAGTTTTCGGAGACGCGGTGAAGCAGATGTCCATCGTCGACGCCAAGAGCATCCTGTCCGGCACGAACAACGCCGCGACAACCTACTTCCGTCGCACCACCGAGACCAATCTCTACACGCGCTTCCTCCCCATCGTGAAGAAGGCGACCGACACGGCCGGAGTTTCCTCCGCCTACAAGAAGGTCTTGGGCAACGCCGGCCTTTCTGGAGAAACGGGCAAGCTCATCAATAGCTTCGGCGCGTTCGGCGGAAAACAGTTCGACCCGAAGAGCCTCGATCTGGACGATTATGTGACCCGCAAGGCCCTCGACGGATTGTTCACCATGGTCGCCGACGAGGAGAAGCGCATCCGCGAGAACCCGGCCGCCCGCACGACGGACTTGTTGAAGAAAGTCTTCGGTGCGGCGGCCAAGTGACGGCCATCGCCGGGATTGGAAGCCACAGCCGTGAACCAGTTCACCGGAGCCATCATCACTGGCGGACGCTCCCATCGCATGGGAGCAGACAAAGCCTTCATCGACTGGAACGGCCGGCCGCTCTGGGAAGTCCAGCTGGACAAACTGCGGGTCGCCGGTGCGGCCGAGATCCTGGTCTGCGGACGTCGGGAACAGGTTTTTGCCGGTGTCGGTTTCAGCCTGATCCCTGATCGGAAGGAAAATCTCGGTCCCTTGTCCGGGTTGACGAATGCACTCCGGGCAGCCTCGCACGACAATGTTCTCGTCATGGCCGTGGACATGCCATTCATCACCATCGAGCTCCTCGGCGAACTGGTTGGAATGCAAACCGCGTTCCCCGGCCAGGGAGTCATTCCCATCCGGTCGGGTCGATTCGAGCCCTTGGCCGCGGTCTTTCCCAAGTCCACGGTGGCTCTGGCGGAATCACGCCTCGCGGGAACGGATCGATCCCTCCAGGGTTTCTGCCGTGAAGCCGAGTCGGCGGGACTGGTAAGACGGTGGGTTGTGCCACCCGAACATGAATCCCTGTTTCAGAGTGTGAATTCTCCCGAAGACTTGGAACCGCAAGACGCATGGTTACCCACCGAAAACAGCGAGGAACCTGATAAAGACCAAGGCGGTGTGGGAGATCACTGAAGCCATCAACTGACGCCATGGACCCTTCGACATCCTCCCCGATCTTCCTCCCGGCCGCGCCGGACCGCTTTTCCCCGTTGCGTCCCCTCGGAAGCGCGGCCCGCTCCTGGCTGGCCGAGGACCGGCAGACGGGCCGTCTGGTCTGGCTGCGCCGGCTCTCGCCCGAACAACTTGCCTCGCCGGAGCTCGTCAACGACCTGCTCGGCGCCCAAAGCCGGCTTGCCGCGTGGCGCAACGAAGGATTTGGCCATGTGCCGGCGGAGTTCTCCGATCCCGTCGCAAGCGGCGGCATCGTCGTCGAGCTTCCTCCGGGCCGTCTTTTCTCGGAGTGGGTCACCGAGACGGGCCGTCTGAACTGGAACTCCCTGCGGCCGGTCGCGGAATCGACGGCCAAGCTGCTCGAATTTGCCGGCGAACACGGTCTGGCCGACGGACGGCTGACGCCGGACCGCGTCTGGGTCTGCGACAACGGCAGCGTGATCATCCCTGAGTTCGGATTCGGCCGCCTGCTGGATTCGGACCTCCGCGATTTCCGCCAGGCCTCGCCGGGCGACGTGGCCTTCTGGAGTCCGCAGGCCGTGGATGGCGCGCCTGCGGATCCGGCCGACGACCTCTATGGCTTCGGCTGCCTCCTGTTCTACGGGTTCACCGGCCATGCCCCTTTCGGCGGAAATAACCTGATCCACCAGATCCGTTACAACCAGGCACCTTCACCGGCGACCGTGGCTCAGGATCTTGCCCCCGGTCTGGCCGTCGCCGTCGGCCGGTGTCTGGAGAAGGATCCGGGCCGTCGGCCGGCGACGATGGGAGACGCCCTTCGTGGCCTACTGGCTGTTGGAAAAATACCGGGCCCGGCCAGGGGCAAGCCCTTTGTCATCGCCGAATATGACCCCGCGATGGCCGAGACTAAGCTGCCAGCCGCCACGCCGGCCGGCCGCCATCCGGCCCAACAGAACCAAGCCCCTTTCCAGCCCACCGGGGTCGTGGCCAGCGGACGCCAGTCGACGTTGATGATGATCACCCTTCTGGTTTCCTCGCTCGCCGTCGGAGTCACGGTGATCCTTCTCCTCCTGCCCAAGCAGCAGGAAAGCCAAAGGCAGAGGGAAATGGACGCCGTCCGTCTCAAGCAGCTTGAGCTCGAGGCCCGCCTCGCTGCGCAGCGTCCCTTGGGCGGCGTGGAGCCTTCGGCCGCCCGGCCGAGCGACACGCTCCAGAAAACCCTCGACGAGATCCGCCGTTCCATGGAACCCGGGGCGGCTCCGTCGTTGGACCAGGAGGACAAGTCCGCCGCCGCCCGGCGCCAGGTCGGGGAGGAGGCGGACAAGCTGATGCAGGAAATCTCCCGCAAGGCCGCCCAGCAGGCAGATCGCGAGCAGAAGGCGATCGATGACAAGAAGGCCCTCGAAGCCACCGCCGCCGCCCTCGCGGCGGAGGCCTCCTTCAAGCCCATCTTCGACGGCACGACGCTCAATGGCTGGCGCGGCCTGACCAACTACTGGTCCGTGCGCGACGGCTTCATCACCGGGTTCGTCCCGCAGGATGCGCCCAAGAACACCAACTTCTACCTCATCCTCAACGAGTCGCCCGTCAGCGATTTCGAGATGCGGGGCCAGTTCCGGTTCCGCATCCTCAGGAACAACTACACCGCCAACTCCGGCG
Organism: Verrucomicrobiota bacterium; assembly: GCA_043744715.1. Classification (GTDB taxonomy): domain Bacteria; phylum Verrucomicrobiota; class Verrucomicrobiia; order Limisphaerales; family CANJSG01; genus CANJSG01. The sequence goes on along the minus strand of JAYTUE010000275.1, from coordinate 10,030 downwards.
TGGTCTACCGCGGCCGAACCAACGGGCTGGCCGTTTCGCCGAGCTACCAGTTCGAGGTCGCGCTCGACACGAACAAGGTCGGCGCGCTTTACGCGGCCGGGCCGATGCGGGGCTTCTACATGCTCCTTGGCAGCGGTCTGGAGATCACCGCCGACGCATCCAAGTCGGACATCGTCGACACTAACGCGGTGGGCGCGGAAGTTCTGGCCGGACGCGATACCTTCAAGCGCGAGGAATGGAACGACTTCGCCATCGTCGCCAAGGGAGGGAAGTTGGAGCACCGCTTCAACGGGCACGTGATGCTTTCGGTGGCGGACAACAATCCGGCGAGGTCGTTGAAGAGCGGCGTGATCGCCCTCGAACTTTTCACCGGTCCCCAGCCGGGGGCGTTGGTCCAGTTCCGCGATCTCAGGCTCAGGAAGATTGAACCTGCCTCAGCCGGGCCGAGTTCATCGAAGCGTTGAAGGCCGCGCCGTAGGCCCCGGCCATGCTTCCGAGCTGCGCCGGCACGATCTTCACCGCGTGCCCGCCGGGCCGCCATTCGAAGCGGGCCAGCTGCCGCTGCAGCGGTTCGAACAGCATGGATCCCGCCCGTGAAACGCCGCCTCCGACCACGACCGTCTCCGGATCGAGGACGTTGATGAGCGAGGCGATCCCGATGGCGAGCGCGCGGAGAGAATCTTCCCACACCAGGAGCGCTCCGGCGTCGTTCTGCTCCACGGCCGCAACCAGCGCCTGGATGGTTTCGTAGCGGCCACCGGATCGTTCGTGGACCGTGCAGGTGGCAACCAGATCCTCCAGGCTTCCGGGCATGCCGCAGATGTCCACGCGGGGATTTCGGAGGTCGAGCGATATATGGCCCAGATGGCCCGCGCGGCCGATGGCGCCACGGAGAAGACGGCCATCGACCATGGCGGCCCCGCCGACTCCCGTTCCCAGCGTGAGCATGAAGACGTTGTCCACTCCCCGGGCCGCCCCGAGCCAGTATTCCCCCAGCAGGGCCGCGTGGGCGTCGTTCAAGACCGGCACGGGATGGTCGCGCCCGAGTTCAAATTTCCAGTCGTAGCCCTCGAGGCCGGAGAGGCGGCCCGGCATGTGCGCGATGCTGCGTTCGTCCCGGCTGGCCAGGCCCGGGGCCGAGATGCCGATGACCCTGGAGCTTGAGCCCATCTCCTTCTCGATGCGCCCGACCAGCTCCTTCACCGCGCTGGCGAAACCGAAGGGCACGGCGTCGTCGAACTGGAGGGTGTGCTGGGCGAACGGCTCTCCGCTGGCGGCGACGGCGAGACCCTTGGCGCTGGAGCCGCCGAGGTCGATGCCGATGAGGTAGGGAACTGGGTTCATGGGTTCTGCAACGTGATCAAGTCCCGGGAATCTGGCCTTCGCTGACCGACCAGCCGCCGTCGATGGCGATCTCCTGCCCGGTGACGAAGCGCGCCTCGTCCGACAGAAGCCAGACCACGGCGGCGTCCAGATCCTCCGGCTGGCCGATGCGTCCGCCGTCGAGCGGCTGCTTCGTGCGGATGAACTGCATGATCGAGTCGTTGGTCTGCGCGCGTTCCGACATGGGCGTCGCGACAAGGCCGGGAGCAACGACGTTGAACCTGATTCCCTGCGGAGCGTAGTAGGCGGCGGCGGAACGGGTCAGTCCTGTGATGGCGGCCTTGGCGGCGGCGTAGGCATGGGTGGGGAAGAACCGGGGCGATGGACTGCTGCCGAGGACGGAGCCGCAGTTGAGGACGCTTCCCCCGGTGCCTTGACGGAGAAACTGCCGGACGGCCGCGCGGTTCGACCATGCGACGGAGGACAGGTTGTGATTCAACGTGTGGTCCCAGCCTTCTTCCGTCAGTTCGTGCAGGGGGCCGTCCCCCTGCCGGCGTCCGCTGCCGCCGGCGACGTGGTAGAGGCCGTGGAAATTCCCGAAGCGCTCCACGGCGAGGGCGATGGCCTGCTCCGCGATGGTTGCATCGGTCGCATCGCCCGTTAGGCTTATCGCAGTATTCCCAAGAGACAAAGCCGCTGCGGAGGCCGTCTCCGGGTCCCGGCCGACGATGACGACGGAGGCTCCGGCCCGGACGCAGGCGCGGGCGGCGGACAGGCCGAGACCGCTGGTTCCGCCGATGACGACGACGGCCTTGTGATCAAGCGCGGGGGGCATTGGTTGGGAGATGAAATGCGCGGGGCGGACGTTACAAGCCGAATGTCCGTTCCAGGCGTGAATGCGGCTCAGCTGGGAATGCCCGGCTGCCGTCGTCATTCGTGGTCCGGCATCACGGAATCATGCAGGAAAATGAAATAAATATCGGGAAAAGGAACGTGCCTGGCGCGCGCGGCTGGCTCGTGTTTGCACTGGGGTTCTCGATCTCCCTCGCGGCGCTCCTGATCGCGCTCCGCTCCGAGCGCATGCGCATCGACGAGGAGGTGAGCCGGAACGTCGACCAGCAGGTCGAGGAGCTGCGACGCGGCGTCGAGCGCTATGTCTCCGTCCTGACCGCCGTCCGGGTCTTCTTCGAATCGTCGGATTCGGTGGACGGGACCGAGTTCGACCACTTTGCGAAGCAGCTCGTCACCCTAGCGCCGGGGGTCCAGGCGGTGGAGTGGGTGCCGAGCATCTCGGGCTTGGAAGAACGCCGGCAGCTGGAGGAAAGGGCCGGCAAATGGGCTTCGGGTTTCACGGTGAAGATCCCCGGGCCGGACGGCCGGTTGGGCCGGGCGCCGGACGAGGAAAGGGAGTATCTGCCCATCGTCCACGTATTCCCGCTCACCTCCAACGAGCCCGTGGTCGGATACGATCTCGTCTCCGGGCCGACGATCAAGTTTCTCCGGCGGGCGGAAAGCTCGCGCAAGATGGTCGCGACGGATGCGTTCCAGTTGTTGCAGGCCCCCCAGGGCAGTCCCGGATGGATCCTTGTCGCGCCGGCCTTCGACCGGACCGACGGATCCGGGATCGGAGCCAGTCCAAAGCTTCGCGGATTCGCCCAGATCGTGCTCCGCGTGGAGCCGATGATCGACTCCATCACCGCGACCGACGCCCAGCGTGACCTTGACTTCGCGATCCTCGACACGACGCCGGGGGCCCGCACGCACGGTCTGCACGCGAGGATGTCCGACCTGCATGATGCCCGGGCCGAACAGGCGGCCGGATCGCTGCGGGCCCGGCAGTTTTTCCGCGAGATAAAGATCACCGTTGTCGGACGCGACTGGCGTATCCTGGCCAGCCCCACGCCGGAGTGGTTAGAGGCGCAGACATCCACCCTTCCCTACGTCGTCTTCGGGCTCGGGCTCATCCTGACGGGGGTCATGCACGTCCATGTGAGATCGCTTCGTCTGCAGACCGAGAAGATCGGCCTGGAAGTCCGGAGAAAGACCGAGGAGCTCGTCGTCTCCAACCGCCGCCTCGCCGACGAGGCCGCGGCGCGTCGGGAGACCCAGAGCCGGATGGAGAACGTCGTCCACGCCGCTGATCTCGGGATCTGGAAATGGGAGATTGCATCGGGCTTGATCACGTTCAACGCCCGCTCGGCCACGATGCTTGGATTCAAGCCGGAGGAATATCCGAACACCCCGGCTTCCTGGCAGAAGGAAATCCATCCGGAGGACCTCCCTTTGACCCGGCGGCTCGTGGAGGAGCACCTCGCCGGGAGATCGACCCAGCTCGAGATCATCCACCGGCTGCGCACGAAATCCGGGGGCTACCGCTGGATGCAGGAGCGCGGCGCGGTGGTGGAACGGTCGCCCGACGGCCAGCCAGTCCGTCTTGCGGGCACACGCATCGACGTCCATTCGCGCAAGCTCAACGAGATCGAGTTGATCCGTCTCGCCAGCGCGGTCGAGCAGGCTTCGGAAGCGGTCGTCCTGTTCGATCCGTCCGGCCTCGTCCAGTTCGTCAACCGCGCCTTCGAGCAGCGTTTCGGCGGAGTTGGCAGCCTGCTCGTGGGCAACACCTGGGACTGGATCCTCTGCACGGGGAAAGAGGGGGCGCCGCCGAAGTTCGGCGCCGTCATCGAGGAGATCGTGCGGCAAGGCGTCTGGTCCGGGCCGCTCGAGGCCATCCGGGCCGACGGCTCGCCCACGCGGGATGACGGAGTCGTCTCGCCCGTGCGGGACGACATGGGCCGGCTGCTCAGCTACGTGCTGGTTTCCCGTGACAAGTCGCGCGAGGTCCATCTTGAGGAGCAGGTCCGCCAGGCCCAGAAGCTGAAGGCCATCGGCCTGCTCGCCGCCGGGGTGGCCCACGACTTCAACAACCTCCTCCAGATCATCCGCGGCTACGCTTCGTTCGCCAACGACAGCGGGTCCACCTCGCCGGAAACCAAGGCCCACCTGCGGATCGTGCTCGACGCGACCGAAAAGGCCGCCCAACTCACGCGGCAGTTGCTGGCCTTCGGACGCCAGCAGGCCCTTGAGAAGACGGACTTCGACCTCAACGGCGTCACGGACGACATGCTCAAGCTGCTCCGCCGCGTCATCGGCGAGAATATCGAGATCACGGTCGAGGGCCAAGATCCGGCCGCATGGGTCCGGGGCGATCGCGGTCAACTGGAGCAGGTCTTCCTCAACCTCTGCGTCAATGCCCGCGACGCCATGCCCGAGGGCGGCCGCATGACCATCGACGTGGGAATCGAGCAGGTGGAACCCGGCCGTGTCTCCCAGCACATGCCGCCGCAAAAGACGGGCCCGCACGCCGTGTGGACCTTTCGCGACAACGGCTGCGGCATGGACGCGGAGACCGTGAAGCGGATCTTCGAACCCTTCTTCAGCACGAAATTCAAGGACCGAGGAACCGGACTCGGGCTCTCCGTCGTCTACGGGATCATCCAGCAGCACGAGGGCTTCATCGAAGTCCACAGTTCGCCGGGAGCAGGCACCGGCTTCAAAGTCTACCTCCCGGCCACGCCTCCCGTCCGCGAAGTCCTTCCACGGTTGCCGAAACCCCCGACCCTTTCGGGCGTCGGCACCGTGCTTCTCGTCGAGGACGAGGACCTGGTGCGGACCCTGGGCTGCCGCGTGCTGCAGCGGGCCGGATTCGAGGTCATCACGGCGGTCGACGGAGCCGATGCCTGCGAGCAGTTCAGAGCGCGCATGGGAGAGATCGATGTCGTGGTGTCGGACGTCGTCATGCCGCGCATGGGCGGGCGCGAAGCCTTCGAGCGCATCCGCTCCCTCAGGCCCGGGATACCGTTTCTCTTCTGCACGGGATATGCGGCCCCCGACGGGGACGGACCGCTGGCCCTGCCTTCCGGATGCCGGGTCTTGTCCAAGCCCTACCTGCCTTCCGAACTCGTGGCGCAGGTCCGCGATCTCATCGAGACGGGCCGGAAGGATGGAATGAGCGACAGCGGCCAAGCTTCCTGAGCCGACGAAACGGTCCTCGAACGGGGCTTGCCCCGGTCAAGTTTCGCGGCGGCGGAAGTGGTCCATCAGGTGAAGGATCTCCTCGCGTATCCCGAAGACTTCCCTGCGGAACGAGCCGGTGATTTCCGCAGGGGCGAGCCCTTTGGCGGCGACGGCCTCCAGTCCTCCCTGGGACCGGTGCAGGTGGTCCAAAGCGCGTTTCAGCCGTGCGACGATGAAGGCCGGATCGTCGAGGTCGGCGGCGTAGGCCAGGCCGTCCAGGGCCCCGGCCAGTTTGGCTCCCGTGCATTGGAACTCGAAGACGAAGCGGTGGAGATCCGTGTCCGCCTGCTGGTCCAGCCCGAGCTCGTCGCACGTGTTCCAGATCCTGACCGCCGTTTCCGTGCAGCGGTGGCGGAGCGGGTGCCGGATGTCGCCGTCGGCGGTGCGGATCCAGTTGACGCCTTCGGTGGAGGGATCGGGTTCCAGATCCAGGGCCTCTTCGGTGATGAGGTTGGTCTCTTCCATGTCCAACAGGGCTTCCTCATGCTCCATCTCCTCGTCCCCGGAATCGCCATCGGACGTTCCGGGCGAGTCCCAGCCCATCTCCTTCGCGATGATCGTGTCGGCGTCCGGGTGGTCCTGATACTTGTCCACAAGCTCCATGTATTTGTCCGTGCGCGCGTCGGACTCCTTCATGAACTTCTCGTAGTCGAACTCGTTCCACTCCTTGTCCTCGCGGAACTCGGTCCTGGCCGCCTCCAGCGCGTGGTTCAGCTTGCCGATGAAACCGGTGAAGCCTTCCGCCGCTTCCTTCAGCCGGTTCGACTCGTCCTCGGGCGTCAGCCGCCAGAGCGGTTCCGAAATGGCCAGGCGGTAGTCCGCGCTTTCCACCACGATGCGGCCGTTCGACTCGCTGAACCATTCGAGGTAGAGGCAGTTCGCCAGACGCTCCCGGGGAGGTTCGCCGCGCCCGATCAAAGCCGGCTCTTCGTCCAGCGGCATTTCGTAGACGCGCACCTTCCGCGAGGCCGTCAGGTCGCCGATGCTTCCGGCCTGCTTCAGGGCGATGCCCGCATCGACCGGGAGCTTCACGGTCGGAAGGGGATTCTCGAAAGTCAGCAGGCAGCCGGCGAGGTCCTTGCAGGCGTTGCCGCGCAGTTCCAGCTCGGCCGGGGCGTCCAGCCCGTCGAGCCAAAGGCGTCCGCGCACGACTCCCTTCTCGCGGTTGTCGATCTCCCCGCGGATCACGCTGTCATGGATGCGCCACGCCATTGGCAAGACCCTATGCACCCCGGACCCGCTCTGAAAACCTGAATTCTTCGGGTGACGCGTTCCGGCACGGGTTTGTCACGGGTGTGCCCTTACGGAATGGTCGGACCCGGGGCATCTGTAGCGTCGGTTGAAATCAACCCATTCAACCCCCCACCACCTATGACCAACATGGTTCCTCGCTGTTTTCAGTAGGTTGGTGGGGCCGTTCGCGCCCGGCGCTGGCTCAGGGGCAAGTAGGCCGAGCCGCAACCGGAGTTTTTGCGGGACGCGTTCCCGCTCCACCGGCAGTCTTCCGGCGTGCTGCGCCAGTTCATCCGTTCGCTTCGTGTCGACGCCCACCCGGCGGCGCGACGCCTTGGGCTCGTGCGCGAGCACGCCGCCATCGACGCGCGCCATGCCCGCGTCGCCCACGCGTGGAAAGCCCATCTGGAAAGTTCCCACGCCGTGATCCGCGAGGTCGCGCAACGATGCACACGCAAGGAGCGCGTGCTGGTCATCGGCGCCGGGGATTGTCTCGATGTGCCGGTGGCCGATCTGGCCGCGCAGTTCAGGGAAGTCATCCTGGCCGACGTCGTCATCAGCCCGGTAGTTCGCGAGTGGGAAAAAAAACTTTCCGCCAAGGTCCGCGGCGTTGTCTGGGATGCCACCGGCGCGTTGGAAACGCTGGCCAAGCGGGCCGCTCCTCACGCCCTCGCCGAAGCCGTCGCCATCTTCGAGCAGGCCGATCCCGGTCCGCCGCCCGGCGGTGAACCGGACCTAGTCGTCTCCGCCAACTGCCTTTCTCAGATCGGCCTCGTGCCCGCCGAATCCCTGGTAAAAACGCCGCCCGACCCGGCCTTCACCGACCGCTGCGCGCAGGCTGCCGCGCGTCGGCACGTCCGCTGGCTGGCGGAACGGCCGGGGCGGCGGTTGCTCATGGCCGACGCCGCTCGGCTCAACATTTCTCCCGATGGAAAACTCCTCCGCCGCGAGCCCCTCACCGAGCCGTTGGGCCTTCCCCTGCCCGACCTGACGTGGCGCTGGGATCTCGCGCCCATCCCGGAATGGAGCCGCCATTACCACCGCGTCCACGAGGTCGGCGGATGGATCGACGACAATGTGAGGCTGGTCATCGCGGCCTGAACCTCGACCGATTCGCCAGCCGAGCGATCCCGCGAATTCCGTTTCCACGATTCTTTTTTACATTTCAACCGACTTGATCCCGCCCTCTGGTTTACGTGAAACATCCGCCTGTGATTCCCAAGCTTCTCGCCGTTCGGTTGGCCTTGGCTTTTGTGCTGATCAGCTCCCGGCTCAGTGTTGTCGCCACCGACTGGGCCGAGTGGCTCGGAGCAGAACGCGATTCTGTCTGGCGCGAGTCGGGCATCGTCGAGCGGTTTCCCACCAACGGCCTGCCCATCGCGTGGCGCGTGAAAGTCGGTGCCGGCTACAGCGCCCCGGCCGTGGCGAAGGGCCGCGTCTTCCTCACGGACCGCGTCGCCGGTTCGCCGCGGAACCAGCCGAAGAATCCCTACATGGACCGGACGAGCATTCCCGGCGTCGAGCGTGTGCTCTGCCTCGATGAACGGACCGGAAAGCTCCTCTGGCAGCACGAATACGACTGTCCCTACAACCTCTCCTACCCCTCCGGCCCGCGCTCCATGCCGCAGGTCAGCGACGGCCGGGTCTACACCGTGGGGGCCGATGGACATCTGAGATGTCTCGACGCGAAGACCGGCAAGCTGGTCTGGAGCCGGCATTATCCGACCGACTTCCATGCCGCGACGCAGACCTGGGGCGTCGCTTCGTCGCCGCTGATCGATGGCGACCGGATCTTCTGCCTTGTCGGCGGCGAAGGCACGTCGGTCATCGCCTTCGACAAACGCACGGGCAAGGAACTCTGGCGCGCGCTCACGACCAAGGAACCCGGCTACTCGTCGCCCATCCTCATCAATGCCGGCGGCCGCGAGCAGTTGATCGTCTGGGATTCCCTCGCCGTCACCGCGCTCGATCCGCGAGAAGGCACGTTGTTCTGGACGCAGCCGTTCCCGACGAAGATGGCCCACGCCATCGGCACTCCGCGCCGGGTGGGTGATAGGCTGTTCGTTTCGTCGTTCTTCGACGGTTCCATGATGATGAAGCTGGAAGCGAACGCGCCCGACGCTGAGGTCGTGTGGAAGATCAAGGGCCGCAATGAAAACAACCCGGAGAGCCTGCAGAGCCTCATGGGCACGCCGTTCCTGAAGGACGGCCATATCTACGGCGTCTGCGGCTACGGGCAGTTGCGCTGCATCAAGGCCGACACCGGCGAACGCGTCTGGGAAACGCTCGCCCCGACGACATCCGACCTGAAACCCGCCCGCTGGGGAACGGCCTTCCTCGTCAAGAACGGGGACCGCTTCTTCATCTGGAACGAGAAGGGCGACCTGATCCTCGCGAAGCTCTCACCCGCCGGCTTCGAGGAGATCAGCCGCCAGCATCTCCTCGAACCGACCAACCTCGCCGGCAGCCGTCCTGTCGTGTGGTCCCACCCCGCCTTCGCCAACGGCCATGTGCTGGTGCGGAACGACCAGGAACTCGTCCGCGTGGATCTGCGAAAGAAACGCTGAACCGCCAGGCTGTTTCGGGACGAGCCTTCAACCGGAACCATGCGGGGGACCCGGATGCGGGTTGCCGGTCCGACCGTCCCTTTCCACGAAGCTAACGCGCAATCAAACTGCGGTTGGCTCCACTGCCCTAGGGCTTCTCGGTGGACGTTTCATGCTGGATGACGGCGATGACCACGGCGTAGGCGGGATCGGCGCGGAGTTTCTTCAGATCCTTATCCCTCTGCATCCAGGAGAAGTCGCGGTAGCCGAGCCGGATGGAACGCAGCAGGGCCTTGAGGGCTTCGTCGATGCGGCCGTTGAGCGAGAAGCTGCAGGCGAGGTTGTAGTGCGCCAGCGCGTCCTCGGGGCGAAGCCGGGTGATCTGTTCGTCGACCTTGAGGCCGTCCTCGATCCGGCCCCGGCGCGTGTAGTCGTCACCGAGGATCTGGAGCGCATCCTCGTCCTTCGGATCACGCCGCAACACGCCCTCGATGAAGCCGATCTCCACGTCGAGATCACGCTGCTGCTTCCGGGTGAGCTTGCTGAGGGTGGGCGTCTTCTTTGGCATACGGCGGGAGGAAGTTTCGTGCGCCTTGGCGGGCTGTCGAATTCTTTTTGTGGGAGGAACGAGGCGATCCGCAGCTCAAAGCCGACAAAAGCCCGGGGTCCGAATCCAAATAAACACCCGCTGGATCGCGCCAGGTCTCCGGCCGTGGGGGTTGCGCCATCCATCCGGGCCTCCCGAAAACCGCCGCTGTCAAAACTCTTTAGAAATGTCCCCTTAAGAACTCAGGAGAAAATGTCCCCTTCGTTGGTTGTTGGTTGTTGTTCCCTTGCCGCTGGTGGTGGCCAGC
>JAYTUE010000274.1:0-13377 GCA_043744715.1 Verrucomicrobiota bacterium | reverse complement strand
GCCGAGGTTCGATCAAAGGCGGAAGCCGGTGACGCCAAACAAGGAAGATGGAAATCAACATACAAGGGCAACCTTGGTGTCATGTATGCCGCTGGCCGAGGAGTGACGAAGGACGAAGCCGAGGCCGTGAAATGGTATCGCAAGGCCGCTGATCAAGGTGAGGCCGTTGCCCAGGTCAACCTTGGTGTCATGTATGAAAATGGCCGAGGGGTGACGAAGGACGAAGCCGAAGCGGTGAAATGGTATCGCAAGGCCGCCGACCAAGGAGATGCCGGTGCCCAGATCAACCTTGGTCTCATGTATGCCAATGGCCAAGGGGTGATCAAAGATCTCGTCCAGGCGCATGTCTGGTTCAATATTGTCGGCGCTTCCGGAGATGAGACAGCCCGGAAGAGTCTTTCTCTTTTTGAAAAGGAAATGACCCCGGAGCAGAAGGCCCAGGCGACCAAACTCGCGCGCGAACTCTTCGAGCGTCTCCCCCGTAAGGAGTAGCCGCGCCCTTCGCGGATTGAACACCAACTCGCCGGGCGAGGGCGCCCGGCCTACCTCCAGTCGTGCTAGACCGCTGCGGCCTGGAAGGCCGCGCTCCGAAGGAGAATGGCTCCCGCCTTCGGAGTTCGGGTTCGATGTTCGGCGTTGGATGTTGGATGTTGGATGTTGGATGTTCTCCGCCCAACGCACCAACGCACCAACGCGCCGGGCGAGGACGCCCGGCCTACGGCAGCGCCACCTGCTTCGGGGGAATGAGGCGCGGCGGGAGTCTGACCAACCAACCCATCCAAGAACCCGGAGCCCGGTTACTTCAGATTGTTGGGGTTGAGCCCCACGAGGTCCTTCGCGAGGAAGAGGCCGTCTTTGCGGATGAGTTCGCCGTCGAACCACACCTCGCCGCCGCCCCATTCGGGACGCTGGATGAGCACCATGTCCCAGTGGACGGCCGACTTGTTGCCGTTGCCGACGTCCTCGTAGGCCTGGCCGGGCGTGTAGTGGAGGGATCCGGCGATCTTTTCGTCGAAAAGGATGTCGCACATCGGGCTCTGGATGTGCGGATTGAAGCCGAGGGAAAACTCGCCGATGAAGCGCGCGCCGGGATCGGTGTCGAGGATCTCGTTGAGCTTCTTCTCGGCCCCGCCGGCGCAGGTGGCCTTGGTGATCTTGCCTTCCGTCAGCTCCAGCCGGATGCCTTCGAACTTGGTGCCGGCGTAGAGCGTCGGGGTGTTGAACTGGATGACGCCGTTGGAGGACTTGAGCGTCGGGCAGCTGAAGCATTCGCCGTCGGGGATGTTGCGCGAGCCCTCGCACTTCTTCGCGCCGATGCCCTTGATCGAGAAAGTCAGGTCGGTGCCGGGGCCCTTGATGTGGACCATGTCGGCCTTGGCCATGCGCTTCTCCAGCGGGTTCATCGCCTTCGACATCTTCGCGTAGTCCATCGTGCAGACGTCGAAGTAGAAGTTCTCGAAGGCCTCGGTGCTCATGTTGGCCGCCTGGGCCATGCTGGGAGAAGGCCAGCGGAGGACGACCCACTTGGTCTTGTCGACGCGGTAGTTGAGGAAGGGCCGCAGCGTCTTCGAATACATCTGCATCGTCTTCGACGGCACGTCGGAGGATTCGGAGGCGTTGGCGGAGCCGCGGATGGCGACGTAGGCCTGGCTCTTCTTGATGCGGGCCATCTCGACGGCGCAGACGGTCTTGGCGTGTTTCTCATCGCTGCCGATCATGACCTCGCGCATGACGCGGCTGTGGCGGGCCTCGACCAGAGGGATGCCGCCGACGGCGCGGGCGGCGCGCATGAGCTCGATGGTCATGGCGTCCGGCACGTCGATCATGTCGAGGAAGATGGTCTCCCCCTTCTTCAGTTCGGTGGAATACTCGACGAGCAGCTTGGCCAGCTTGGTGAGACGGGGGTCTGTCATAGGATTACGGAAAGGCTATTCAGCAAGGCGGGTTTGTCGAGCGGACGCTGGAGTGCCGCCCATCAGGATCATTTCAAAGGCTTCTCCGACTTCCGAAAGGCCTTCTCCCTCCGCTTGGTTTCCGCACGCAGCAAGGCCTCGGCGGAAACGCCGGCGGCCTGGGCGGCGGCGGCAAGCTCGAAGAGCTGCTTGGCGAGGTCCGCCTTGTTCAACTTCGATTTCGACTGTTTCTCCAGCAGTCCGGCCTTGCGGGCCTTCTTCACCAGCTTCTCGGCCCGGAGCAGCGCGGGCAGATGCCGGGGAATGCCGTCGAGCGCGGAGGGCCGTTCGTGTTTGGTGCCCCGCTTCTCGGCCCGCTTGATCGTCTCCCAGTTCGCGAGCACTTCATCGACACCGGCGGCCTTGAGGTTTCCGAAGACGTGCGGATGACGTCGGAGAAGCTTGTCGACCAGCGTCCGGCAAACCTTGTCGAAGTCGAAGACGTCCCGTTCCTTCCCCATCTGGGCGTGGAACACGACCTGGAGGAGAAGGTCGCCGAGTTCCTCGACCATCTCGTAGTCGTCGCCGGCTTCGATCGAATCGACCAGCTCGTAGACCTCCTCGATCGCGTGGAGCCGCAGCGTCATGTGGTCCTGCTCGCGGTCCCACGGGCAGCCTTCGGGCGCGCGCAGCTTGGCCATGAGCCAGACGAGCTGCTCGATGCCGGTTCCCTTGGGCGGAAGTTTGGCGCGGATGGGCGGTTGGTTGGGAGGGATCACAGGATGACCAGATTGTCCCGGTGGACGACCTCGGTGCGGGTGAGCTTGCCGCTGCGGAGGGCTTTGGAATCGAAGTGGGAGATGCCGCGGGCGAACTCCGTCCCGTTCGGGTCCACGATGCGGATGATGTCGCCGGAGCCGAATTCGCCCTCAACGCACGTGACGCCTGGAGGCAGCAGGCTCTTGCCGTCCTCGCGCAGCGCGATCTTCGCGCCCTCGTCGACGATGACGGTGCCCTTGGGATGATGGAAGAAGGCGATCCAACGCTTGCGGCCGGTGAGCTTCTTCGACTCGGGCACAAAGAGCGTGCCCTCCGCCTTGCCGGCGATGATGCGGCTGAGCGCGGTCTTCTTGCGGCCGGAGGCGATCACCAGCGGGATGCCCGACCGGATGACGATCTTCGCCGCCTGCAGCTTGGACGCCATGCCACCGACGGCCGTGTCGCTGCTCGTGCCGCCGGCGATTTTCTCCAGGTCGGCGTCCATCTTCTCCACCACGTCGATCGTCTTCGCGGAAGGTTTTCCGAAGTCCTGGATGAGGCCGTCGACGGTCGTCAGGATGACGAGCAGGTCGGCCGGAAGCAGCGCGGCCACGAGGGCGGAGAGCTTGTCGTTGTCGCCGAACTTGATCTCGGTGAAGGAGACCGCGTCGTTCTCGTTGATGATGGGGACGACGCCGTGGGTCAGCAGCGTGACGAGGGTGTTGCGGGCGTTCAGGTGCCGGTCGTGGTGCTCCAGGTCGTCATGGGTCAGAAGCACCTGGGCGACGGCCAGCTTGTGTTCCGCGAAGAGCTTTTCGTAGGTGGCCATCAACCGCGACTGGCCGACGGCGGCGCACGCCTGGAGCTCGGCGAGCTCCTTGGGGCGCTTGGCGTGGCCGAGGACGCCCATGCCGGCCCCGACCGCGCCGGAGGAAACAAGGACGACCTCGCGGCCGGCTTTCCGCTGGGCGGCCACCTGAGCCACCAGCTGTTTCATCTGGGCCAGATCAGGCTGCTTCTTGGCATCGGTCAGCACGCCGGTGCCCAGCTTGACGACAAGACGGCCGATGTTCTCCAACACTTTGGTTCGCACGCCGGAGTTCGTAACACGGGCCTCCGCCAAGGCGGAAGCTTCAAGCGTGGATTCCCCATGGGACGCCGCGCCGGCACCGTCCGGGTTGCGCTTCCGTCGCCCGCCCCTCTACCTTCGCGCGATGCGTGACAAGTCACTCGACTTCCTCAAGACCCTCGTCAACACCCCCAGCCCCACCGCCTACGAGGCCCGTGGCCAGCGCGTCTGGCTCGACTACGTCGGCAACCATGCGGACGAGACCTTCTCCGACGCCTACGGCAACTGCGTGGCCGTCCTGAACAAGGGAGGCGGCCCCCGCATCATGCTCGCGGGCCACGCCGACGAGATCGCGATGACGATCAACTTCATCGACGACAAGGGCTTCATCTACGTGAAGAAGGTCGGCGGCATCGACGCGGCCATCACCAAGGCCCAGCGCGTGACCATCCACGCCAAGGGAGGTCCCGTGCGCGGCGTCGTCGGCAACGTGGCCCCCCACCTCTCCAAGGTGGAAGGCGACCGCAAGCTCCCGCAGATGCACGACCTCTTCATCGACATCGGCGTGGGTTCGAAGAAGGAGGCCGACAAGTTCGTCCGCGTGGGCGACATGATCACACTGGTCGACGAGTTCGAGATGCTCCGGGGCGACCTCGCCATCGCCCGCGCCTTCGACAACCGCATCGGCACCTGGGCCGTGGCTGAAACGCTCCGCCTGCTGGCCGCCGACAAGAAGAAGCTCAACGTCGAGATCTGCGCCGTCTCGAACATCATGGAGGAGACCGGCCTCTTCGGCGCGCGCCAGATCGCCTATTCGCTCAAGCCCGACGTCGCCCTCGTCGTCGATGTCACCCACGCCACCGACTACCCGACCGTCAGCAAGATCATGCACGGCGACGTGAAGGTCGGGCACGGCCCGACGATCACCCATGGCGGACCGAACCACCGCGAAGTCGTCGCCCGCCTCGAAGCCGTGGCCGCCAGGTCGAAGATCGCCCTGCAGCACGAGACCACCTCCGCCACCAGCGGCACCGACACCGACGTCATCTTCTGGACGCGCGGAGGAATCCCCAGCGCGCTCATCAGCCTGCCGAACCGCTACATGCATTCGCCCGTCGAAGTCGTCAGCCTGAAGGATCTCCGGCAGATCCCGGAACTCATGGCCGCCTTCTGCCTCTCGGTGAAGGCCGGCGAGGAATTCCGCGTGAAGATCTGAGCCGGAGAAACGCGAAGAAACGCGAAGGCCTGCGACCGCCGACAGCAAGGTAGGGCGATGCCTCCCGGCGAGCCGCCTCGTGGTTCACTCCTGACAAGTCGGCTTCTCGCGGGAAGCCGGAAGTCTCCATCAACCATCAGCCGCTGCCGCCGGAGCTCAATGGCTCTCAGGAACCGCAGCGGCGGCTCGCGGGCTTCGCCCTATCGGACTAGTCCCCGTCCGCATCCTTCCCCGGAGTGGCGAAGACGAAGGCCGCCCGTGTCGGGGCGGGCATGGGCTGGTCGGCGCCCTTGATCGAACGCCAGATCATCTCGTTCAGCAGGAGATCGTCGGCGGCGTCTTCCTTGGTGAAGTCCATCAAACGCGCCTTGTCCGCGCCCCAGGCGGTGCGCCCGTTCTTTTCCGTCATATCCACCGTCACGGGGCGCGTCACATAGGGTGTGAGATCGGGCTTGGATTGGAACGAACGGAACATCGGCATCGCCGCCGCGTCGAACTGCGACATCGGCTTCAGTCCCAGGATCAGCTCCATCGTCCGTAGCATGCTGCTGGTGGAATAGAGCGTCGAGTCGACCGAGCCGCGTTTCACATACGGGCTGATGACGTAGGCGATGGTGCGGTGCGCGTCGACGTGGTCCGGCCCGTTTTGCGCGTCGTCCTCGACGACGAAGACCGCCGTCCTGGCCCAGAACTGCGACTTGCTCAGGGCCTCGATCACCATGCCGAAGGCGAGGTCGTTGTCCGCCATGTGCGCCCGGGGCGTGAGCTGTCCGACGGAGGCGCCGGACGTGTGGTCGTTCGGCAGCCGGACGATCTGGAGCCGTGGCATGTCGCCCTCGGCCTCGAACCGTTTCAGCTCCCCGATGAACCGTTCCGCGCGTTTCTTGTCCGGATAGGTCATGTCGAAGCTGCGGTAGCCAGGGTCGATATGGCCTTCGAGCGCGGCGACCTTGGCTTTGGCGGGATCATTGGCCGTCTTGCCGTTGGCGACCCATTCGCCGTAGCTGCGGTAGCTCACGCCCGCTTCCTTTGCACGGTCCCAGAGATAGCCGCCGGCCGGAGCGGCGATGGGGAAGTTGCCCTCGCCCGGATAGGGATACTTCCCGCGTTTGTTGTGGCCGTAGTTCAGCGGCCAGAACTTCTCCACGAAGTCGGTCGCGTAGGCGCCCATGGTCCACTCGTGGCCGTCGGCGCTGACCTCGCTCTCGACGTAGAAGTTGTCGAGCAGCACATACTCCTCGGCCAAGGCATGGTGGTTCGGCGTGATGGCACGGGGGAACAGGCAGAGCTTGGGTTCGCCGTTGCCCTGCGGCAGATCGCCCAGCACCTGGTCGTAGGTGCGGTTCTCCTTGATGATGTAGACGACGTATTTGATCGGGCTGACGTGGCCCGGCTTGCGCGGGATCGGGTGGTCGGCCGGCAGCGAGGCGATGAGCGCGTCGTTCGTGGCGGGCAGGCATCGGAAAGCCCGCGCCGTCCAATCCGAGAGCTGGCGGTCGCGGGCCGACCGCGTCGGCAGGTCGATGATTCCCAGCGTCCCCCGGAAGAGGCCGCCGATGTATTCGTCGAGCGTGCCGGGAGCCTTCTTCACACCGGGCTGAGGGCCGTTCGGATTCGCCTTCGAGATGATCCCCTTGCCGTTCGCGACGAGGAGCTTCGTCCCATCGGGCGTCACCCGGACCGACGTCGGATACCAGCCGACGGGGATGAACCCGAGCGAGCGGCTCTTGCCCGGCAGCGTCACGTCGATCACGGCGACCATGTTGTTCGCGGCGTTCGCGATGTAGAGCGTCTTTTCGTCGGGCGAAAGCGCGAGGCTGTTGGGGGTCGATCCGGGCGGCGAATCCGCCTGGAAGCTGGCGAAGATCTGCTCCAGTGCGCGGCCCGTGTCCGTGTCGATGAGCGTGACCGTGTTTCGGTTGGCGTTGGCGACGAAGAGCAGCTTGCCGCCACGCGAGAGCAGCATCTCGTTCGGATGCTCCTCCGTCGGCCAATGCGCCACGACCTCGTTGCGTTTGAGGTCGATGACCGCGACTTCGGCCCGCGCCCAAAGGCTGACGTAGAGCCGCTGGCGGCGTTCATCGAGCCGGCAACTGTAGGGAAAGGGTTCCGCCAGACGCGTCGCTTCGACCGCGGCCTCGGCCCGCTTCGTGATCGCGGCGAGGTCCGGGTCCTGCGGAGGAACCACCGATGCCACGCGGTTGGTCCGGCCCAGGATCGTCTGGGCGGACACTTTGCCGGCATCGACATCGACCTGTGAAATCTGGTGGCCCCAGACGTTCGCCACGAAGAGGTGTTTGGCCGAGGCGTCCAGCGCGAGGCCGGCCGGGATGCCGCGTTCCTTCACATCGCGCAGGGGAATAGGGGGACGCGCGGCCAGTTGTCCTTCATTGAAATCAAAGCTGAACACCGTCTCCTCGCCCGCGCCGCTGCTGAAGATCCGGCGGCCGTCCGCCGAAAACTCGATCCCGTAGAAGGCCTCCGCCAGCCTAGTCCGCGAGGCGATCGCCTCCGTCTTCAGGTCGACGACGATGATCTCGTGCTGGCCATAGCCCGCGTGCAGCACGGCGGCCCATTTGCCCGAGGGATGCACGGCGATGTTGACGGGGAAGTCCCCCAGCTCCACCTGCCGTCCCACCGGCCGGAGGAACCACTGGTTTGGCAGGCGCACCGAGCCGTCTTCCCGCTGGCCCGGCAGGTCACGGCCGGGAGCCGATCCGATCGAAGGCGCAAACGGCGCGGTGGGTTGCGAGGCGCAGGAGGCCAGCAGAAGAACACCGGCGACGGCGGAAAACATGGGTAGCTTCGGCATAGACGATGCCTATTTATCCGTCCGAACCGTGGCCGGGTAAAGCGGTCCTTGTCCGACAATCCTGTGACGCTGACCGTCAACCTTCGATCAGCCGCACCCGGTTCGTATGCCGGCCGCCGCTGAAGGGCGTGTCCAGCCAGAGGCGCACGATCTCCAGCGCGAGTTCGATCGGGATCGTCCGTTGGCCGAGGGCGAGGACGTTGGCGTCGTTGTGCTCGCGGCCCCATCGCGCCGTGTCATGGCTCCAGCAGAGCGCGCAGCGGATGCCGCGGACCTTGTTGGCGACGATGGCTTCACCGTTGCCGGAACCGCCGAGAACGATTCCCCGATCACACTCGCCCTTCGCCACGGATTCCGCCGCCGGACGGATGAAGACCGGGTAATCAACGGGAGTCTCGTCATCCGGACCGAAGTCGCGGACGTCATGCCCAAGACTCCGGAGCATCGCCTTGATCTGTTCCTTGTAGGCAAACCCGGCATGGTCCGACGCGATGGCGATCTTCATGGTCTGCTTCCTTCCTCCTACCCCGACATCCGATCAACTACGCCGCGTCTCCCCTGGTCCGGAACCAGGGGAGACGGCAGCGCCCGAAAAACTACTTCTTCTTGGTGACGGCCTGCTTGGAGGCTGCGGCCTGCTGCTTCTTCTTGTCGGCCGAGCTGGCGGCGGCCTGCTTCTGGCCGGTCTTCTTCTGGTTATCTTTCGGGGATCTGTCGCCCATAATGGTTCGTTTCTTCTGCGGGTTCACTTTCCTGCGGCATGTTGGTTTCTCCGCAGGAGACGCCACACTGGTGACCGGATCTTTCATTGTAAACCTTGGACGCTGGGGTGTTCGGCCGCACTCCCACCCGCCACGACTTCGTCGCTGTTTTCTCCCTTTCTAGTTTCAGCCGGAGCGAGGAAGATCAGTTACCTTCCGATTTGGGACCATGATCTCTCCACGACTCATCAACTTCCTCAGCCGGAGCCTGGTGGTCGTGGCATGTCTACTGGGGCGGCTCCATGCCGCGACATTTTCCGGCAACGGTCATGTCGCTGTCGGTGATTCCGGCGGCAACCTGAGCTGGCAACCGGCAAACCCCAACAAGGCGCTGACCGTTGCCTGTTGGTTCAAACTCTCCGTTCCCTCCGACAAGTCTGTTTCGCAAGACATGGTGATCATCGCCAACCGGCGGGACGCCGATCCCAATGCCAGTTCCAGTTACCAGCTTCGCTACAGCGTCGCTTCAGGCAACATCGAGTTCATCGTTCGCGGTGATGGCGCTCCCGACATTCGCACGGTCATTGCCCGTCCCTACCTGGAGCGCTGGTATCATGTGGCGGTCAGTCGCAAAGGCACGTTGCTGACCTTCTATGTGGATGGCCGCCCCGTTACCCCGCCCGAAGCCCCCTCGGTCCTGCTCAACGACTCCACCGCCAACAACGAGGGTCTGGTTGTGGGAGGCTCTTCGACGGGCAAGAACCTCTTCGGCGAGGTCCAAGAAGTCGTGATCTACCAGAATGATGCTTCGCTCAATCTGATTCGTTTTTGGATGTTCAACGACCTACCTGCAGCGCAGCTACCTGATCTTAAAGGCTACTTCAAACTCGCCTTCGCCACCAACGCCGCCGACCACTTGAAGAATTTCGCGGTTCCACCGCCAAGTGGGACCTCTGTTTTGCAGGAATTTCCGATGGGCGTCGTTGCCTTTGAGGAGGCCGACAAAGCGGGTGAGCAATCCCTTTTCGACTCGCGAAAGAATGGCGGCCGCGACGCGGTCAGCACGCTGTCGGGCGGATTCGCCTGGCAGCAGACCGTGTTCGCACGGCCCGTGCCCGGAATCGCGTTCGATTTTCGCTTCGGCTACCAGAGCGGCCTCGCCGCTTCCGGCAGCAAGCTGGGTGACAATGATCCCTACGAAGGCTCGGCCGTCAGTCCAGGATGGCGGCACACCTTTGAGACCCGCGTGGTGCCGCAGCCGACCGGCCAAGAGCGTCACCTCGTTCTTTGGGATGGCGCGATCGAGACCTGGAGCCGCACGAACTCACGGACCGCATTCCGTCCGCGTCACTTGGAGTATCGCGGTGAACTCACGAACGTGTTCGATGCCGACGGCTTCGAGTGGCTCGAATGGACGACGCCGGAAAGGCTTGTCTACCGCTTCTACAACCCGACGTTTATCGACGGCGATTCCACGATCTTGGCCGGGAAACTCGACCATATCCGTGACTTCAACGGAAACCGCGTCCAACTGAAATGGAACGGGGCCATCGGCGTCCTGACCCAAGCCGTGGATTCGGTGCAAGGCACCTACAACTTCGCCTATCAGGGCAACGCGCTGAAGCAGGTCTCCTTCAACTCCTGGCAGGTGAACTTCGCCTACGACCCCTTGAATCGCCTTTCGGCCAAGTGGATCACCAACACCGGTCCGGCGTCCGTCTCCGGCATCAGCACCAACATCAACACCCGCTGGGAATTTCGCTACGCTGCCAACGGGCTGCTGAACGAGATCGTTGATCCGCGCGGCATCACCGGTCTCACGGTGGGTTACGACCAATACGGTCGCCAGACCAACCAGGTGGACGCCCTTCGGCGTGCCAACCGCACGGAGTATGGCGTGCCCGGCAAACGCCAGATCCGCCGCACCGACGCCGCCGGCTTCCAATGGCTCGAATCCTACGACCGCAAAGGCCGCATTCTCGCGCAGCAGGATCCGCTTACGAACTCCACGAGCTACACCTACGACGACCGGGGCAACCGGACGTCAGCCACAGAGCCGCTCGGGTGGCGGACCACGTTTGGCTACGACAACCGGGCCAACGTCGTCGCCCAGACGAACGAGCTGGGCCAGGTCGCCACCTGGAAGTTCCATCCTTTCTTCAACAAGGCCGTGGAGGCGGTCACACCGCAGCCGACCAACGTCAACGGATTCGCGACATGGACGAATCGCTTCGACATCTCCGACTCGACCGGAAACCTGCTTCGCCACCACGACGCGCTCGGCGTCCAGGTCGGCTATCGCTACGAGACCAACGGCCTTTTGCTCGCGTCCACCAACGCCAACGGCTTCGTCACCCGCTTCGGCTACAACACCAATGGCTTTCTCGCTTCACGCACGGAGCCGTTTTCGACCAACTCCACCGTCACCACCACTTACGCCGTCAACGATGTCGGCTGGAAGCTTCGCGAGACCAATCCGCTGGGCGACACCACCACCTACGGGCTCGATCTCAACGGCAATCCCGTCCGCATCCAGGACGTGCTGGGCCGGGTTTATTTCCGCACCTACGACGCCGCCGGCAACCTGCTTTCCACGACGGACGGCAAAGGCCAGTTGACCACCTACTCCTACGACGCCGCCAACCAGCGCACGAACACCACCGACCGCACCCGCACCAACACCTGGTCCACGTCCTACACGTCGCGGGGCAAGCCCGAGCGGGTCACCAATCCGCTTGGCGAGTCCGTGACCAACACCTTTGACGCGGCCAACCGCCTCATCCGTGTCACCGATCCGCTGGGCGGTTCCATCACCAACCAATACGACGCCAACGGCAACCTCGTCTTTCTCTTCGACAAGATGGGACGGCGCTGGTCCAAGACCTATGACCGCCTGAACCGCGTCGTGGCGGATGCCAATCCCTTCGGCGATGCCAGCCAAACGAGCTACGACATGGCCGGGCGCATTCTCCAAACCACCACCCCAAACGGACACCCCACCCTCCATTCCTACGACGGACGCGGACGGCTCACGCTCTGGAAGGACGCCGAAGGATTCGAGTGGCTCTACAATTACGATGGGGTGGGCAACATCACCAACATCACGGACGCCCTCAAGGGCCGCTACGTCATGGCCTACGGCCCGCGCAACGAGCGCCTCAGCGAGAAGAACCAGGACAAGTTCGAGTGGCGCTACGAATACGACGAACTGCTCCGTTTGCGGCAGCAGCGCGACCCCAACGGGACGACCCGGATGCCCTTCTACGATGCCGCAGGCCGCGTGCTCTTTGTGGATTTCAGCACCGGCCGCAGGGACACCTTCACCCCCGACGACAACGACAATCCCCGGACCATCTCGCGCCGCTTCGAGGGCGTGACCACTTCCACCCGGTTCATCTACGATGCGTTGGACCGCCCCCTCGAACAGACCGACGCCCACGACCAGGTCGTCCGTTACGGTTATGATGCGCTGGGGCGCATGAATGCCCTCACGTATCCCGGCGACAGGACGCTCACCCATCGCTACGACGCCCTGGGACGGCTCACCAAACAGGTGGACTGGGCAGGGAGGGAAATGACCTACGCCTATGACCCCGCCGATCGTCTCGTCCGCCGCACCTGGCCCAATGGCGTTGTCCAGACCAACGCCTTCGATGACGCCGGTCGTTTGACCGCTCTTACGCATTCGGCATCCACCCCCCAACCTGCTTCCATCAACGTCGCGCTTACCTACGCCTATGACCGCAATGGGAACAAGACCGGCTCCGGCGAGAAGGGCACGTTGCGCTGGCCCCAGCCCGCCCTGACGGAGGAAGCGTCCACCTTCACCGAAAGTGGCCGCTTAAAGACCCGGATCATCACCGACACCTCGGCCCCCGGCTCCCCGCCTCTCAACTGGTCCTACGCCTACGACCCCAGTGGCAATATGACCAATGCGGCGCTGGCCGTGGGCGCAGCGCCTACCAGCCAGAGCTGGAGGATCAGCTACGACGAGGACAACCGCACCACCTCCCTCGCTTGGACTACCAATGGCGTCACCCACACCGTTCTGAACCGCTACGATGCCTTGGGCCGCCGCGTGACCCGGACGTTGGATGGCGTGGACACCGGCTACGTGCTTTCGCTCACGGGCGGCATGGAGCGGATTCTTTGCGATCTCGACAGTGGAGGCGCGGTCACAGCCTGGTATGTCCACGGCCCCGACTTGTGCTACCGCGTGGATGCGGCCGACAACGTCCTCTGCTATCACGCCGACGCCCAGGCCAACATCATCGCGCTGACCGGGGCGAACGGCACCAACCTCGTCCAATACGCCTACACCCCTTACGGCCGCGTTCTCGGCTCCACCAGTCTCTCTCAACTTTCAACCCTCGCCTCTCAACCCTATTTGTTCGTCGGCAGCCAGGGCGTGATGGAGGAGTTCCCCGGCCTTTACTTCATGCGCGCCCGCTACTACTCGGCGGAGGCGGGCGTGTTTCTCTCTACCGATCCGGTGAAGAAGATCGGGCCGGCATGGAAGTCGGTGGCGTATGGCTATGCGAATGGAAATCCCTTCAACTACATAGATCCAAATGGCGAGATCAGTATCAATTTGGCTGCCTATCCGGCGGGCTTTATCTACGGCTATTTGAAAAGGACAACCTTTGATGTGACGGCTGGGTTGGCAGTGGCGGTAAATGTGGTGATCCTTGGAATTCCCCAAGATGTGGCAGTGCGCGAAACGGAGCGTGTATTTGAGTTTCTCGACAACGCTACAGATGGGATTTTCAAGGAATCGTTTGTCGGTAGAAGCATTTTCTCTGATACCGCAGCGGAGCGGGGCGAGAGCGCTAGAGCGTTTCCATAAATAATGTAGCGCAATTGCGGTGAGGTGTGATAAACTCACGACTGTGAAAGCCATCCCTGTTGCTGTCCGCGAGCGCATCATT
>JAYTUE010000273.1:0-3402 GCA_043744715.1 Verrucomicrobiota bacterium | reverse complement strand
AGAAGCAGGCCCTTGAGGTTCTCCGCGCCAAGCAGGCATTCAAGCCCGCGCCGGTCGTGGTCAGCACCCCCAAGCCCATGGCTCAGCCGGCCTCGGCTCCCGCAGCCAAGCCGGTCGAGATGAAGAAGCCCGTGCCCGCGGTCGCCTCCGCCCCGGTGGCCAACCCGGCCTACGTCCCGCCTTCCGACACCGCCGCCCAACAGCAGGCCCTTAGAGTTCTCCGCATGAAACAGGCCGCCAAGCCGGCCCCGGCCATGGTCTCCGCTCCAAAGCCCCCGGCGCCGAAACCTGCAGTCGCGGCTGCGACTCCCAAGCCGGCAGTCAAGCCCGCCGCTGCTCCCCCTGCGCCTAAGCCCGCAGCCACGGTCGCGGCTCCAAAACCCGTCGCAAAGCCCGCTGCTCCGACTCAGGTCAGCAAAATAGCCGCCAAGCCGATCCCGGCCATGGCTCCCACCACCAAGGAAGGCAAGCTGGCCGAGCTGACTCGCCGTTACCTCAACGACGAGGTCACCCCGCGCGAGTATCACACCCAGCGCGCCAAGATCTTGGCTGATTAAGCCATCTCCGATTTCACCAACCCGCCGGAAGAACTCCGGCGGGTTTTTCATTTTCCAAGATTGCCCGGCCAACTTGAAACTTGGAACTCGTTCTCCGGCCCCGTTTACTCCGCGGCCATGCATAGTTTCCGTTACATCGGTGACAAGTTGTTCTGCGAACGCGTCTCGATTCAGTCGCTCGTGAAGCAGCACGGCTCGCCCCTCTACGTCTATTCCGCCGGCACCCTCACGGACCATTTCTCGAAGCTCGACTCCGCCCTCGCACCGCTGGACCACACCATCTGCTATGCGATGAAGGCCAACTCGAACGCGGCCGTCATCCGCCTCTTCGCCAACCTCGGCGGCGGCTTCGACACCGTCAGCGCCGGCGAGCTCCAGCGCGTCATCGCCGCCGGTGGCGACCCGAAGAAGTGCGTCTTCGCCGGTGTCGGCAAGACCGAGGAAGAAATCGCCTTCGCGCTCAAGAAGGGCATCTACAGCTTCAACGTGGAGTCCGAGCCCGAGCTCCAGCGCATCGACCGCGTGGCCAAGAAGCTGAAGAAGGTCGCGCCCATCGCCGTGCGCGTGAACCCGAACATCGACGCCGGCACCCACGCCAAGATCACGACCGGCACCTACGAGAACAAGTTCGGCATCGCCTTCGAGGAGATCGAGGGCGTCTATGCCCGCGCCTCCAAGCTGAAGAACATCAAGCTGCGCGGCCTCCAGATGCACATCGGCTCTCAGCTCACCTCCGTGAACCCCTTCGAGACGGCGGTGAAGAAGGTCGTCCCGCTCGTCCAGAAACTTTCCGCCCGCCATGGCTTCGAGTTCTTCAGCATCGGCGGTGGCATCGGCATCGTCTACAACCCCGCCCTTGCCAGCGCCGATCCCGCGTGGTGGTCCACGCCGGAAGGAAAGAAGATCCTCACGCCCGCCACCTACGCAGCCACGCTCGTGCCGCTGCTCCAGCCGCTGGGTCTACGAATCCTGCTTGAACCGGGTCGCTTCCTCGTCGGCAACGCCGGTGCGCTCGTCACCCGCGTCGAATACGTCAAGAAGACCGGGAAGAAGAACTTCGTCATCGTGGACGCCGCGATGAACGACCTCATCCGCCCGGCCTTCTACGACAGCTACCACGAGATCGTCCCGCTCAAGCGCGACGCGAAGGCCGAGACCGTTTCCTCCGACGTCGTCGGCCCCATCTGCGAATCGGGCGACTACTTCTGCAAGGACCGTCCGCTCCAGAAGGTCGGCGAAGGCGACACCCTCGCGCTCCTCAGCGCCGGCGCCTACGGCTCCGTCATGGGCTCGAACTACAACACCCGCAGCCTGCCGACCGAAGTGCTCGTGAACGGCAAGAAGGCCGACGTGGTCCGCAAGCGCCAGAAGATCGCCGATATCTGGAGCAACGAGGTCGTGCCGGGTTGGTTGAAGAAGAAATGAACGGCAACGACGAGATCCGGGGCAGTGGGGAAGGAAAGATCGAGACCGTGCGACGATGGACGCTGCTGCTGGGATTGATCGTGCTTCTGGCCGGGACCACGGGATGCATCAATCCGGCCAGTCCCGAACAGATGTCCGATTGGCGCTGGAAACAGTGGAACCCGGACTACCAGCCGAAGCCGTTGACGAGATAACAGCACGCCTGCGCCGAAGAGTCCTTCGCGGATGAAACACCTCATTAGGCCGGCAGGACGGTGCTTGGCAGGGGCCATGGCGATTCCCAATCTGACGACGTGAGCGACGAACTCCGGGAACTCCGTGAGCAGCATGAACGGCTGACGCAGCTGTATCGTGTCGGCGAGATCATCCACTCGACCCTCGAACCTCAGGAAGCGCTCCAGTCGATCGTGGATGAGACGGTGCGCATCGTGAAGGCGGGCAGTGGTTCGATCGCCCTAGTCAATCCCACGACGGGCTTCCTCGAAATCCAGGCCGCGTCGGGCCTGCCCGGAGATGCCACCGAACTCCGCCTCAAGGTGGGAGAGGGCATCACAGGCTGGGTCGCCCGCACCGGCAAGCCTGCGCGCGTCGGAGACGTCTCCGCAGACAGGCGCTATGTGATGGTGCGGCCGGAAGTGCGTTCTGAACTGGCCGTGCCGTTGGAGCTGCGCGGCTCCATCCGCGGCGTGATCAACGTCGATTCCGACCGGCCCGACGCCTTCAGCGGCGCGGACCAGGAACTTCTCGAGATCCTCGCGCTCCAGGCCACGCGGGTTATCGAGAACACCTGGCTCTACGAACAGCTCCGCCTCAAGGCGCGCCTCTTCGAGACGCTGGTCAGCGTCAGCCGCACGATCAATTCGACGTTGAGCCTCGACGAGGCGCTGAGCGTCGTCACCCGCGAGGCGGCGCAGCTGGTCGACGCCAGCATGTGTTCGCTGATGATGCTGGATGGGACGGGTGAATGGCTGGACCTCCGCGCGCACCACGGAGCGGGTGAGCGATACGTCAACAAGGCCCGGCTCAGCACGTCGGACAGCATGCTGGGGATCGTCGTGCGCCGGAAGAAGCCGCTCCAGGTGGAGAACGTCCAAGTGTCCGGACGCTACCAGAACGTCGACGTCGCCCGTGAAGAGGGACTCGTTTCGTTGCTCAGCGTTCCGCTCATCTTCGGCGGCCAGGCCATCGGCACGTTGAGCGTCTACACCGCCAAGCCGCACAGCTTCTCGAACGAGGAGATCCGCATCCTCAGCGCCATGGCCGAGCTTTCCGCCATCGCCATCGAGAAGGCGCGTCTCTACGAGCGCATCGTCGACGTCGAGGAGCAGCTCCGGCAGAACGAAAAACTCTCCGCCCTCGGCCTGCTGGCTGCGGAGGTGGCGCACGAGATCCGGAATCCGCTCACGGTGATGAAGATGCT
>JAYTUE010000272.1:0-13471 GCA_043744715.1 Verrucomicrobiota bacterium | reverse complement strand
ACAGGCGTGGCCAGCACCGCCGCCGTCGGCAGGCTCATCAAGGACGGCATGAAACAGACCGACTACCTCGATGCCATCATGCACAACAAGTATGCGCGCGACCCGGACAAGCTCCGCGCGTGGCAAAGCGCCAGTCACATTGAACGGGCCCCGCAGCGGGAGAAAAATCCCCCGACGCCTCCCACGCCGCCGCCGACTCAATAAACTCCGCCGAAACCGCTGAAAGCCGGGAAAGTGATCCTTTCCCGGATTTTCGAGCGTAAATCCCTCATTTCAAGCGACTCACGCATGGACTTTCGTGCGGCTGACACGCTCCCGGCCACGATTTACACGCCCGAACGCCCGATTTACACCGCCGAATTCGCAACTGACACGCACCAACCTGCCGCTCGCACGCGCCCGGCTGACACTGACACTCGGAAAACTCCGGCTCGCACTTGCGCGGATTGAGATTGCACGCGCCCGGATTCTTCTCGCACGCGAGACAGCTTCGATTCACACGCGGGAAAGTTGGACTTGCACAAGTGCGGATTCGATTTGCAGACCTGTTGCGTTCGTTGACGTGAGTTTTGATTGAACGCACAGAGGGTTTCGTTTGAAAAGTTTTGGCTGACGAGCGGAATTTTTTCCTCCAAGTTGGCCGGGACTAAAAACATTTTGCCCAAGTTGAAAAATTTATTCCACGTCATCCTCGAAGACACGTGGCTCGACGCGAGCGCGCCGAAATATCGCGGCTCATTCAACACGCTCTCCGTTTTCCCTGAGGACGCGCCGGACAAGCCCGAGTTCGTCACGCTCGACTTCGTGAAAGGCGACTGCGTGGCCGTGAACGGGAAGCAGCTCTCGCCACTGCAAGTCATGCGGACGCTCAACAAGCTCGGCGGCAAGCACGGCGTCGGTCGCGTGGACATGGTGGAGAACCGCTTCGTGGGCATGAAGAGCCGTGGCGTGTATGAGACGCCCGGCGGCAGCATCCTCCACTACGCGCATCGCCAGATGGAAAGCCTCACGATGGACCGCGAGGTCATGCACCTGCGCGACTCGCTCATCCCGAAGTATGCGGAGCTGGTCTATTACGGCTTCTGGTTCGCGCCGGAGCGGCTGGCGTTGCAGGCGCTCGTCGAGGAGAGCCAGAAGAACGTCACCGGCACCGTGCGCGTGAAGCTCTACAAAGGCGGGCTCTACGTGGCCGGCCGCAAGAGCGCCGTAAGCCTCTACAACCCGCACATTGCGACGATGGAGGCCGACCCGACCAAGGCCTACAACCAGGACGACGCGACGGGCTTCATCCGCCTGAACGGCCTGCGCCTGCGGGTCAACAGCACCGTCAACGGCGCGAAGAACCTGAAGGGCTAAACCTCGTAGCCGCCGAGGCAACGAGGCGGACTGTTTGCAACGCCGCTCCGGAGAACCGGAGCGGCGTTTTCTTTTCGGTCCCGATGGACTATTCCTCGCGGCGATCGCAGATCTGATCCAGCCTTCGGCGGACTTCGCCCATGAACTGGAAACGCATTCTCCGGAGAACTTTTTGGACCTTGGGTGCAGTCGTGCTGCTGCTTGCGCTGATCGCCGGCGGTGGCTGGTGGTATTTCCATCCCACGGTTCAACGCACGAACGCCCTCGAATACGGGCAGCGCGGCGGAGAAACACTGGCGATCGATGTCTTGCGGCCGGAGAAACCCAACGGCGTGGGCGTGCTTTTACTGGTGAGCGGCGGATGGATGTCCGGCAAGCCGGGGACGTTCCGCGACTGGATCGCGGCGCCACTGCTTCGTCGCGGCTACACGGTGATCCCCGTCTACCACGTCTCCCGGCCCAAGGCGTCGATCATGGAGATCGTCGAAGACATGCACCGGGCCGTGCGGTTTGTGAGGCATCATGCCAAGGATTACGGCATCGACCCGGCGCGGATCGGGATCACCGGCGGGAGTGCAGGCGGGCATCTGGGCCTGATGCTCGCGACGCGCGGCGGACCGGGCCGTCCGGAAGCCACGGACCCGGTGGACCGCGAGAGCAGCGCGGTGCAGGCAGTCGCTATTTTTTATCCCGTCACCGACTTTCTCAATCTCGGCAAGTCGAGGGAGAATCCCGGCGACGGCGGTCCGCCCAAGAGCTACGCCGACGGGTTCGGTCCGCAGGCGACCAACATGCCGGCGTGGAAACTGATCGGCCGCGAGATGTCACCGATCTACCATGTCACCTCGAATCTGCCTCCGGTGCTCATCCATCATGGCGACGCGGACACGCTGACACCCCTCGAACAATCGGAGTGGTTCCAGGCAGCCGCGCAGAAGCTGGGCTGTGAGGTGAAGTTGAAGGTGCATCCCGGCGGCGACCACGGCTGGCTGACGATGCCCTGGGACATCCGCCAGTTCGGCCAGTGGTTCGACCAGCAGTTGCGTCCTCAGCCTCGCTGAAAGGGCGTAGTGCCGGTGATACAGTCAGTGCTGCGCTTCGTGGCGGATTTCCCGTTTCCAATCGAGAGATTCTGCGGTGCTGATCTACCTGTGAGGCTATCGGGCGGGCACCGATGAAGAAAAACGTGAAACTGTCGAAGGCATCTCTGGTTGCGGCCGCAATGGTTGGCATTTCAGCCAGCGCTCATGGGTGCGAGCCGATCCTTCCGTTCATCAAGGTGGTTGGCGGACCCGGGATGCTGACAGGCTCTTGGATCATCCTCGGAGCCGCTGTCCTGCTGAAGTCGGCCATCTTCGCGTGGTCGCAAAAGAATATGGGCGTCGGTCGCGCGTTCGGCCTGATGATCTTGGCCAACATGCTCACCACGGTGATTGGTTTCTTTGTTGCCGTCCTCATTGGCAGTGGACCGATCCTGTTTCTCGGAGCGTTCATCGTTTGGCCGCTTTGCCTCCCGCCGGCGCGCCGGGCCATTGCCGCCGTCCGTCATCCGTGGATGCAGCGCTTCTCTCCCGGTGGATTGGCGACCCTCATGACGATGGGGTTGTGCGCGAGCTGCTTTCTGTTCGGCTTCCCGGCTCTTTTCTCCGACTCGGCCAACTTGGCTGCCTACTGGCTCTGGAAACTGTCCGCGGTCTACGCCGGCCTGGTCATCAGCATCGTGCTGACCGCGTTCTGGGAGGAGTGGGTGGTCTGGAAACTGACGGAATGTCCGGTCGATGAGAGCGGCTACGTCCAACCCGTCATCCGCGCGAACTTGGCCGTTCTCTTCTGCGTGATGCTTCTGGGAGCGGGCATCGCCCTACCCAAACGGCTCAAGTCGCCGAACTTCCTGGTGAAGCTCGGCCTGGTTCAACAAGTGGAAGCCGGGACCAGTCTCTCCCGTTGAATCCCCTTTCCATTTCCCTTCCGCCGCCTGCCCGGCTTCTACTCCGCCCATGCCAAAATGGGGTAAGACCCTCATCGCCGTTTTCCTGCTGCCGTTCTGCATCGGCGCGGTGAAGGCGTTGGTGCTGGTCGTCGGGCGCACGGGACGCGCGGATTCGGTCTGGGTGGCGCTGCTCGGAGGCGCGGCCTGCTGGATCATCGTCCTCGTCACGCTGCCCAAGCCGATGTGGCTCTACGTCGTCGGGCACGAGCTGACCCACGTAGTCTGGACATGGCTCTTCGGCGGCAGGGTGAAGAAATTCAAGGCCACCTCGCAGGGCGGGCACGTGGTCGTGACCAAGTCCAACTTCGTCATCGCGCTCGCGCCCTACTTCTTCCCGATCTACGCGGTGCTGCTCACCGGGATCTTCCTCGTCGGACACCTTATCTGGGACTGGAACCGCTGGTCGCCCTGGTTCCACCTGCTGCTCGGCGCCGCCTACGCCTTCCACGCCACGCTCACGATCCATGTGCTGAAGACGCGGCAGTCCGACATCACCAGCCAAGGCTACCTGTTCTCCGCCGTGATCATCTTCCTGGGGAACATCCTCGTCCTCCTGGTCGCGCTTCCACTGCTGACTGGTCAGGCGAATCTGCTGTCGGTCTTCGGTCTCTGGCTCGAAGCGACGGGAACGGTGCTGCGGAAGATCGGGCGGCTGTTTGCCTGAAACCGCACGCCGGGCAGGGAGGTAAACTGAAACCATGCAGTCGAGTTGGGCTCACGCAGCGACATGTTGAACCCGCCCCGAATCGCCCGGCGGGATCCACCGCACGGACCGCTTTCCATGGCGGAGCCCCCTGATCAAACGGGCGCTTCTTTTTTGCGGAGGCATCGCTAGCGTCTGCAGGCATGAACCTCGCTTCCGCCTTCACCAACTCGGCTGCGGCTTCGCTGGACAAGCCGGCCATCTACTGGGGCGACTCCACCGTGCTCTACGGAAACCTCCTTCACCAGGCCCAGGCGGTGGGCCATCTGCTGAAGGAAAAGTTCGGAGTCGAACCCGGCGCCCGCGTCGGACTGCTCATCCGCAACCGGCCGGAGTTCATCCCCGCGTTCTTCGGCGCGCTGATGGCCGGCGCCGTCGTGGTGCCGTTCAACACCTTTCTCAAGCCCGACGAAATCGGCTACATCATCAACGATGCCGGCGTCGACGTCCTGCTGACGGAACGGGCGATGGAGGAGACGCTGGCCGTGCTGCGCGACCGGTTGCCCGACCTGCGTTCGTGGGACGTCGAACATCTCGAAGATCTCGGACAGGCCAGGGCCGACGCGGCTCCCCTGGCGACGCGGACAGCCGGCGATCTCGCGGTCATCGTCTACACCTCGGGCACGACCGGCCATCCCAAGGGGGCGATGCTCACGCACGGCAACCTGCTCCACAACGTCGAGTCCTGCCGGAAGGTCCTGCGGATCGTCGACCACGACCGTTTCGTGCTCCTGCTGCCGATGTTCCACAGCTTCATGCTGACCGTCTGCATCCTGCTTCCGCTGCTCACGGGCGGATCTATCGTGCTGGTGCGCGGGCTCACCCAGCAGAAGGCGATGGTGCAGGAGATCGTCTCAAACCGCGGCTCCATCCTCCCCGCGATGGCCTCGCTCTTCCGCGCCTTGGCCGGACTTCCACCGGCCACCACGTTGCCCCTGCGCCTTTGCATCAGCGGCGCGGGACCGCTGCCCGGAGAGATCCTGCGGATGTTCAACCAACGGTTCCCGGAAGTTCCGCTGATCGAAGGCTACGGCCTGAGCGAAGCCAGCCCCGTCGTCTCGATCAACCCGGTGCAAGGCCCTTGGAAAGACGGCTCCATCGGTGTGCCGATCGACGGAGTGGAAGTCTCGGTGCAGGACGATGCGGGCAACTTCCTCCCCGTGGGCGAGGAGGGGGAGATCTGCGTCCGTGGGGGTAACGTCATGGTGGGCTACTGGAACAATCCCTCCGCCACCGCGGCGGCCATGCGCGACCAGTGGCTGCTCACCGGCGACATCGGGAAACTCGACGCGGAAGGCTATTTCTACATCACCGACCGGAAGAAGGACATGCTCAAGCCCAATGGCATGAACGTGTATCCGCGAGAGATCGAGGAGGTGATCCACAGGTTCCCCGGCATCCGCGAAGCGGCCGTCATCGGCGAGCCATGCGACCGTCGCGGCGAACGCGCCGTGGCCTACGTCTCGCTCGTCGAGGGCCTCACCCTCGACGAGCGGGCGCTGACCGAATTCCTCAAGAGTCATCTCGCCGACTACAAGATTCCTCGTCGCACATTCGTCCTCCCGGCGCTCCCACGCGGCGCCACCGGCAAGATCCTGAAAACGGAATTGCGGAAGCTGCACGCGGCGCAACAGGAAGCCTGAAGCCAACGGGGCACGGGGGTGCAGGCCTCCGGCCTGAGTTGGCTGGATAGAAGAAAGCCGCGCGGTTTAGGCGCGGCTCGTCTTGGGGGGTGGATCAACCGACCGCTGGTCTACGCCGCGCTCTTCGGACGGAGGATGATGACCTTCTTGGCGGAGCCCTCGATCTCGACGCTGTGGCTCTCGATGTCCGGATCGTCCTTGAGGGACTGGTGCACGACACGGCGGTCGTAGGAGTTCATCGGCTCCAGCTCGACGACATCGCCGAAGCGGCGGACGCGTTCCGCGCCTTCCTTGGCCTTCTGGACGAGGGCGAGCGCGTTCTGCTGGCGGAAGCCGCCGACGTCGATGGTGACGCGGGGAATGGTGGAGTCCTTCTGCAGGACCAGACGGTTCAGGAGCGACTGGAGATCGGCCAGGGACTGGCCCGCGCGTCCGATCAGCGCGACGGAATCGGCCGTGGTGACGTTGAGCAGGATGCCGTCGTCGGAGGGGAGCTCCTCGACCGTGGCTTCGAAGCCGAGGTGTTTGAGAAGTTCTTCAAGCGTGGTTTTGGCGATGGCTGACATGGTGGTGAAAGAATTTCAGATCCGGCGGCGGAGACTACTTCCTGGCCTTAACGATCACGGCCGTCTTGGCCTTGTTGGCGGGATCTTCGCCGGCCTTGGTGATCTTGGTCTGAAGCACGCTCAGGAGATTCTGCACCGTCCAGTAGACGGTCAGACCCGACGCGGTGCTGTAGAGGAAGAAGAAGAACATGAACGGCATCAGCTTCATCATCTTCTGCTGCGCGGGATCCATTCCCGGAGACGTCGGCGTCAGGCTGGTCTGCCACCAAGTGCTCGCGGCCCAGAAGAACGGCATCAGGTGGAACGGCAGGCCGAGCCCCGGGATCGTGAAGAGATAATCGGGCTGCGACAGGTCGAACGCCCAGAGAAAACTCGCGCCCCGGAGCTCGATGGCGCTGTTGAGCATCGTGTAGAAGCCGATGAAGACCGGGATCTGGATCAAGATGGGGACGCAGCCGGCCACGGGGCTGACCTTGTGCTCCTTCATGAACTCCATCGTCTTGAGGTTCTTCTTCTGCGGATCGTCCTTATACTTCTCGGCAATGGCCTTCATCTGCGGCTGGAGCGCGGCCATCCGCTTCATGGACTTGGTGGAGGCGTTGGTCAGCGGCCAGAACAGGAGCTTGATGATGACGGTGATCGCGATGATCGCGAGGCCGTAGGACAGGCCCAGGCTGTGCAGGGCGTTCATCGAGATGAGGAGGAGGCGCGCAAAGAAGCCGAAGAACCGCCCGAAGTTCATCAGCGCATCGAGGTTGTTGTTCAGCGCGGAGCCGATGTTGGCGACGCGGTCGTATTCCTTGGGCCCGGCATAGACGGTGTATCCGCGGAAGACCGCCTCACCGGGCGCGAGGCTCTGCGCCGGGTAGACCAACCCGGCCTGGTAGCCGACGGGTTTGAGGTTGGTCCGTGAATCCGTCTCGATGACGGCGCGGGAAGGGGGCGGCAGGTCGAGGTGCTTCACGTAGACAGCCGCAGGCGGCTGGTTCGTCGCGGGGATGACGGCGATGGTGAAGAACTGGTTGTGGACCTCCCCCCAGACCACGTTGCTGTTGCCGGCGCGATACTCCGTGCGAGGCGTCCCGGGAATGCACCCCAGCGTGCGGTTGGCGAACCATCCCTCGTCCGCGATGGAAGGAGTCGTGCCGTCATGCCACATCGCGCCCTGGTTGAGCGGGAGATCATGGGGAGTCAGCGGCGTGGAGGTTCCGATGAGGAACTGGTGCTCGGGGATGAGCAACGGCTGGGAGCCGCGGTTTTCCAGCCGCGTGCTGACACTGATGAGATAATTGGAGGTCGGGAGGAATTCCTTGATGATGACAAGGCCACTGGGCAGCGCCTTCTCCGCCCGAACGCCCGCGCTCACCTGGGTCAGGGCGTAGATTCCGTCGCCTTCCAACGCAGCGCCTCCGAGAAGGGACAACGCGGGCAAGTGTGCCCCGGAATTCAACGTGGCGACCGCCTGGGGACCGCTGTTGGTTTTCCTATCACGGGAAATGATCGCCTTATAGTTTCGCAGACCGATTTCCTTCAAGCCGCCGCCATGCGATGTGAAGGTGTAGGTGGAATCGGCATTGGCGATGACAACCAGCTGTTCGACCATCGAAGTCACCGGACGAACGGGGGCATTCGAGGAAATGGCCACCGTCTCCGGAGCCAAAGACGGAACGCTGTTCGAAGCGGAAGCGACCTGGTTGGAGGTTCCGGCGGGAATCACCTTCGGCGGATACAGCTTGGGCACGAGCACGACCTGCCACAGGACGATCAGGCCGAGCGACAGGGCGATGACGAGGATGGATTTACGATCCATGGGAAATCAGGAAAGAGCTTCGGAGGAATGAGGACGATCAACCGGCGGAACCGGATCCAGGCCGCATCCGCCCCAAGGATGACAACGGCACAGGCGGCGAACCGCCAAAGCGGACCCCGCTGCGGCCCCATGAAGCTGGACGGCTTCGATGGCGTATTGCGAACAGGAGGGATGGAAACGGCACCCGGCCGAGGCTCCGAAGAGCACGCGCTTGGCTGGCGAGAGCGTCCAGCGGTAAAGCTGGACGGCGAAAATGATCAACCGCTGGATCACGGAGTGGCCTTCAACAAACCCTGCTGGCGGAGTGCCTTGAGGAAATCCCGTTCCACCTCGGAATAGGACTTCCGCGCGATGGAGTTCCGGGCCACGAGGACCAAGTCCACCGGCCGGTCTATCTCATGCTGGTGCCGGCGAAACACTTCCCGGAGAAGTCTCCGGGCCCGGTTCCTGACGGTGGCGGGCCCGATTTTCCGGCTGGAAACAACCCCCAGACGAAGGCCCGTGGCGACATCGCGGGAGGCGACCCAGTTGAGGATCAGGACTCCACAGGCGACCCTCTGGCCTTCTTCACGCGTGCGGACAAACTGGCCCGGAGCGCGGAGACGACGTTGCGCCGGCAGCGTCTGGCGGGCTGGACCGGCGGCAGACATTCAGACAATCAGACCGGGGTGAGGCGCTTGCGGCCGAGATTGCGGCGACGGCGGAGAATCTCACGGCCGCTCTTGCTGCGGCTGCGGGCCAAAAAGCCGTGCTGACGCTTCCGGCGGATCTTCGAAGGTTGATACTGGCGCTTCATAAATTGTTCCCTTACGGCCACCGCCGGTTTTCAAGGGCCGCGCAGCCTATCAGTGAGACTCTTCGTGTCAAGCGGCCGGGCGACGGCCTTGACCAGAGGCTTCGGGAGTGCGAATTCTGCTCGATCGAATGAACCTCTTCACGCGATTGGCCCTGGTCTTCATCCCCGTCGTCTGGCTAACCGGATGCAGCCCTCGGGAAAGTATCCGTCCATCCGGAACATTTGGGACGGCCGCACCCGCATCAACCAACCTCAAGGCGTTCGTGGTCAAGGGGGTCATCCGTGAAGTCCGGGACAAGGATGCCGAGCTGGTCATCCGCCACGAGGAGATTCCCGGATACATGAGGGCCATGACCATGCCCATCGCCGTGAAGGACCGGAAGCTGATGACCGGGCTGGCGTCGAACGACATCGTGCAGTTCAAGCTGCTGGTCACGGA
Organism: Verrucomicrobiota bacterium; assembly: GCA_043744715.1. Lineage (GTDB taxonomy): Bacteria > Verrucomicrobiota > Verrucomicrobiia > Limisphaerales > CANJSG01 > CANJSG01. The sequence continues at coordinate 4,168 of JAYTUE010000272.1, read as the reverse complement.
GGACGACGGCTGGATCGAGTCCATCCAGAAAATCGGCAGCGAGACGCCCGGCGGTCTGGAACCCAAACCCCAGTTCAGGCCCTCGCGGCCGGTCGAGGAGCTGAAGGTCGGCGACGTCATGCCGGACTTCACCATGACCAACGAGCTAGGGCAGGCCGTCAGCCTCCATTCGTTGAAAGGGAATGCCGTTGCCATCACCTTCATCTTCACCAGTTGCCCGTTTCCGCTCTTCTGCCCAAAGATGTCGGAGAACTTCCAGTCCGCCCAGGCGAAGCTGCTGGCCGATCGTTCCGCGCCGAAGAATTGGCGGATGTGGTCGGTGACGATCGATCCGGAGAATGATTCTTCCGACGTCCTGAAGACCTACGCCGCCCGTTACAAGCACGATCCCGCACGGTGGAGTTTCCTGACCGGGGACCTGGTCGAGATCACCGCGCTGGCCGACCACTTCGGCCTGAAATTCTGGAAAGCCGGCAATTCCATCAGCCACAACCTTCGCACCGTCGTCATCGACGCGACCGGGAAAGTCCAGGCGATCGTGCCGGAGAACAAGTGGACCCCCGACGATTTGGCCGGAGAAATCCGCAAGGCCGCAGTGGCGAAGTAGGCGGGCTGCCAGCCCGGCCTATTACGGAGACGCGCACCACGTTTTCGTCTTCCTTACCAAGCAGGCGCTGCTTCACTCCGGCCATGCCGTCCGACCTATTCCCGGAAAATCCCGAGATCTACCGCATCCGCACCCGCGCACCGGGGCCTGAGGGAAGCCTCCCGTTGGATGCCGACCTCCTGTTGAACCGCCCCAGCGGCGACCTCTTCGGCCTGACCCAGAACGTCGGCATGGGCTGGAACCCGGAGGAAGTCGGCCGCAAACAATATCTCATCCTCAGCACCCAGGGCGGCGTGCGCGCGCCGGACGGAAAGCCGATCGCGCTGGGTTATCACACGGGCCACTGGGAAATCGGCCTGCTCGTGCAGGCGGCGGCGGAAGAGTTTCGCCGGCTGAAGACGATTCCCTTCGCGGCCTTCTGCTCCGATCCCTGCGACGGCCGCACACAGGGAACGGCCGGCATGTTCGACAGCCTTCCCTACCGCAACGACGCCGCGCAGATCTTCCGCCGCCTCGCGCGTTCGCTGCCCTGCCGCTCCGGAGTCCTCGGCATCGCGACGTGCGACAAGGGTCTTCCCGCGATGATGATGGCGCTGGCCGGAATGCGGGATCTGCCCGTCGCCCTCATCCCCGGCGGCGTCACCCTGCCTGCTTCCGACGGCGAAGACCTCGGAGCCGTGCAGTCGATCGGCGCGCGCTATTCGCATGGGCTGCTCTCGCTCCAGGAAGCGTCCGACCTCGGCTGCCGCGCGTGCGGCTCGCCCGGCGGTGGCTGCCAGTTCCTTGGAACCGCCGCCACGTCACAAGTGGTCGGCGAAGCGCTCGGACTCTCGCTGCCGCACAGCGCGCTTGCGCCCTCAGGTGAACCCGTTTGGACCGATCTCGCGGTCCGTTCCGCACAGGCGCTGGTCGAACTCGAAGCCCGCAGGATCCTCAGCCGCGACATCCTGACCGACGCCAGCATCCGCAATGCGATGGTCGTCCATGCGGCCTTCGGCGGTTCCACCAATCTCCTGCTCCACATCCCCGCCATCGCCCACGCCGCAGGGCTTCGGCGTCCGACCGTGGAGGATTGGATCGACGTCAACCGCCGCGTTCCGCGCCTCGTGAGCGTGCTGCCGAACGGTCCCGTCTATCATCCGACCGTCCGCGCGTTCCTCGCCGGTGGCGTCCCGGAAGTCATGCTGCACCTCCGTCGCCTGGGCCTGCTCGACACCAATGTCCTGACGGTGACCGGCCGCATTCTGGGAGAAGTGCTCGATGCCTGGGAAACGAGCGAACGCCGGATGCGTTTCCGCGAAATTCTTCGTGAGCGTGACGGCGTCGAACCCGACGACGTCATCATGTCGCCCGCTCAGGCCAAGGCCCGCGGTCTCACCAGCACCGTCACGTTTCCACGCGGCAATCTCGCGCCCGAAGGCTGCGTGATCAAAAGCACCGCCATCGATCCGTCCGTCGTCGATGCCGACGGCGTCTACCGCAAGGAAGGCCCAGCCCGCGTGTTCCCCAGCGAACGCGCCGCCATCGCCGCGATCAAGGCCGGAGGCATCAAGGCCGGCGATGTCATGATCCTCGCGGGTGTCGGGCCCATGGGCACGGGCATGGAGGAAACCTACCAGATCACCAGCGCGTTGAAGTTCCTGCCGTTCGGCAAACACGTCGCCCTCGTGACCGACGCCCGGTTCTCCGGCGTCTCCACCGGCGCGTGCATCGGCCACGTCGGACCCGAAGCGCTGGCCGGCGGGCCCATCGGCAAACTGCGCGATGGCGACGTCATCCGCATCGTCGTTGATCGCAACCAACTCGTCGGTTCCGTCGATTTCATCGGCGAAGGAACGGAACGTTTCTCGACGGAGGAAGGCACCCGCCGCCTGGCCGCACGTTCGATGCGCGACGACCTCGCCCCGCACGCGAAGCTCCCCGACGACACGCGTCTGTGGGCCGCGCTCCAAGGCGTGAGCGGCGGCACATGGGGCGGCTGCGTCTTCGACGTGGATGAAATTGTTCGGCAGCTGAAGTCCGGAAACTGATGCAAGCGCCATGGATTCCCATCATCCAGCCCCTTGTCCGATGGCCCTTAAGTTCATGGCTGAGGAAGGTGTGGCCCGCTAGGCTCCGCCCATGATCGTCATCACCGATGAACGCTGCGTGGAGTATTCCGCGCCGGGCCATCCCGAGAAGCCCGCGCGCGTCGCCAAGACGCTCGAACGGCTCCGCAAGCAGACCGATGTCGCCATCAGCTGGGACAAGCCTTCCGAGGTGGATCTCGACCAGCTCATGCGGGCCCATTCCCCCGCGCTGATCCGCGGCGTGGATACGGCCATGGGCGATTTCGACGCCGACACCCCAAATCATCCGAAGATCGCCGAACACACGCGTCGCTCCGTCGGCGGTGCCATCAAGGCCATGCAGCTGGCGCGTCAGGGCAAGGCCGCCTTCAGCCTGTTGCGGCCGCCCGGACATCACGCGACGAAGGACCGGGCGATGGGTTTCTGCTACTTCAACGGCGTCGCCGTCGCCGCATTGGAGGCCTTGGCGATGGGCGCGCACCGTGTGGCGGTCTTCGACTTCGACGTCCACCACGGCAATGGCACCGAGGCGATCCTGCTCGATCATCCCCATGCGGTCTTCGGCTCCGTGCATCAATCTCCCTGCTATCCGGGCACCGGGTTGAAGGACGCCGGGAAAAACTGCTTCAACTACCCGTTGCCGCCCCGGACACCGCGCGAGATCTACCGGGGCGTCCTGAAGCAGGCCCTGGAACGTCTGATCGCCTTCAAGCCGGACTTGATCGGCGTGTCTGCGGGATTCGACGCCTACGCGCGCGACCCCATCGCGCAGGGGATGCTTGAGTCCGAAGACTTCGAATGGATCGGCACCCTGTTGCGGGACTGCGGCGTGAAGTTCTTCAGCGTGCTCGAAGGCGGTTACAGCGAGGATCTGCCGGAGCTGGTCTTGGCCTACCTTCGCGGCGTGCAGGGGAAGTAAGAGACCCCCGCAAAGGCTGACCGCCGCTCAACGCGACAAGCCCGCCGGCAGATCCAGCAGCCGCCATTGCCCCTCCGCCAGTCCGGTGAGATCGAACTCGCCGAAGCGGCTGCGATGGAGCCTCAAGACATTGCAGCCTTGGCTGGTGAACATGCGCTTCACCTGGTGGAACTTCCCTTCGATCAATTCCAGACGCGCCTCGCGTGGACCGAGTATCTCCAGTTTCGCCGGCAAGCAGGGCTTGTCTTCGTCCTCCAGCTGAAGAGTGCCGGCGGCGAAGAGTTCCACCAGGCCCGGAGGAAGTTCACGGTCCACCGTCACGTCGTAGACCTTCGGCACCTTGTGTTTGGGCGACGTCCAACGTTGGACGAGTTCGCCGACGTCGGTGATGAAGAGCAGCCCGGTGGTGTCCTTGTCGAGGCGGCCGATCGAGGTCACCGGCGGATTCCGTTCGGACCAAAGCGCGGGCAAGGCGCCGTAGATGGAAGAGCCCTCCCGTTCGTCCCGAGAACACACCAGGCCGGCGGGTTTGTGGTAGATCGCCAGCAAACCATCAGGCGCTTCGATGGGTTT
>JAYTUE010000271.1:0-3418 GCA_043744715.1 Verrucomicrobiota bacterium | reverse complement strand
GATGGTTTCAGGCACGCCATGTCCGACGGTGCCAGGCACGCATCTATTCTAAATCCACCACGCTTCTTACATCGGCTGCAGTTTCTGGAAGTGGCCTTCAGCGAGTCGCGAAACCGGAAGGTGCCGGACTCCAATCCCGAGCCTGCGGGATCCGAGCCGAACGCATTCGCCGACATGCAGAGCACCAGCCATGTCCGCGAAACTGGACCAACCTCAGAATCCCGGTTCGACTTCAATGGGGTGTTTGCGGTAGTCAGGCCGCCATTCGCCATGAGCAACACGCCGAACCGCTTCATCACCACCGCCGAAGCCTTGAAGGAGGACTTCAAGGGCCGGACAAACTATTGGCTCTGCCACACCGAAGTCTGCGAGGCGAAGGACCTCCAGATCTGCCGCGCCGTGTTGCCGGCGGGTGAAGGCCACAACTTCCACACCCATCCGGAGCTGGAGGAAGTCATCTACGTGCTCGAAGGCGAAGTGGAGCAATGGGTCGAAACCGAGATGCGCCTGCTCAAGGTCGGAGAAGTGGCGCACATTCCCAGGGGCATGGTCCACGCGACCTTCAACCCCTCGTCCAAGGACGCTGTGATCCTCGCCGTGCTTTCCCCCGCCGCCTACTCGGGGCCGTTCGCCGTGGATGCGAGCGGTGAAGAGCCCTGGAAATCGATCCGGTAAGCCCGTTCGTCGGCCCTACTTGCCGGCGATGCTGTCGAGCTCCTTGTTGCGGCGGTTGGCCGGACTGTCGGCCGTCGTGAGGGGCTTGCCGGCTCCCGAGGTGGGCTTCATCAGCAGGATGGCCAGATGGCTGTTGAGCTGTTGGCCGACCAACGATTTCTTCATGACCGTCTGGTTGATCGACCCGAAGCGGGGAAAGAAATCGCTGCCAAAGTTCGCTTGGCTCTGTTTGAGGGAGGCGTCCAGTTCCCCCTGCGTGTATTGCCGCGAGTTGATGAGCGCGGTGATGGCGATGAGGATGAGGGCGTAGCGGACGCATCCGCTGGCCATGCCGAGATAGTATTCGCCTTTGCCGAAGAGTTCGTTGCTGGTGAGGCGTTCCCCGATCCGACGTTTCACCGCCGAGAAGACCGTGGACACGGCCGCGGCGATGGCCAGGTAGGCGATGACGTTGCACCAGAGCTGCCCGATGGGGAGGAACAGGTAGAGCTTGGCCCCCAGCGGGCCGTAGCCGAAGGCGCCCCCGACCACGATGGCGATCCATTGTGCAAGGAGGAGCAGTTCGCCCGACATCCCCAGCCTGCGGCCGCGGACGAGGCCCACGATGAGGAGGGCGAGGGCGACGATGTCGAACCAAGTGAGAGAGATGCCTTTCATATCAATGCCGAACCGGACGGCGCTGCCAGCCGCAAGGGTCGTTCCATTCTCACAGGCTTATCGGCAGGAGCCGGGAAGGAGTTAAGTCCTCCGTCAAGTTACTCTAAAATCCGTTCTTGATCCCGGTGTCCCGCCGATCGGCTTCATACGGTGCCCGAGGGGCTGAAAGATTAGGATTCGGGAAAAGCCGGGAGAAGGAATGCGGTCACTGCGCGTTTACGGTGACGATGCGCTTGAGGTTGGAGACGCCGAGTTCGAGGAGTTCGGCGTTGGCGTAGAGTTCCCGGTTGAGATTGGGCTGGGGAATCTTGGCGATGTCCCGCTGGCGCTCAAGTTCCAGCAGGCCGAGCGAGTCGAGGGCGACGGGATCCCTGCTGAACCAGAGCTGGTTCAGAGGCGCGGAATAATGCAGGAGGCTGCGGTGCTCTCCCTGGTATTGGCAGATGAGGGCGTCGGTGATGTAGAGCACTCCCTTGTCGGCGATCTGCGGCTGGCCGAAGAGTTCGGGCAGGGCCGTGGCCAGGCGGTCGCCGCTGCCCTCGAAGCGCAGGATGTTGTCGGCGCTGCCGAGGCCGAGGCTGGTGAGATGGCCGGTGATGCTGGCCTCGTTGTGGTTCAACAGGGGGGTGATGCTGATGAGCCTTGTGAAATCCTTCGTCACCAGTTCCGTGAGATGGGAACGCCGGCTGACGGTCGTGTCTTTGCGGCCGAATTCTAGGTCGCCGAACAGCAGGTTACCGAGGACTGAATTCTCGTAGAACACCTTTTCATCGAATCCCCGGTCCACCGATGACGCCAGTTTCACGCCGAACTGTTCCGACAAGGCTCCATATCCCGCCGCGCGCAGGTCGCCGAGACGGCGGTCCCAAAGGGTGATGTTGGTGGCGGGAACTCCGGCCTCGACCAGTCCCCGCACGACGGAAGCCACCACCGGAATCCGGGTGCCGCTGTCTGCTCCCGGTGTGGAGTAGACCTTGATGCCGATCCGGTCGTTCGTCTTCACGAGGCTGAGCCAGGCCGAGGTGAGATTGCTCTTCTGCGTCAGCTGGGTCAGCCCCCGGCCGACGAGCCGGTCGACGATGCCGGGCATGGGCCGCAGGACTTCGGTCGCGCCCGGATCCTGCGCGATGACGATCTTCGCGTTGCCCGCCGCCGGGCTCGATGCCGCGAAGGAAACCGCGCCCATCGCCGGGGAGCCCCAGCCCAACAGCGCGGACACCAGCCAAACCAATTGATGAATCCTGACTTTACTCACGTTCTAGGTGCGTTCCTTGACACTCCGGAGGTCGGGTGTTAACCAGCCGTCACGATGCAGAGCGCCCGTGGTTTCAACGGTTTCACCCGATTCCTCGCGATCGGCGTGATTGCCACGGGCATCCTGTCCGGCTGCATGCCGCCCGGACCGGCTGCGCTGCTCAAAGGTGAACGCCTTCTCCGAGAAAACAAGACCGCCGAAGCGGTCGTCGCGTTCGAAGAGGCCGTGCGGATAATGCCGGGCACCGCCCAGGCGTGGAACCATCTCGGCCTCGCCCACCACCGCGAGGGCGACGTCGCCAAGGCCGCCCATGCCTACCAGCGGGCCCTCGAACTCGACCGCAACCTCGCCGTCGCACGCTTCAATCTGGGCAGCCTTTTCCTCGAATCGGGGAACGCCGCCGCCGCCGCCGAGGCCTTCACCACGTTCTGCACGCTGCAGCCCCAGGTGGGCGAAGGCTGGCTCCGCCTCGGACAAGCCCAGGTGCGTCAGGCCGCCGCCACTCCGGGCCCCATGGACCGGCAACGTCTCGCCGAAGTCGCCCGGCGCAATCTCGAACACGCGCCCGATTCGGCGGACAAGGCTAACGCGCTCGGTCAGGTGTTCGCGCTCCGCGGGCGTTATCGGGAAGCCTCGGAGGAATTCGCCCGGGCCCTGACCCTTCAACCGGATCTTTCTTCGGCCGTGATGAACCAGGCCGTCGCCCTCCAGCAGTTGGGCGATCGGCGTGGGGCCCTCCACCGCTACCGCGATTTTCTCAGGATGGCGCCAGGTTCTCCGCAGTCCGCCGGCGTTGAGACGCTCGTCGTCCAGCTGGATCGAGAATTGAAC
>JAYTUE010000270.1:0-3431 GCA_043744715.1 Verrucomicrobiota bacterium | reverse complement strand
TGTGTTCATAAAACGAGGAACGATCCGAATACACGAACGGCAGAACCAACGCCACACCCACACGCGGAGTGATCTGATAGCTGAGGCCCAGGTCGATGAAGTGCGAATCGTTGATGACCTCGGTGCCCTGGGCCTGCCGCTGCTTCTGCTCCACGTCGCCCACGAAGTGCCGGTCGGAATGCAGCCAGCGGTAGCCGACAGAAGCCGCCCAAGGTTCGTTGACGGCATTTTCACCGTCGTGCGGGGCCAGGCAGAAGCCGCCCCCGCGCACGGCCACACAGCCTTGGGCGAAGGATTGATCGGCTCCCACGAATGGAAATCCGCAGGAGATGACCAGAAGTGAAGAACGGAGAACTGACGCAAGGGTGGGGTGTGTCATGTGGTTTGGGTTGGTGCGGAGAAAGCCAACTTCCGCACAGCGCCGCAACCCGACCGGGGCGAATGGATGACTGGAGGGGGCCGAGTGGTGGATTCTGGGGGCGAGGTGTTTCGTCCGACCGGCCCTGAACCACTCGGAACAGCAAAACGAAAGACTTGCTGCGAGGCGTTTTCTTCTCTCTCACTTCTGACCCGCACACAAACTTCCGGATAGGCTCTCTGAAAAAACGCATCACAGATGCGTATCTCCCCACAACCCATCTACGCGTCCAACTTGTGCCTCGCGGGAGGCTTACCAACATGTCAGCGGCACCGTCCCATCTGCACATTCTTGAAACGCTCCTCTGACGGCTTCCCTTGCGGCCCGGCCGACGATAGGGACACTGCGAGAAGCGCACTTGAGGAGCTTCATGAAGGCAGTCATGCCCCTCATGGCGACGAAGAATGTTTCACGCCGGATCAGCTATTACTCCAATGACGGGAGCGCTGAAGGTGAGGACGAACGCCCAAACCCCGAAGCGGCATCCCATCCAGCCGAACGATGCCGACTTGGAGCCGGGACATCAAAGCGCAGGTCGCTGCGTGTGCCAGTCGGTCGACTGTTCGTAGGCGTGGGCGATCTTGAGGATGGTTTCTTCGCCGAAGGGCTTGCCGAGGATCTGCAGACCGATGGGCAGTTTGGGCGACTTGGTGAAGCCGCAGGGCAGGCTCAAGCCGGGAATGCCCGCGAGGTTGCAGGAGATGGTGAAGATGTCGCTGAGATACATCTGCAACGGATCATCCGTCTTCTCGCCGATCTTGAACGCCGCGGTCGGCGCCGTGGGCGTGACGATGGCGTCAACCTTCTCGAAGGCCTTCAGGAAGTCGTTCCGGATAAGCGTGCGGACCTTCTGCGCCCGCAGGTAGAACGCGTCGTAGTAGCCGCTGCTGAGAACATAGGTGCCAAGGATGATGCGGCGCTTCACCTCGGGACCGAAACCCTGGCCGCGCGTGTTGCCGTAGAGCTTCTCCGGCGAATCGCCGTCGACGCGTTTGCCGTAACGGATGCCGTCGAAGCGCGCCAGATTCGAAGACGCTTCGGCCGTCGCGATGATGTAGTAGACGGCCACCGCGTAGTCCGTGTGCGGCAGGGAAATCTCGACCACCTCAGCACCGAGCTCGGTGAGCTTCATGACAGCGGCGGCGACGGCCGCCTTCACTTCGGGATCCAGGCCCCCGACCATGTATTCCTTCGGCAGGCCGATCTTGAGACCTTTGATGCTGCCACCGAGGGCGGCGGTGTAGTCGGGCACCGGCTCGGCCACGCTGGTCGAATCCTTCGGGTCTCGGCCGCTGATGACATTGAGCATCGTGGCCGCGTCGCGGATGTCTTTCGTGAACGGCCCGATCTGGTCGAGCGACGAGGCGAACGCCACCAGTCCATACCGCGAGACGCGTCCATAGGTGGGCTTGACGCCGACGCAGCCGCAGAGCGACGCGGGCTGACGGATGGAACCGCCCGTGTCGCTGCCAAGCGTGGCGAAGGCCTCGTCCGCCGCGACCGCCGCTGCCGAACCACCGGAGGAACCGCCGGGAATGCGCGACGTATCCCATGGATTCTTCGTCGTCTGGAACGCCGAATTCTCCGTCGAGCTGCCCATGGCGAACTCGTCCATGTTCAGCCGGCCAAAGACGATCGCGCCGGAGGCCTTCAGCTTCTCGATGACCGTCGCGTCATAGGGCGAGATGAAGTTGCCGAGGATCTTCGACGAGCAGTTGAGCGGATGGCCTTTGACGTTGAGGACGTCCTTGATGGCGATCGGAACTCCGAGCAGCGGGAACTGCGCGTGGCTGGCGCCGGCCTTGATCTTCGCATCGGCGGCATCCGCCTGCGCCAGCGCATCGGCGGCGTTGTAGCTGGTGAACGCCTGGATGCGGCCGTCGACGGCGGCGATGCGGTCGAGGCAGGCCTGGGTGGCTTCACGGGAAGTGACCTCGCGGCTGGCGAGCTTGGCGGCGAGCTGGGAAATGGTCAGGGAATGGAGCATGGCGGAATGGCGGAGGCGGTTACTCGACGATCTTCGGCACGACGAACAGGCCGTTGGCCTTCGACGGAGCGTTCTGGAGGGCTTCCTCGTTGGTCAGGCCGGGCTTGATCTCGTCGGCGCGCCAGACGTTCACGATGGGGAAGGCGTGCGCGGTGGGCTCGACATTGGAGACATCGACTTCCTTCAGCTTTTCGATGTAGCCGAGGATGCTGTCGAGCTGGGCGCCGAGCTTCTGTTCTTCGGCCTCGGTCAGGCTGAGCCGGGCAAGGTTGGCGACGTATTTGACGTCAAAATCTGACATGGCGCGGAGGCTAGGAGGGCATCCCGTAAACTGCAAAGTTCAAAAGCTGCGGGACGCCTCAATCAGGATCGACCCGCCTGGGATCCGGCGGCGGACCGTTGGCCAGCCGGGCTCTTGTCTTGTCCAGCCGGGTGCTGTCACGCTCGCGCCGTGCCTTCCGCATCCGCCAACGCCAGCTCATCCCCCCTCCGCGTCGCCGTCATCGGCACCGGTTCCCTCGGCAAGGAACACGCCCGCATCTATGGCGAACTCGCCGCCGCCGGGCTTGTGCAGTTCACCGGCGTCTTCGACGCCAATGCCGACATCGCCCGCAAGGTCGCCGAGAAGGTCCGCACAAAGGTCTTCGCCACGATCGATGAAGCCGCCGCGTCCGCCGAAGCCTTCAGCGTCGTCACGCCGACGGTCACCCATTTCGACATCGCCAAGAAGCTCCTCGAAGCCGGCAAACATGTCTTGGTGGAGAAACCGATGACCGAGAAGGCCGAGCAGGCCGCCGAGATCGTGCAGCTTTGCCGCGAGCGCGGACTCGTCCTCCAGGTCGGCCATGTCGAGCGGTTCAATCCCGTCTTCAAGTATCTCCAGACCGCCGCGCCGGAACCGCGCTTCATCGAGACCCACCGCCTCTCGCCCTATCCCGCGCGCAGCATCGACATCGGCGTCGTCCTCGACCTGATGATCCACGACCTCGACATCGTCCTCGCCTTCGTGAAATCGCCCGTCGTCAG
>JAYTUE010000269.1:0-3483 GCA_043744715.1 Verrucomicrobiota bacterium | reverse complement strand
CCCAATCCCTCCCTCAACTCCGAGAATACCTCCATTCCAAACCCGCACGCTCCCTGGCAATCCTCTCCCATTCATAAACCCAAACCAAAAGACCCTGCCGACACTTCACAAACCGAGGTTCGCCACCCAGACGCCGTAGCCCTGGGTGCCGACCCAGAGTTCGCGGGTCGCGGGGTTGACGCGCATCCAGCTGACCTGGCGGGGACCGCTGGAGTCTCCGGGTCTGGTGGGGCCCGAGGCCATGAGCTTCTGCCAGGAGCGACCGGCATTGGTGGAATAGACGACGGGAATCTCCGTGGTGTAGCCGGCCGACATGCCGCCGGCGTAGACGATGTCCGTGTTCACCGGATCGATGGCCACGGTCTGGATCCAGCGGCCGCCGAACTGGTCGAGGGGCGTGTTCATCTCCGTCCAGATTCCGCGAGTGATCTGTTTGAGGCGGTTGGCTGAGGCGATGAAGTAACGGCTGTTCTGCGAATCCGACACGGCGTCCGTGAGGCCGCCGGGGACGGGCGAAACGGACTTCCAGGTCCGGCCCTCATCGAGCGACCGGGTGAGATACGTGCTGAGCCGGCCGAGGAGTTCGTGGGGAGGATGAGGATTGGCGGAGATGACGACGTTGCACGAGGTGGTCACTTCCCAGTTGAGCCCGCCATCGAGTGAACGCCAGCCGGGGAAGAACAGGGCGTTGGAGTTGGTCGCATGGCCGATGATCGAATCAGAGGCGGTCCAGCGGACGGGCCTGCCGGAACGGTTGAGCGCCCGCGTCCAGGTGTTGCCCCCATCGGCGGAGACGTGCCCGAGCCGTTCGTTGTTCGAGCCGAACACGCCGGCAAGCAGGGTCCGTCCATCGGGCGAATAGGCTCCGAGAACGCTCTTGGGCCCGGTGCGGCCGCCGGGGCCCATGGGGACCCAGTTGGTTCCACCGTTGCGGGTGAGGAGCGTGTCCGCATCGGTGAACGGCAGGAGGACGGTCCCGGGTGCGGTCTGCGAAAAATGGAACGCGCCGCCGACGCTGGGCTGGGCCAGCCCCTGCATCACCCGGCGGAAGGTCCGTCCGCCGTCGCGGCTGATGAGCGGGGCCGATACGCCGGTCGCGACGAGGAGATCGGGGTCCGTCTTCGACCAGCTCCACAGTTCTTGGCCGGACCGGGCCGCGGTGTCGGAAAGGCCCTCGGGGAGTTCCATGGCGAACCAGATGCGGCCGAGGTTGGGGGACCACCAGCCCGCACCGCCCGAGCGGATGAGAAGGTGGTTCGGATCGGTGGGCGAGATGGCCAGGTCGGCAAAGTTCGCGACGCCCACGGGGAGCTTCGCGGTGGTGGTCCTGATGTTCAGGCCGCCGTGCTGGGAGATGACGAGCTGGTCGTCGACGATCATCAGCACCACGTCGGGAGCCGATGGGGTCACGGCGAGGCTGGTCGGGGGCCGCGTCGCCATCAGGCCGAAGGATCTGCCGCCGTCGTCGCTGCGCCAGAAGCCGAGGTCCGGAAACCGGGGGGCGGAGAGGTAGACGAGGCCGAGCTTCGGGTGGACGGCGATCTGCGTGCCGCCGAAGCGTTGATGGACCTGGTTCCAGGTCTTGCCGGCGTCGTAGGTCTTCAGGATTCCGGAGTTCGGCGTGACCCAGTAGGCCACGAGGCAGCCACCGGCCTGCTGGTTGTAGCTGGAGGGATCGAACGCGATGGTCCCGCCCGTCGGCTGCGGGAAGGAATGCACGCGCTGCCAGCTTCCTCCGGCATCGACGGAACGGTAGAGGCCGTAGGCGCGGGCGTCCTTGCCGCGACCGCCGCCGAATCCGAGGACGTTGTTCGGATTGAATGGATCGACGGCAAAGCCGAGTCCGCCCGGCGCGGCCCAGCCGTTCATGCAGAGTTGGAAGGTTTCACCCCCGTCGGCCGAGCGGTAGATGCCGCTCATGTCGGTCGCGGCGAAGATGAGGTTCGTCCGCTGCGGCCCGATGACCGTGCTGGTGAACCGGGGCGAATAGGACATGCGAGCGAGGTTCGGATTTCCGCCCGTGCGGCCGCCGGTGAGGTCCAGCTGCCGCCATGTGGCCGCACCGGCCGGCTGCAAAATGGCGAGGAGCCCGGCCATGAGGCCGAGCCCGAATCGAAACCGCCGGAATGGGACTCCCGTGAAATGCATGGGTAACGATTAGCCGGAGTCGATTGGGCTGTCCACGTCGCGGGCTTTGACCTGCGACACCGCGTTTGCTCTATTGATGGCATGAGTGAAGTCGCCGAAGTGCATCCCAGCCTCGTCCGCCCACTCCGGATGGTGGCCGAGCATCCGGCGAACGAGCTCGCGCGCTTCAGCCTCGGCAAGGCGCACTACAACCTCGGAGACTTCGTCCGGGCCCGGGAACAGCTGGCCGTCGCGCTGGAGAAGAAACCCGATTGGATGGTGGTGCAGATCCTGGTCGGCCGATGCGACTTGGCGCTGGGCGACAAGGCTGCGGCCACGGCCGCCTTCGAACGCGCCCGGCTTTTGGCCATCGAGCAGAACCACGAAGGACCGCTGGCGGAAATGAACCAGGCCCTTGAGGAACTCGCTGGTTGACCGCCCGGATTCGCAGGCCAGTCGTTGCGGCCCGCGACCTGCAACCCATGCACTACATCCCACTCCAACGCCGGTCCGGCGGGTTCACCCTGGTGGAGCTGCTTGTCGTCATCGCGATCGTCGGAATCCTCGCCGCCATGCTGCTTCCCGTCTTGGCCCAGGCCCGCGCCCGGGCGATGCGCACGGCCTGCGCGGGGAATCTGCACCAGATCGGGAGGGCCTTCGTTTTGTTTGCGAACGACAACGCCGAAGGACGTTATCCGTGGAGATTGGAGCGATCGAAGGGAGGGTCACGCGGCACCGCTGACGCATGGCTCCATTTCATCCTGCTGGCCCCGCATCTGCCCATGCCGAAGATCCTGGTCTGTCCGGCGGACACCGGTCGGCGACCGGCGAGCGACTACAAGCTCGGTCTGACCGGCTTTCTTTCATTGGGCGATTCCGCCCTGAGCTACTTCGCCGGGACCGATTCGGACGAGCGTTATCCGCAGAGCTTTCTCGCGGGCGACCGGAACATTCGGGGAACGAGGGAGAACGTCTTCTGCGGATTCGGGCAGCTCGGGCCGGCCACGCTGCTGGATGCGACCCGGCCGACGACGGTGGGATGGTCGAACTCGATGCACCGCACTGGCGGCAACGTGGCGCTGGGCGACGGCAGCGTGCAGCAGTTCACGACGGAGCGGATGCAGCGCTACATCAAGGGATCGTTCCAGCCCGACACGATGAACCACATCGTGCGTCCGCGTTGACCGTTTTGGATTAAGCCCGGTTCCTCGCTGTTTTCAGTGGGTTGGTGTGGCCGTTCGCGCCCGTGGTTGGCTAGGGTGAGGGAGAACGCGGTCGAGCAGTCCAGAGCAACTCGGAGCCGCAAGACGCATGGTTACCCACTGAAAACAGCGAGGAACCTATTTTGTTTTGAGC
>JAYTUE010000268.1:0-13757 GCA_043744715.1 Verrucomicrobiota bacterium | reverse complement strand
CCCTCAATCCCACGAAGGCCAAGGGCTTCAACCTCGCCGACACGAAGTATCTCGCCGTCCTCACCGTCGACGACTACGAGGACCAGACCGAGCGCCTCGTGCAGAAGCTGGTCAACAAGACTCTGACCAAACGCACGATCCGCCTCTCCCTCATCACCAAGATCTACGAGACCAGCTCAGGTAAGCTGCTCGAGTCCGCCGCGAATTCCATCACCACGACCGATGCTCAGCAGACCCTCAACGAAACCGGCAACGACGCCGAAGCGACCGATGCCTTGATCCGCACCGTCATCAAGGATTCCGCCGAGTGGGCCGCCACCCGCATCGCCGACGTCATCTTCCCGGCCAAGGTCGTCGCCAAGACCGACAAGACGGTCACCCTCAACCGCGGCGAAGGGTCCGGCGTCGCCAAGGGCGAAGTCTGGCGCGTGTTCGCCGTCGGCAAGGAACTGATCGATCCCGACACCAAGGAAGTCCTCGGCAAGGAAGAGGTCGAGATCGGCAAGGTCCGCATCACCGACGTGCTGCCCAGGCTCTCCAAGGGCGAGGTCATCGAGGACCGCGGCATCGCCGAAGGCGCCATCGTCCGCAAGTAACCTTCTCACCCGATGCCGGGCCGCTCTTCCGTCCGAAATCCCAAATCCCAATCCTGATGAGAATCCCCACGCACCCACTGCGTCTCGCCGCACTTGCCGTTGCGGCCGCCGCCCTGACCGGCTGCCAGACCTACGAGCAAAAGACTGCGTCCACGAAAAACATCTGGAAGAGCGGCAACTACGCCGCCGCCGCCACGGACTTCACCCAGAAGGCCGACAAGGCCAAGGCCGGCAAGGACGCCCTCGTCTACCGCCTGGAACAGGCCTCCGCGTTGCGCGCCGCCGGAAAGATCCCCGAGAGCATCGAGGCCTTCCAGCAGGCCGATGACGTGATCAACGCCTACGAGGAAAAAGCCAGGACGAGCGTCGCTTCGGAGACCGGGGCCGTCCTTTCCAACCAGGCGAACCTCCCCTACACCGGTCGCGACTACGACAAGGTCATGGTCAACACCTACAAGGCGTTGAACTACCTCCAGCTCGGCCAATCCGAAAAGGCCCGGCCCGAAATCATCCGCACCTTCCAGCGCCAGCAGGACGCGGTGGAGAACAACAAGAAGCGCATTGAGAAGGAAGAGGAGGAGATCAAGAAGGCCGGCGACGAGAAGAAGAACGAAAGCCGGAGCGTCGAGCAGGCGAAGGCGGACCCGAAGATCAGCGGGCTTCTCAAGGACAACTACACGGCGCTCGACACCCTCAAGGCCTACGCCGACTACGTGAACCCCTTCCCCGTCTACCTCGACGGCGTCTACTTCCTCACGTTCGCGGCCGGCGGCAGCGACCTGGAGCGGGCGCGAAAATCCTTCGAGCGCGTGAAAGGCCTGTCGGGCGAGAACAAATACATCAACGCCGATCTGGCCGTGGCCGAGAAGGCCGCCAACGGCGAACCCGTGGCTCCTCGCACCTACGTCGTCTTCGAGACCGGCAGCGCCCCGTCGCGCGACCAGTTCCGCCTCGACATCCCCGTCTTCTTCATCGGTTCGGGGCGTGTTCCCTATGTCGGCGCGGCCTTCCCGAAACTCGTCTTCGACGCCAACTACGTCGCCGCCCTCAACGTCACCGCCGGTGGTGCGGTCGAGACCACCGCGCTGCTCGCGAGCATGGACGGCGTGGTCGGCCAGGCCTTCAAGGACGAGCTGCCTTCCATCATCACCAAGACCCTCCTCTCCACCACGATCAAGGCCACCGCGTCCTACTTCGTGAACAAAGCCGCCGAGGATTCCGGCGGGGCGATTGCAGGCCTGTTTTCCAAGGTCGCCACCGCCGTCATCCAGGCCGCGGTCAACATCGCCGACACCCGCACCTGGACGACGCTTCCCAAGGAATTTCAGTATTGCTCCTTCCCCACTCCGGCCGACAGCAAGCTCAATATCGCGGCCTCCAACGGCCAGAAAACCGAAGTTGCGGTGGAACCGAATTCGACGAGTCTAGTTCTCGTCAAGTCCGTCGGCCCGGGCACTCCGCTCGTGGTCAACGTCATCAAACTCAAATGAAGAACACCTTCCTTCCGCTCGCCCTTGGCGCTGCCGTCATCGGCTTCGCCGGCACCGGGTGCAACACGGTCAACACCACCGAAACCGCCCAGCCCAGCTACCAGCGCAACATGGTGGCCGAGAAGCGCGTCATCACCGACTCCTCCCTCGCCCGCAAGGTGCAGATCCTCGGCGTCAACGCGACCGAAGGCCCCGGCGGCTTCCTCAAGGTGCAGGCCGAGCTCCAGAACAACACCCGCAGCCTCCAGCGCTTCAGCTACAAGTGGGAGTGGTTCGACCTGAGCGGCAACCTGGTCGAAGGGCCGACCGCAGTGGCCGTCACCCGCCAAATCGAGGGCAAGGAAACGATGTTCATCAGCGGCATCGCGCCCAACCCCGCCGCCAAGGATTTCCGCCTGAAGCTCTACGAAAACGCCAAGTAACCGAATCGAAACGCATTCCATGAACCGCCTCCTCTCCACCTCCCTTGTCGCCGCCTCCTGTGCGGCGCTGTTTGCCGGATGCGCCTCGTCACCGCAGGCCACCTACGTAGATCCGTCCGGCAACCGAACCCTCAGCAACGTCGGCCAGATCAACATCCAGGACTGGAACATGGCCTCCGAAGCCATGATCAATTCCCTCATCGAAAAGCAGGTCAACCAAGGCAAGCTCAAGGCCTCCGGACCCGACGGCAAATCGATCCTCGCCATCAGCCGCATCGTCAACAGCACCGGCACCCAGATCGACACGGACATGATCGTGAAGAAGATCCGCGTCGCGCTGCTCGGCACCGGCAAGGTCGTGGCCGACATCACCGCCGGACTCGGCGGAGCCGAAGACCCGCTCGCCGCCGAAGCCAAGCGCGAGCAGGAATTCCTCGGCACCAAGAAGGTCGCCACCCGTCCCGACTACACCCTTTCCGGCAAGATCATCGAGAACCGCACCCGCCAGGGCAACCTGCGCGAGTCGACCTACGTGTTCCAGATGTCCCTCGCCACCAGCGACGGCCTTGCCGTCTGGGAAGACGAGAAGACGATCAGCAAGCAGGGCAAACGCTCGAACGTCGGCTGGTAAGCTCTTTCGGATCGAATCCACAACGCCGCCGGACAACCGGCGGCGTTTTTGTTTTCCGGACTTCGTCCGCTAACTTCACACATGTTCCAAAGGCTCTCCGACGTCTTCCGCATCGACTACCACAACTGGTGGCTCGTCGCGTTCTATCTGCTTCTCGCCGGCGGATTCATCTACGGCGTCTTGCGCCCGCGGACCCGCACCGAATGGCGGTCGCTCGGGCTGGCCCAGGCCTTCGTCGTCGCGCTCTATGCGGAGATGTATGGCCTGCCGATCACCATGTATGGCGTGGCCTGGTTGACCGGAAAGACGGACTTCGCCAGCGACCACTTCCATGGCCATGCCTGGGCCTTCCTCCTGGGCTGGGGAGAGACCGGAGCGGTCGCCCTGACCTTTGTCGGCAATGCCCTGGTGGCTCTCGGCGGCCTCATCGCCCTGCTCGGCTGGAGGCAGGTCCACCGCGCCAAAGGCGGCCTCGTCCGCGAAGGGCTCTACCGCCGCATCCGCCATCCGCAATACACCGGCTTCTTCCTCTTCCTCATCGGCAGCCTGGTCAACTGGCCGACGCTGCCCACCCTCGTCATGTTTCCCATCCTGCTCTGGGTCTACTGGCGGCTGGCCTTGGCGGAGGAACGCGATGTCGCCAACGCGTTCAGCGATGACTACCAGAGCTATCGGAGGACGACCGGGATGTTTCTCCCCCGGTGAAATGCAAAATCCGGGCCGCTGAATTCGGAGACAGTTCAAAGCCCGCAACCTTAAGCTGGCTGAAGGACTTCCCCGTCCTCTAGTCTTACTTTCAGAAATGCTGACGTTTTCCGGATTATCAAAAACTTTGGGTGGCAGAACCTTGTTTGAAGAAGCCTCGCTCTCCATCACCGAGGGTGAACGGATCGGACTGGTCGGGCCCAACGGTGCGGGCAAGACGACGCTGATCAAGATCCTCCTCGGCCAGGAACAGTCGGACGAAGGCGACATCGCCGTCATCCGCGGCACGAGGATCGGCTTCCTTCCGCAGGAGACCGCGCCGGCGGGCGATGAAACCGTCCTCGAAGTCGCCACCGGCGTCCTGCCCGGATCCGGCCACGACGAACACCACATGGTCGACGGCCAGATGCTCGCGAAGGCCAAACGCATCCTTGCCGGCCTGTCCTTCCGCGAATCCGATTACGACCGCCCGAGCAAGGAGCTCTCCGGCGGTTGGGTCATGCGCGCGCATCTGGCGCGGTTGCTCGCCGACGAGCCGGATCTGCTGATGCTCGACGAGCCCACGAACCATCTCGATCTCGAGACCCTCATCTGGTTCCAGGACTACCTCCTCTACTATCCCGGCGCGCTCATGGTCATTTCCCATGACCGCGAATTCCTCAACCGCCTCTGCACCCACACGGTCGAGATCCGCCGTTCCAAGCTGAACCGCTACACCGGCAACTACGATTCCTACCTCGTCCAATGCGCGGCCAACGAACAGACCGCCCTCGCCACCCAGAAGTCCCAGCAGCGCCGCATCGACCAGCTCCAGGAATTCGTCGACCGCTTCGGCGCGAAGAACACCAAAGCCACCCAGGCCCAGAGCAAGCTCAAGCAGATCGAGCGCATCCGCGAGGAGATGACCGACATCCCCGAGAACAACGGCCCCACCATGGCCATGACCTTCCCGCAGCCCCAGCGCAGCGGACAGAAGGTCATCACGCTCGACGACATCCATTTCGCCTACGGCACCAACCGCATCTACGACGGCATAGAAACCCGGATCGAACGCGGTGAACGCATCGTCCTCGTCGGACCGAACGGCGCCGGCAAATCCACCCTCCTCAAGCTGCTCGCCGGAGCCATCACGGCCCAATCGGGCGCGCGCGAACTCGGCCACAACGTCCGCGTCGGCTACTACGCCCAATACCGCCTCGACATGCTCGACGCCTCACGGACCGTCCTCGACGAGGCCCTCGACACCCCACAGCGCGTCACGGAACAGGCCGTCCGCACCATCCTCGGAAGCTTCCTCTTCCGCGGCGACGACGTCTTCAAGAAGGTCAAGGTCCTCAGCGGCGGCGAGAAGAGCCGGCTGGCCCTCGTCAAACTCCTGCTCGATCCGCCCAACTTCCTCCTGATGGACGAGCCCACCACCCACCTCGACATGCCCAGCATAGACGCCCTTGTCGGCGCGCTGAAGCAATACCAGGGCACGCTTGTCTTCATCAGCCACGACGTCCATTTCATCCGCGCCCTCGCCAACCAGGTCATCCACGTCCGCGGAGGCAAGCTCACCCGCTACCCCGGCGACTACCAATACTACCTCGACAAGACCGCGCAGACCGAACGCGCCGGCCTCACCGCCGGCGACAAGGTCATCCAGCCCAGCAGCGGCCGGCGAGATTCCGCGCCCGTCCTGCCGCCCGCCGACCGCAAGGAAGCCAAGCGCCTCGAAAACGAAAACCGCGAGGCCCGCGCCAAACAGAAGCGCGAACTCCAGAGCCGCGTGAAGCATCTCGAAGCCGAGATCCACAAGCTGGAAGCCCGGCAGAAGGCCATCATGGCCGAACTGGAAAAGCCTGACAGCTACTCCAAGGGCGGCAACGCCACCGCGCTCAACCGCGAACTTGCCGAACTCCAGGACCGCCTCCCCGTCGCCACCGCCGAATGGGAAAAGACCGCCGCCGAACTCGCCCCCTTCGACGGCGAAACCGCCTGACCCCGTCGGAATGACGAAGCCCGAAGGCCAAAGGCCAATCAGCCGTTGATCACCGGACCTCTGGCTGCTGGTAGGGCGAAGGCTCCTTCGCCGGCCCAACGCGTGAGTCTGCGGGCTTGCCGGACGGAATGGGCGACGGCTAACTCGCCTGCGGTATGCCGGTTTTGAGGATGTATTCTTTCGGAAGAGTTACTTGGCCCCGCCGGCCAGGCTTCCTCAATCCTTCATGGCATCTGGTCTGCAATGACGCCGGAGTTTGCAATCCTCGTTTCCCGTGCGCCGGCTCGTTGAACTTGGGCCGTGTGGCCCGTAGGAGTTACCAATGACGCCGAGACGCTGGATTGCAGTAGCTGCGGTTCTCTTGGTCGTTAGCGGCGCAGCCGCCTTCTGGTTCAAGTTCCTTGAACCCAACTTCACCCACCGCAAGTGGTCGGACAGAGTAGACGCCAACTTGGAATCGCTCATCGACAAGCGACCGGCCGACGTCCCGCCTGGGCAATGGAAGTTCATGATCCATTGGACAAGGAATCTGCATGGTAACTGGGGTGTTCTGCATGTCTGGGTCGATCCAGACCAGAAGTGGCAGTTCTTGGACGAGCTGGAGCGACGGTTGCAAGGCCCGGTCACGGTCGCGACGATCGATTGGATCTGGGACGAATATGCCCGGATCACAAAAGGCGGTCGCAGCTATGGCGAGAAGTATCGGCCAACGCAGTCGCCGGATCTAAAGCATGCCGACTAGTTGCTAACCGTGTGCTGCAACGCCCAAGAGTATCAGTGAATGGCGGTTGCTAGCGACGCGCCTTGTGGCCGGCGTCTGTGAGCTAGGGTCGTTGGCATCCCAAAGGTTCATGCCGTTCTGATTTGTCATCGAATGTCGACCGGCCTTGGCTTCAACCTTGATCGTTGCCTGATTCCCCTCCTTCCCTCGCCGTTTACCAGCCGCTAGAACCTTCGCGTGCCGTCCGCCGATGCCATTCCGCAGCATGATCTCCTGACTCCACTCAAGGAGGTCTTCGGCTACACGGCGTTCCGGCCGTTGCAGGAGGACATCATCCGCGACTCGCTCGCGGGCAAGGACGTCTTCGCCCTGCTGCCCACGGGCGGCGGCAAGTCGCTCTGCTTCCAGCTTCCCGCCCTCGTCCGTCCCGGCCTCACCGTCGTCATCTCGCCCTTGATCGCCCTGATGAAGGACCAGGTGGACTCGCTCAAAGCCAGCGGCGTGGCGGCGACGTTCCTCAACTCGTCCTTGTCCGACGCGGAACGCAGCGAACGCTGGCGCGGGTTGAACCGGGGCGAGTTCAAGCTCCTCTACCTCGCGCCCGAGCGCCTGATGCTCGGCTCGATGATCGACGACCTGAACCGCTGGGGCGTGGCCTGCGTCGCTGTCGATGAGGCGCATTGCATCAGCGAATGGGGCCACGATTTCCGTCCCGAATACCGCCAGATCCGCGAGCTGCGTTCCAAGATCGCCGGCGTGCCGTTCATGGCCCTGACCGCCACGGCCACCGGCCGCGTGCGCGATGACATCGTCGCGCAGCTCCGGCTGGAAGTGACGGCCGTCTACGTAGCCAGTTTCAATCGTCCCAACCTCACTTACCGCGTCGCGCCCAAGTCGGCCGGCTACCAGCAGGTGCTGGAGTTCATCCGCGAACGGAAGAAGGACAGCGGCATCATCTACTGCGCCAGCCGGGCCGGGGCCGAGTCGCTCGCGAACAAGCTGCTCGAGGACAACGTCCGCGCCGTGCCGTATCACGCCGGCCTTTCCAAGGAGGACCGCAGCAAGCACCAGGAACAGTTCCTCCGCGACGAGGCCCGCGTCGTCTGCGCCACGATCGCCTTCGGCATGGGCATCAACAAACCCAACGTCCGCTACGTCATCCATTACGACCTGCCGAAGAACATCGAGGGCTACTACCAGGAGACGGGCCGCGCCGGACGTGACGGGCTTCCGAGCGATTGCCTGCTGCTCTTCAGCCCCGGCGACGTGGTCAAGCAGCAGCGCTTCATCGACGAAAAGCCCAGCCCGGAGGAACAGGCCGTCGCGCGCCAGCAGCTCCAGACGATGGTCCACTACGCGGAGTGCGCCGAGTGCCGCCGCGTCATGCTGCTCGACTATTTCGGCGAGGAATTCCCCGAGGCGAACTGCGGCGGATGCGACAACTGCCTCGCCCCGCGACAGAGCTTCGACGGCACCATCGCCGCGCAGAAACTGATCAGCTGCGTCGTCCGCATCCGCCAGAAGAGCGGCTTCGGCGTCGGCCTCAACCATGTCGTCGCCGTGCTCACCGGCGGCGAAACCGAGAAGGTCCGCCAGTGGGGCCACCACGAGCTGAGCACCTATGGCATCGGCAGGGAACACACGCGCAACGAATGGGGCTCCATCGGCCGCGAGCTGATGCGCCTCGGGTTGCTCGGGCAAAGCGCCGGACAGTTTCCCACCATCGAGCTGACCCACGAAGGCGCCGCCGCGCTGAAGGAACGCCGGAAGATCACGCTCACCCGGCCGATGGCCGCGGCGAAATCCCGCTCGGACAAGGCCGGCGAAATCAGCTGCGACGAATTGCTCTTCGAGAAGCTCCGCCGCCTCCGCAAGGAGCTGGCCGACGCGGCCGGCGTTCCGCCCTACATCGTCTTCGGCGACACGTCCCTCCGCCTCATGGCCCGGCTGTATCCGCAGACGGAGGACGACTTCCGCCGCATCTCCGGCGTGGGCGAAACCAAGCTCAAGGCCTACGGCGCGCAGTTCATCGCCGAAGTGGAGGCACATCTCCGCGTCCAACCGAAGCAGCTCTTCTCCGACTCGTTCAACGAAGTGTCCGCACCGGTTCGCCCGACTAGGTCACGCGGTGAACTCCTGACCGATACGGTGCGCGATTCGCTCCGATCCTTCCGCAGCGGACTCGCTGTCGCCGGCGTGGCGCGCGCGCGCGGCATCACCGAGGGAACCGTCTCGCAGCATCTCGCCTCCGCCATCGAAGCGGGTGAAGAACTCGACCCCTCGCGGCTCTTCACCACCGAGCAAGCCGCCGAAATGCGCGCCGCCTTCGACAAGGCCGGCTGGCAGACGCTCAGCGGGGCCCACTCCGTCCTCGGAGGCCGGATCGACTACGCGACGCTCCGGCTCTTCCGGGCTTTGGAGGCCAAGTCAGGAAGCAACGCGCCAAGTTGATCGGCCGTTTGTCCCGACCTGCGGCGTCTTCACCAGCAGCGCGGCCACCGCCAGCGCGCCCATCACGACGGCGAGGACCTGGAACACGGGGGCGTAGGAGCCACTGCCGGTCACGCACTTCGCCAGCAGCAGCGGGCCAACAGCCGACGAGAGCACGGTCAGGGCTTGGGCCGCACCCTGGATTCGTCCGAGTTCCTTCCGCCCGAAGAACCGCGCCCAGACCCCGAAGAAGATCACCATGACAAATCCGCCAGCGATCCCCATGGCCGCCGCCCACGCATAGACCTGCGAAAGCGTCGTCAGCATCGGCAGACCCGCAGTCGCGAGTCCGAGCAGCAGCATCGCGATCGCCATGAGGCGGCCCTGCGACCAGCGGTCGGCCAGCCAGCCCGCGAGAAAGTTTCCGATGAGCGATGTCAACGCGGTCACGACCAGCGCCTGGTAAAACGTGCCGGCGGCGAAGCCTCGGGCGTTGAGGATGGATTCGTTGAAGAGGCCCACGCCGGAAGCGACCAGGTTGTAGGCCGCCGCGGAGAGGCCGAAGACCCAGAACGCCGGGGAACGCAGCGCCTCACCGAGCGTCGCCCCCACCAGGTCGGACTCGCGTTCGACCGCCGCCACGCCATCCGTCGGCACGCCGCACGACTCGGGGGATTGGCGGGTGAGGAACCAGGACAACGGCGCCAACCCGAGGATGAGCCAGCAGCCGAAACCCGCCCACGCCAGCTTCCAGCCATGGTTCTGGATCAACCATCCGACCAGCGGAAAGGCGGTCATGAACCCGACGCTCAGCAGAACCGTGTAGGCGGCCATGGCCCCGGTCAGGCGACGGCGAAACCATTGCCCCACCATCGAGATGCTGACGACGGAGAGGGCACTCTGCCCGAAGGCGCGGCTCAACAACAGGGCGATGAAAAGGAGGACCGGCCCCTTCGACATCGTGAGGAGGACGGCCGCCGCCCCAAGTATCAGGCTCACCAACGGAAGCGCCGTGCGCGCGCCATGCCGATCCATCAGGCGGCCACCGGCGTGGCAGCAGAGCGCCCCGAGGAGGGTCGCCCAAAGATTGAGCTGGGCGAAGGCGACGCGGTCCATCCCTAGGTCGCGCAGGAGCGGCTCGGTGATCAACCCCAGACCCTGGGTCCGGCCGGGCAGCGTTCCGACCATCGCCACAGCGGCGAGCACGACGATGACCCAACCGTAGTAGATGCGGCTGCCGGCGAACCAACGCGGCAGGTTTTCAGTGCGGGTCACGGACGAGGGCATCGTGCGCCAAAACTAGCGGGATCACTCGATCCCGCAACCGTCGGAACCCGAGGGGACGACCCGGATGCCCATCCCCGGACCGTCATCGGCCGTCTTCGCGCCGGTTTCTGGAGTTTCCGGGACGCCCCTTCTTCGAGAACTGGTCGAAGGGATCGTGCGACGGTTTCGCCGGAGGCGTGGGACGGGCCGAGCCGGACGTTGGGAAACGCGCCGGACGCGTCGGGATGGACCGGCCGGAAGAGGACGCCATGAAACCCGGCTTGGCTGCGGGCAGGTTGGGGCGGCCCGATTGGCTTGGCTGGTTTGGGCGGCGCTCGTCGTTGCGTTTGGCCTGGCCCGGCCGGCCACCGCGACCTTGCGGTTGCGCGCCGGGACGAGGAGCACCCTGCCTGGAGCCGGCGGCGGCTTGGCCCCGTTGCGGTGGCCGACCCGATGGCGGTTTCGCCGAAGTCTGATGGCCTGCACTCCGGGATTGCGGAGCGTTCTGTTGCCGGGCCGGGGCCGGGGAACGGGCGACGCTGATGGGCTTGCCGGGCTGAGGCGCGCGGCGATTGCGGTCCGGCACCGGCGGGCCGGGACGGGACGTCCGCGCGGGCCGTTCGCGGCGATCTCCGCCGGCAGACGGACGACGGTCGTGACCGGATGAACGTTCACCGGGACGGGCTTGTTTGGAATCGCCCGCCAGTTGGCCGGGGGCGAAACGGAAGTCCACCTGCTTCTTGAAACGGTCCACCTTCGCGACCTGCACTTCGATCTTGTCGCCGAGACGGATCACCCGTCGCGTGCGGCGTCCGACGAGCTGCCGACGGATCGGATCGAGCACGTAGAAGTCGTCGTCCACCGTCGACAACGGGACCAGGCCGCTCATGGCCAGGCCGGTCACGTCGACGAAGAAGCCGAAGTTGCGGAGGTCCGTGACCAGCGCGGGATAACGCTGCGGCTCCGAAGCGGCGAGCTGGGCTTCGAGGAAGGCGTAGAGCTTCACGTCCTTGCTGTCGCGTTCGGCGTCGGCCGAGTTGCGCTCGGTGATGGAGATGTGTTCGGCCGTTTCCTTGAGCGTGTTCCTGGAACCATGGCTCTGCTCGAAAAGCGCGCGGTGCACGATGAGGTCCGCGTAGCGGCGGATCGGCGACGTGAAGTGCGCGTAGTGCTTCTTGGCGAGACCGTAGTGGCCGAGCGGCTCCAGCGCGTAGCGGGCGCGCATGAGCGACTTGAGGAAGCCGATCTTGAGCGCGGCCCCGATCGGCAACTCGCCGAGACGATGGAGGAGCTTCTGCACTTCGCCGCGGATGCTGAG
This sequence comes from Verrucomicrobiota bacterium, assembly GCA_043744715.1. Taxonomy (GTDB): domain Bacteria; phylum Verrucomicrobiota; class Verrucomicrobiia; order Limisphaerales; family CANJSG01; genus CANJSG01. The sequence continues at coordinate 2,194 of JAYTUE010000268.1, read as the reverse complement.
GTTTCCGCAGGGCACGTTGTGGGCGAGGACTTCGTCGCGGTAGTCCTGCAGGCGGCGCATGTCGGGCTCCTCGTGGACGCGGTGGACGGCGGGGCGCTTGAGCTGGATGAGGCGGGCGGCGACGGATTCGTTGGCCAGCAGCATGCACTCCTCGATGAGCTGGTGGGACACGTCGTTCTCCATCCGCTCGATGCGGGCGATGCGGCCCTGTTCATCGAGGCGGATCTTCATCTCGGGGAAATCCATCTCCAACGCGCCGGCCTTGAAACGCAGGCGCCGGATGCGCTGCGTGAGCGCGTTCGCATCGTGCAGCATCTGCTCGATCGGTCCGGAGGGTTCGCCCTGGATGACCGCGAAAGCCTCCTTGTAGCTGAAGCGCCGCTGCGAATGGATCACTGCCGGGAAGAACCGCGTCTTCAGCACCTCCCCCTCGTCGGAGATGAGGAACTCGACGCACTTGGTCAGGCGTTCGACGTGCGGTTTGAGAGAGCAGAGCTCGTTGCTCAAGGCCTCCGGCAACATCGGGATGACGCGGTCGACGAGGTAGGTCGAGTTGCCGCGCTTGCGGGCCTCGTCGTCCAGCGCCGTGGCGGGCTTCACATAGTGCGAAACGTCGGCGATGTGAACCCAGAGCTTCCAGTTGCCGCCGTCGGTCCGCTGGAGGCAGATGGCGTCGTCGAAATCCTTGGCGTCGTCGGGATCGATGGTGACGACCTGGTGGGCCCGGCAATCCTCACGGCCTTCGAGCTCCTCCGGTTTCACCTCGGAACCGTTGATGCGGGCCTCTTCCAGCACTTCGCGCGGAAAGCTCAGGGGCAGGTTGTATTGGCGGAGCACGCTGAGCATGTCCACGCCCTCGGCGTCGGGCGGGCCGAGCACCTCGACGACTTCGCCTTCGGGATTGGTGTGGCGGGAAAGCCATTCGCGGAGTTCCACGACGACCTTGTCGCCGATCTGCGCCGGACGGCCCACGTCCTTCGGTTCGGTCACGTAGATGTCGTGCGGGATGCGCGGATCATCGGGCACCACGTAGAGGAACCGCGCGCTGCGCTGAAGCGTGCCGACCATCTTGGTGCGATGCCGTTCCAGCACGCGGATGACCGTGCCGGTCGGTTGGAGTTCTTCGCCGGGCTTGGGCGGACGCAGCCGCGCATCGAGCCGGACGAGCACCCGGTCCTCGTGCAATGCTGTGCCCGTGGAGCTCTCGGGGATGGCGATCTCCTTCTGCGTGGAATCGTCCGGCGCGAGGAAGCCCTTCCCGGCACGGTTCATCCGGATGCGGCCGGGGATGAGATCGGCCTCGTTGGGCAGGATGTAGCGGTTGCCCTTGATGCGGGCGATCTTCCCGGCCTGCTCCAGCTCCTGGAGGACCTGCTGGAGGGCCTGCTGCTGGTCGGGCGGCTGGCCCAACTCGTGGAGCAGTTCGGGGACATTGGCCGGCGAGTAGTCCTTACCCGCGAGAAGCTGCAGCAACTGTTCTTTCATTCCGCCGGAACGCTACAGCGGGTCGCCGGAGAAGCCCAAGACATCGTTTTCAAGCAAACCACCCACCACGTTCCTTCCAGCCGGAAGAACAGAACCGCCGGTTGCAAACCGGCGGCACATGAAAACGGCGGGACAAGCGCTTGGCCCGTCCCGCCGCGTGTCATTGCAACCGACAAGCCATTAAGGCGCGAAGAGCGGCACCGGATCGCTGGAGGCGCTCTGGCCGGCCGTGCCGATGGCGGACACGCGGAACCAATACTTCCTCCCGCTGACCATCGAGTTGAGCGACGCCTCCCGCTTCGTGCTGTTGCCGATCACCGTCCAGTCGAGCGCCGGCGCGTCCTCCGCGCGTTCGATGGTGTAGGCCTTGGCTCCGCGCACCGCCTTCCAGGCCACGTCCGCCGTGCCCGAGTGTTCGCTGGGGACCACCTGCAAGTCCACCGGGGCGGGCAGGGTGCCGATGGGCGCGGGCGGGTTCCTCACGCTGAAGCCCGCGCTCTCGATCTTCGCCTTGTCCCCGCCGCTGGCGTTCTCCACATAGAGCGCCAGCATGGCCAGCACGCCGTCCAGCTCGGCCGAACGGTCGTCCTGGATCGAGGTCTTCATCTTCGCCTGGTCTTAACCCGGATTGATGGACACCTTTTGGGGGTGGGGGGCAAAACTGAAAGCACCCATGAACAAGAGCAAGAACGCCAAGCTGACCGCAACC
>JAYTUE010000267.1:0-3490 GCA_043744715.1 Verrucomicrobiota bacterium | reverse complement strand
AGACGGCGTCGATGCCGAACGGTTTCTGCTCGCGCGGGAACGCATGCTTTTGGCGGAGCCGCTTGCGGACATCGCCGAGGAGCCCGTCATGGGTCACGCGGGCGAGATCGACGACGCGCACCTGCGTGGCATCGCGGCGTCCACCCGCGCCGCCGCAGGTGACGACGGGAATGCCGTTGGTCCGGCAGAGGGCGAGGAGGAGGACCTTGTTGGCGACGTTGTCGATGGCGTCGACGACGAACGCGGGCCTGGGCGAGGAACCATCGAGGCCGAGCAGGCGCTGGGCGTTGTCGGCCGTGAAGAACTCGAGCAAAGCGGTCACACGGCACTCGGGCTGGATGGACAGGGCGCGTTCGGCCATGAGTCCGGCCTTCGCGCGGCCGATGGAGCCGTCGAGCGCGTGGAGCTGGCGGTTCACATTGCTGACGCAGGCTTCGTCGAGATCGACCAGGGTCAACTCCCCCACGCCCGAACGGGCCAACGCCTCCACGACCCACGAGCCCACGCCGCCGATGCCCACGACCATCACATGCGCCACCCGGAGACGCGCGAGACCTTCCCGGCCGTAAAGCCGGGCGATGCCTCCGAAACGGAAATCGTAGTCGCTCATGCGCGGGAAGTGTGGACGGCCGCAAGAAGGCACAAAAGCCGCAAAAAGGTTCAAAGTGGTAGGGCGAAGACTCCCGCCGAGCCGCCTGGAAACCTCCTGCGAACATGGAAGACAACGGCGGCAGTGAACCATGGCCTCAACTACCGACAGGCTCCCCGGAATGAGTCCGTCCGGCCTTCGCTAGCCACAAGGCGGCTCGGCAGGAGCCTTCGCCCTACCGCCTTTCAACTTCGTCCGAGTCCGCACGCGAGCCGGCTCGCTTTCTCACTTTGAAGACACGCCTTGGTTTCCTGAACCGCTTCAGCCCTGACCAAGGCAACGCCTCACCACTTCATCTCCAGTTTCGCGATGTCGGCCATGATGCGGTCGGCGACCTCCTGGTAGATCCGTTTCAAGCGGTCCTTGCCGCACGTCTTGGCCTCGGCGCGGAGCGCGGTGAAATCCATCGGCGCGCCATAGACGACCCCGATCCGCTTCGGCCGGGGAAACGTCATGTGCCGTCCCCAGGCCTCGAAAGTTCCGAAAACGCGCACCGGGATGACCACCGCCTCGGACTTGATAACGGTCAGGCCGACGCCGCTACGGGCGGGCTGGATCCGGCCGTCCTTCGTCCGTGTGCCCTCGGGAAAGAGGATGATCGCCCCGCCCTTGAGCAACCGGTCGAGGATGGCCTTGAGCCCGCGCGCGCCGCCGCCATCACGATCGACGGGCACGGAGTTCCACGAACGCAGCACCCACCCGACGACCGGATAGCGGAAGAGCGACTCACGGCCGAGGTAGTTGATGTCGCGGGACAGCGCGCAGCCGATCAACGGCGGATCGATGAAGCTCGCGTGGTTGCCGGCCAGGATCACCGATCCGGTCAAGGGCACGTGCTCACGCCCGACAATCTTCCAGCGGAAGAAGGTGCTGTAGATGAGCCGGAACATCGTCCAGCCGACGCGGTAGCTGAAGGTCATGCGGAAAACGGTGTAGTCTCCGAGGTGACGAGGCGGAGAGGTGGAAGCGGACGACGGGAGGAATCCTCCTCACCTCGTCGGCTACGAAGATTGTTCACGCCTCCTTCCTCCCGGATTGCGCCAAGGCAGTCTGGCGTTTGGCGACTTCGGCGAGGATGAGCGCGGTCGTCTGCTGCGGCGTCAGGTTGGTCGTGTCGATGCGCAACGCGCCCAGTCCCATCATGAGCGGGGCGGACGCGCGCTGGCTGTCGCGTTTGTCGCGGGCTTTCAGGTCGTCGGTGGTTGGCGAGGCCGCGACAGATTCATTCCTTGGTGCCGAGGCAGCGGTCGCGTTGCGGCGGCGGTCGCGTTCCGCGTCCGTGGCGTCGAGGTAGAATTTGAAGTCGGTCGCCGGGAAAACATTGGTCCCGATGTCGCGGCCTTCCATGACGAGGCTGCCGAAGCGGATGCACCCGCGCTGGATGTCCTTCATGTATTTCCGGACGGCGGGCACGGCGGAAACCTTCGAGGCGGCGGACGCGGTGGCCGGGGCTTCGAGTTCGTCGCTGGTGCGGCGGCGGCCCATGGGTTCGAGATGGATCTCGCCGTCGTCGAGGACCAGCGCGGCCTTCCAACGCTTCAAGGCGCTGCCGATGGCGCGCGTGCTGGCTAGGTCGACCTCCTGTTCCAGGCAGAACCAGGCGAAGCCCCGATACATCGCGCCGGTGCTGACGAAAATAAACCCCAGTTCCCGGGCGACCGCGCGCGCATTGGTGCTCTTGCCGCTGGCGCTCGGACCGTCGATGGCGATGACGATGACGATGGGCTCGGGAGCGGACATGGCGCGGATCAAAGCCCCAGCTGGGTGCGCTTGTAGTCGATGTGCGCCTTCATGAAGGCGATGGTCACGTCGGGATGGTCGTGGGTGTTGTCGACCATGATGGCTCCGGCGGCGGGCGTGAGGGGCGAGGATTTGCGCGTCGCATCGCGGGCGTCGCGGTCCTTCATGTTGGCGACCTCGCCCTTCCGCAGGCTGCGTTTCTCACGGAGCGACTCGTCGGCGGTGAGGAAGAATTTGAAGGGCGTCTCGGGGAACACGACCGTGCCGATGTCGCGTCCGTCGACGACAAGGCTGCCGAAGTGGATGCACTCGCGCTGGGTGCGGATCATCCAGATGCGGACGGCGGGCATGGGCGAGACCTTGGCCACGTTCTCGGAGACCGAGGGGCCGCGGATCTCCTTCTCGGGAAAAGCGCCGTTCACCGTGAGCCGGACTTCGTGGTCGAGGATCTTCAACTCCGTTTTCCAAGTGAGGCAGGCCTCGATGACCTTCTCCGGCTTGGCGATGTCGACGCCGGTTTCGAGGCAATGCCAAGTGAGCAGGCGATACATCGCGCCGGTGTCGACATGGAGGAACTGGTAGTGCCGGGCCAGTTCGAGCGCGCAGGTGCCCTTGCCGCTTTTGCTCGGGCCGTCGATGGCGACGACGATCGGCATGGTGGGGCAAGGCATGTTCAAGGTGCGCGGTTTCGATGTCGGCATCGGCCGCAGTGTGGGAAAGCCAGCCGCCGAATTCAAAAGGGTTCTTTGGCGGATCGAAGCAGGGGCGCAGTCCATAACCTGGCGGAACACGGAGCGGCCTCGAAGATCGCGCCAGCGTCTTGGAGTGCGTGCGCTGCTGCGCCGCTCTTGGGTGAATCCTCCGCACCAACTGGCCGGGCGTGGACGCCCGGCCTACGGGCCGAGCAGGAGCTCAGCGCTCCGGACTGGGTAGGGCGGGCAGTCCTCTGCCCGCCGTCCGATTGCCAACCAACGATCCCAATCCTTCGGGCACTCCCACGGCGCGCACGGAGTGACGCGCCCTACCTGGCTCCGTCGCCTACTTCGCGCTGAAGGCGAAGACGGTGGTGGAATTGAGCTGCTCGCCGGGGCGGAGGATGGA
>JAYTUE010000266.1:0-3495 GCA_043744715.1 Verrucomicrobiota bacterium | reverse complement strand
CTGACAAATCTCCAGGAGTTCCAGAAAGGCACGCTGCCCCTCGTCGCGGATACCGATGGCGACGGCACGCCCGACGGCATCGATCCTCAGCCGCTTGTCCGAAACAACCGTCCGGTCGCCGGGTTGACCAGCGGTGCGAAATTCGCCCTGCGCTTCGACGGGCAGAATGATTTCGTCGGCATTGCCGAGAAGTCCTCGTCCGATCTCACCCGTTCTTCAACTTGGACCGTCGAGGCCTGGGTGCGGCCTCTGGCCCGCAACACGCAGTGGCCCACGATCTACTCGGAGGGCTTTTGGGGACTGTCATTGGGACTGAACCAAGGCAGCGGCAACCCGGAGAACTGGATCAACAATGGCAACCCTATCGTCGGCACTCGCAACGTCCCGTTGAACCAGTGGAGCCATGTGGCCATCGCCTACAACGGCACGAACCGCATCTTCTACGTGAACGGGGAGTTCGCCGGAGCCTTCGCCGCCGCCGCTGTGGCGGGGGATAGCAGCGGGGCAGCGATTGGTTCCGTCTCCAACGGCGATGGACGATCGCTCTTCAACGGTGACATCGAGGAGGTCCGCACCTGGAAGCTGGCGCGGTCCCAGGCGGAACTTCAGGCAGCCATGACGGCCCGGTTGAATGGTTCTGAAGCGGGGCTGGCTGGATACTGGCCGCTTGATGAAGGGACGGGACTGGTCGCCCAAGATGCGTCGTCGGGTGGTTCCAACGGTCTTCTCGGAAATGGATCGTCGGCCGCCGCGCCGGCGTGGATTGAATCCGATTCGCCAGTGTCGCGCGCCTCCCAGTCCGTCATCACCAACGTCGCCCAGATTGCGCTGAAGCTGATCGGCAGCGATCTGGATGGCGACGCGCTCGTGTTCCGCATCCGTTCCCTGCCGTTGTCCGGCCGTCTTTTCGCCACGACGAACGGCACGGAGCTGGGACCGGAGATCACGAACGCGCCGTTCCTCCTGCCCGGCACCAATGGTCTGGTGATCTACTCGGCGACGAACGGGTTCATCGGCTCTGATGTCTTCGCCTTCGTCGTGAATGACGGCCTGCTGGATTCGTTCCCCGCGCGCTTCAACCTTTCGATCCGTAGCTTCACCAATCAACTCCGCGCTCCGACGATCGATGCCGTGGGCTCCAACTCGCTCGTCGAGATCGTCCAGTTCGCCGTGACCAACATCGGAGTGGTGGCCCGGGACTTGGACGGAAACCTGAAGGGATTCTCCGGCATCCAGGAGGCGGATGTGACGGGAACCTTCGTCCAGCGCGGGCTCACGGCGCGCTTCATGAACATCGGCTTCACGCCCGGCGATGTCTCGCAGGTCAACTTCGACACGGCCCCTGCGCTCGTGACCAACGTGCCGAACATCAACTTCCCGAGCACCTTCTCCGCGCCCTGGCCGGGCAGTCCTGTCCGGGGCGACCAAGTTGCGTCCCGCTTTGACGGGAAGATTCTCGTCCAGACCAATGGCGCTTACACCTTCATCCTGACGAGCGACGATGGAGCGCAGATCCTCGTCGATGGAGCCGTGGTCGTCAGCCGGGGCAACGGTTCCGGTGAGGCGTCGGGCATCGTAACTCTGTCGACAGGACCGCACGACTTCCGCGTCGTCCACTTCAACGGCGGCGGACCTGGCAACCTGGTGGTCTCTTGGTCCGGACCCGGCTTCGCCCGCCAGGTGATGCCCGCCGAGGCGTTCAATCCCCCGGCCGCCATCTTCACCGAGAGCGGCACCACCAGTCTGCTCCAGACGAATCAGCTCGGTCAGCTCGCCGTCACGTTGCGACTTCAATCGTTCTCGGTGGCGACCGGGCAGGTCTCGCTCGTGGCGGTCGACTTCGACGGGTTGTCGACGACGCAGCGGGTAACCGTTGTCGTCCTGTCCGACTTGGACCGTGACGGTATCCCCGACCGAGACGATCCCGACATCGACGGCGATGGCCTGCCCAATACCGTCGAGATCGCGCAGGGCACCGATCCGCGCAACGCGGACACCGACGGCGACGGCATTCCCGACGGACTCGACCCGCGTCCTTTGCTGGTGAACCAGCCGCCGTTCCCCGGCGACACGACCAATCTGTTCTCGATGTCGTTCGACGGCGGAGACCACATCAACTTCGGCAACGATCCCGCCCTCCGCATCACTGGTGACCAGACCATCGAATTCTGGATCAACCCTGCGAACTTGAACAACCGGCAGAATCCATTTGCCAAAGCCTACGGCGGCGAGGGGACCATGACCCTCGAGCCCAATGGGAGCTTGAGCTACTACTTCGGCCGGAACGGCGGCAACGGCGATCCCTACGAAGGCTTCAGCTCCGGTCTCCTGGTCGCGAATCGCTGGACCCATGTGGCCCTGGTGCGAGATCTCGTGGCCCAGAGGGTGAAGTTCTACCTCAACGGCCAGCTCTCCAGCGACACCGCGACCTCGTTCACCAACGCCGTCGCCGGTGGGAACAACCTCGAACTGGGTCGCGGCTACGTCAGCCAGCTCGCCGGACGGATGGCGCACTTCCGCCTCTGGAACCGCGCTCTCAGCGAAGGACAAGTCCGGACCGCGCTGACGAACCGGGTCGCTGGTTCGCAGGCCGGACTGGTCGGCTACTGGCCGCTCAACGACACGGGCCTCACGGCCACGAACGTCGCCGCGACGAACCTCTTCGGCTCGCTGGGTTCCGGCACCGCTAGCGCTGGACCCACCCGCACCAATGGCGTTTTCGTCCAGTCCCTCGTCATCACCAGCAGTCTGCCTCAGCTCTTGATCACGTTGCCCGGAAGCGATCCCGACGGTCCGGAGACCAACTCCATCGTCACGCTCCTGCCCATGTCGGGAAGGCTTTTCCGCACGACCAATGGAATTGCGCTGGGCAGCCAGTTGACCAACGCCCCGGTCGGTCTTTCCAACATCCTCAACCAGGCAATCTATGTCCCGCGCCGTGGAACGTCGGTGGTCGACTCGATCCGGTTCGACGTCTCTGACGGCTACCTGACCGGTGGCGAAGGGTATGTCTTCGTCCAGTCCGTCGCCGACCCGCTCTTCGACACCGACGGCGACGGCATGACGGACGGCTTCGAGATCGCCAACGGCCTTGATCCTGATCGAAACGACGCGGCCCTCGATCTCGACGGCGATGGCCTGACGAACCTCCAGGAGTTCCTCACCGGCACGCGGGCCAATTCCCGCGATACCGACGGCGATGGGCTGGAGGACGCCTTGGAAATCGCGCGCGGAACCTCGCCGCTTCTTGCCGATACAGACGGCGACGGTCTGGGTGACTTCGTCGATCCGCAGCCCACGAATGTGGTTACCGGACTCGCCTTCACGGTGACTGCCTCCGTCAGCCTATTTGAAGGCGAGTCGAGCAACGTGGTCATCCGGGTAACTTCGCCTGACGCGGCCATCTCGCTGCTCGACTACCTGCCGACCAATCTTCCTCCCGCGTTCGTGACGCTTGGCGACCTCGTCTTCACCAACAACGCGAGCAACACCGTG
>JAYTUE010000265.1:0-13795 GCA_043744715.1 Verrucomicrobiota bacterium | reverse complement strand
GTCAAAGGCGTCGGACGCGACAAGGCGGTGGCGTTGAAGGCCGCATTCACCCTGGCCAAGCGCATGGCGCTGGAGATCCGCATCGAACCGCCGCTGCTGGATTCGCCCGGCAGCATCGCCGAGCTGATGGCGGAGGAACTGCGGCTGGTGGAAGTGGAGGAGTTCCACGCGGTGCTGCTGAACACGCGCCGCCGACTCATCCGCACCGAGCGCATTTCGCAGGGCACGCTCGACACGATACTCGTGCATCCGCGCGAGGTTTTCCGCGCCGCCATCCTTGCCAACGCGCACGCCTTCATCCTCGTGCACAACCATCCCAGCGGCGACTCCACGCCATCCGACGCCGACATCCGCGTCACCCGCGACCTCGTCCGCGCCAGCCAGTTGATGAAGATCGAACTGCTCGACCACGTCATCCTCGGCCACAAGTCCGACAAGAACCCGCGTGGCTACACCTCGCTGCGGGAGCTGGGGATCTTTGCGTAGGCCTGGTAGGGCGGTGCTGCTTCCGAGGCCCTTCCAAAGGGACGGTGCGCCTCCTCACGTCGGCGGCTACTCGACGGCGTGTTGCGTGTGGCCGGACGGTGGCTAGCTTTCGCGGCAATGAGCTACGCCTTGAACCGCATCTCCGGCCGCGTCGCGCTGGCCGCATTCGCTTTCATCGTCACATCCGCCTCCGCCGCCTCTCCCGTGAAGTATCCCGAAACCCGCAAGTCCGACGTCTTCGAAACCCTCCACGGCACCCAGGTCGCCGATCCGTATCGCTGGCTGGAGGACGACAACGCGCCGGAGACCAAGTCGTGGGTCGAGGCGCAGAACAAGGTGACCTTCGGGTATCTCGCGGGCATTCCCGAGCGCGAGAAAATCCGCAAACGGCTGACCGAGCTGTGGAACTACGAACGCTTCGGCCTGCCGTCGAAACGCGGCTCACGCTACTTCATCAGCCGCAATTCCGGCCTCCAGAACCAGGCGGTGCTCTACACGATGGACACGCTCACGGCGGAGCCGAAAGTGTTGCTGGATCCAAACACGCTCTCGGCCGATGGCACGGTGGCCTTGTCCGGAATGGCGCTCTCGAAGGACGGAAATCTTCTGGCTTACGGAGTGTCGCGTTCCGGATCGGACTGGCAGGAGTGGCATGTGCGCGACGTGCGGACGGGCAAGGATTTGCCGGACACGGTCGAGTGGGTGAAGTTCTCCGGCGCCTCGTGGCTGAAGGACGGCAGCGGTTTCTTCTACAGCCGCTACGACGCGCCGACGGAGGCGACGAAGCTTTCGAAGGCGAACTACTTCCACAAACTCTGGTTCCACAAGGTCGGCACACCGCAGTCGGAAGACCGGTTGGTGTATCACCGGCCCGATGAAAAGGAGTGGAACTTCGGCGGCAGTGTGACGGACGACGGCCGTTACCTCGTCATCAACCAGAACCAGGGCACCGACCGGAAGAACCGCGTGTTCCTCGTCGATCTCTCCAAGCCCGCCTGGGACGTGGTGCCGTTGCTCAACGACTTCGACGCTGACTACACCCTGTTGGACAACGACGGCACGACCTTCTGGTTCCGCACCGACCTCAACGCCCCGCGCAGCCGGATCATCGCCCTCGACATCACCAAGCCCGACCGCGCGAATTGGAAGGAGCTGATCGCGCAGCACGAGGACAACCTGACCGGCGCGTCGGTCGTGGGCGAACGCTTCGTGGTCGAGTATCTCAAGGACGCCCGTTCCGTGGTGAAGCTCTTCAAGCTCGACGGCACGTTCGACAAGGAGCTGCCGTTGCCGGGCATCGGATCGGCCGGTGGTTTCGGCGGTGAACGCGGCGACAAGGAGACGTTCTTCAGCTTCACCGGCTTCACCATGCCCGCCTCGATCTACCGCTACGACTTCACCACCGGCCAGGCCACGGTCTTCCGCCAGCCGAAGGTGGACTTCAAGTCGGACGACTTCGAGACGAAGCAGGTCTTCTACACGAGCAAGGACGGCACGCGCGTGCCGATGTTCATCACGCACAGGAAGGGCCTGAAGCTCGACGGTTCCAACCCCGCCATCCTCTACGGCTACGGCGGGTTCAACATCAGCATCACACCGTCGTTCTCCACCAGCGTCGCCGCGTGGCTGGAACTCGGCGGCGTCTACGCCGTGGCCAACCTGCGCGGCGGCGGCGAATACGGCGAAGCGTGGCACAAGGCCGGAACCAAGCTGCAAAAGCAGAACGTCTTCGACGACTGCATCGCCGCGGCCGAACACCTCGTGGCGCAGAAATACACCGCGCCCAAGAAACTCGCGCTCATGGGTGGCAGCAACGGCGGCCTGCTCGTCGGCGCGGTCATCAACCAGCGGCCCGACCTGTTCGGCGCGGGCCTGCCTGCCGTGGGTGTGATGGACATGCTGCGCTTCCACAAGTTCACCATCGGCTGGGCCTGGACGAGCGACTACGGCACGCCCGAGGACAAGACGGAGTTCGCCTACCTCAAGGGCTATTCCCCGCTGCACAACCTCAAGCCCGGCACGAAGTATCCCGCCATCATGGTCACCACCGGCGACCACGACGACCGCGTGGTGCCGGCGCACAGCTTCAAGTATGCGGCGCGGTTGCAGGAGGTCCATGCGGGCGATGCGCCCGTGCTCATCCGCATCGAGACCAAGGCCGGCCACGGCGCAGGCAAACCGACCGCCAAACTCATCGAGGAATCCGCCGACAAGTGGGCCTTCCTCCACGAGAACCTGGGGATGAGGACGTCGGCTCCGAGGTAGGCCGGGCGTCCCCGCCCGGCCAGTGGGCTTTGAACGCCAGACCTTGGTGAACTTCGTGGACTTCGTGGACTTCGTGGACAAACACCTTCTGGCCGGGCGGGGACGCCCGGCCTACAGGCAGAACAGCCGCTGGAAGTTGCCGCCCACGTCCGCAGCCAACACGGCCACGTCGTCGTCGAGAAACTCCGCCAAGCCGCGATAGACGGCCGCCAAGTTCGCCGGATGATTCAAAGACTGTCCGGCGGAGTCGGTGAACTGAAACACCGGCTCCGTAAGCAGTTGATCGGGCGCGTCCGTTTCCACGAGTAACCGATCCCTCGGCACGACACAGATGGCTTCGCGCCGCTTCAGCTTTCGTGGCGCGAGATGCGCGCCGGGAAACCCGAAGTAGCCCCCGAGTTTGGCGAAGGCCGGCACCATCTCGGCCGGCCCGCCGTAGCTGTGCAGCAGGAATCCCTGGCCCGGCCGCCAATGCTCTTGCAGCAGCTCCAGCAGCCGGCCGAACGCCCCCAGACAATGGATGCTGACTGGCAAGCCGCGTTCCTCAGCGAGCCGGAGCTGCCAGACGAAGACCTCTTCCTGATCGGGCATCAGCGTCGGTTCGCGCACGGGGCCGTGGAGTCCGTTTGCCGCGCCGAGACAGGTCCGCCAGCGGTCCGGGTTCTCCAGCATCCAGCGGTCGATCCCGATCTCGCCGATCACCGCGCCCGGCGTTTCATCGAGGAACCGCTCCAGCGTCGCCTTCCACTCCGGCGTCAGCTCGTCGAGATGCCACGGATGGCCGCCGAAGCTCGGGATGACCATGTCCGGAAACTCGGAAACGAGCCGGGCCACGAGCGGCCAATCCGCCTCGCACGCCCCGTTCACCACCATCCGCGACACGCCGACGCCGCGGCAGTCCGAGATGATCTCCGCGTGACGGCCGGCGAAGCGTTCGTCCTGGAGATGGTTGTGGGCGTCGAAGAACACGGCCAGAAATGGATGCCTGCCGCGCCTCCGCCTGCCAAGGGATAAGGCGATACCTCCCGCCTGGGAGCGTCGGAGGCGCGGAAGGAAATTAGCCAGTGGTGCCAACCACCGGTTCTACGTCCACAGCAGTTATCCGCCCTGGAAGGGCGGCGGACGCGCATCCCTCCGCCGTCCCTTCAAGACGGACACATCGTCCGGTCGATTCAGGTGGCTCGCGCCACCGGCTAATATCCAACTGGCCCTCCGTGCCTTTCCACACGGCGGCAAGCCCCGGCGTCTTTGCAGGTGCGTTCCCGACTGAGCTGCGGCTCAATCCCGGCATCATGAAACGCCGCGAGTTCATCGCCTCCTCCGTTGCCGCCGCCGTCGTCGCTCCTGCGCTCATGTCGCAGGGTGCGGAATCCGGCAAGGCGCCCGCCCGCGAATTCTACGAACTCCGTCTCTACCACCTCCGCCGCGGCCCACTGGTGAAACGCTTCGACGATTTCTACAAGGACGTGGCCGTGCCGGCGTGGAACCGCGCGGGCGTCGGCACCGTGGGCGTGTTCGACGTGTTCATCGGACCGGACAACCCGACGAAGTATGTCCTGCTGCCGTTCGCGTCGCTCGACGCCTTGACCGCCGCGCACGAACGCTTCGAGACCGACCCCGAAGTGCAGAAAGCGGAGTTCACCAACGTGCCCGCGACCGATCCCTCCTACACCCGCAAGCAGAGTTCCCTCATGCGGGCCTTCGCCGGCCTGCCGAAGCTGGAGGTGCCGCCGCAGACGGCCGAGAAGAAGCCGCGCATCTTCGAGGTGCGGACCTACGAGGCGCACAGCCGCAAGGCCAACCGCAAGAAGGTGGAGATGTTCGACACGGGCGAGATCGCGCTCTTCCGCCGCACGGGGCTGCGGCCGGTCTTCTTCGGCGAGACGATCATCGGGACGAAGTTGCCGCAGCTGACCTACATGCTGTCGTTCGCCGACATGGCGGAACGGGAGAAGAACTGGGCCACCTTCATCGCCGACCCGGAGTGGAAGAAGATGAGCTCCACGCCCGGCTTCACCGACCCGGAGATCCTGACCAACATCAACAGCGTCTTCCTCCGGCCCACGGCGTATTCGCAGGTGTAAAGGCAGCCTGTGTCGCGAGAAAATGATTTTCCTTCTGAAAGCCGACTCCAACAAACCTGAAGATCGAACTCGCTGTCTCGCTTGTCCACGCCGACACCGTCCGCCTGCGGCTGGTAGGGCGAAGGCTCCCGCCGAGCCGCCGCTGCGCCTTCTGCAACCATTCCGGCTGCGGCGGCAAAGCTTGGCGTCATCTGATCTCTGCGAACTTCCCAAGAGAAACCGTCTCGTCATCCGTTTGCCCCAAGGCGGCTCGACCGGAGCCTTCGCCCTACCTGCGTCAGGACTTCGCTGCTGATCCGTGTTCTCTGCGTGTTTCGTGGGCGCGTCTCATGGGTCTACGCTCACCAAGCCAGCTCCAGAATCCGTCCCGGGTTCATCGGGCGGCCGGAGCTGTTGTTGATCGGGCGGGTGTATTCGAGGACGTAGAGTTTCCGGCCGACTTGCAGCAGGTCCATCGGCCGGGCCACGGGCGCGAGGAACGTCTCCACCCGGGCTTCATAGACGCCGGCGGCGTTCTTCTTCAGCGCCACGGTGAGCACGTCGTAGCCCACGTTGGCTTCCTTGATCAGATTGCCGAAGCGGCCGAGGAGGAATTTCCCGCGGAAGGCACGCGGCCAATCCTGGCCGCAGTAGACCATTCCGGCCGGGGACGAATGCGGGTCGAAGGTGGCCATGGGTTTGTCCGGTGAACCACCCGCCGCCGGTCCGACGCTGCGGATGGCGTGGGTGAAGACCACTCCGGGCGGCGCGTCGGGCGTGTGGGGATAGGGTTTCTCCGTGCTGTCGGCGAACTGATACGGGAAGCCGTAGTGCCTGCCCTGCTGCACGAAGTCCATCTCCTCGGCCATGTCGGCGTCGGGGCCGTTGCTGGCGCTGAAGAGTTCGCCGCGGTCGTTCCATGCGAAGCTCCAGGCGTTGCGGATGCCGCGGGCGAACATCTCGATCGTGGGCGATTCCTTGCGCGGATCGAATCGCCAGATGCCGGCGGTGAAACCGGTCTCACCGCCCTTCCAAAGATTCGGATCCGTGCCGGGTTCGCCGCCGTCGGTGCGTGAACCGCTGGTGACGTAGATCATGCCGTCCGGGCCTTCCGCGATGTGGCCGACGCCGTGGTTGTAGGGGCCGACGCCCCACGGATAGCTCGTCCTGAACCAGGGTTTGAGGCCGGTGGGCAGGCCGTTGGTGGCGAGCGGAGCCGAGCGGAAGATGGCGACGCGGTTCGTATGAAAAGGCTGAGTGGAAACGCGCTGGTTGCTGACGATATAGAGGCGTTTCTGCGAATCGACCGTCATGCCGAGCGCGTCGATGCCGCCAGGGGAAACATCCGCGTAATCCTTGGCCGTGAGGATCCGGACGAGGTCGCCGCTGGCGGGTTCCAGACGGTAGAGGTCGCCGTTGTTGCTGAGGACGAAGATCCAATCGGTGCCCGGCACCGCCGCGAGACGGACGCCGTGGGCGGGGAGCTTGACCACTTCGCGGATCTTGAAGCCCTTCGGCGGCGTGGGCAGCGGTGCGAATGGATCAGGCTGCTTCGCGGCGGCGATGGCCAGCGTGGCGCGGGCGGCTTTGACTTCGTCGGCCGATACGGCGTCGCCGGTGTTGCCCCAGGCGCTGCGGATGTAGGTGAGGACGTCGGCCACCTTCTGGTCATCGCCCGCGATGATCGGCGCGGGCATGACGCCGTTGTAGTCGACGCCGTTCACGGTGAGCCGACCGGTCATTCCCTGGATCGCGATGCGGATGCTGCGTTCGCGATCGGCCATGAGGTAGTCTGACGCGGCCAACGGCGGATAGACGCCGCGCGCGCCTTGGCCGGAGAACTGGTGGCACGCGGCGCAGGCCATCCCGTAGAGGACGCGGCCGCGCTGCTGTTGCGGCGAAAGGTCGGCGGCGGAAAGCGACAAGCCGGCCAGAACGAGAGCGACGAACATGCGCAGGAACATGCGGGCGAAACTAAGAACCCGTCCGCCACGGTCAAACCCTGTTCATCGCGCAGATCGGTTGGAACCGCGGCATGGCCCCGGGCTTCGGCGGCGCGGCAATGCCTACCCACAAGACCGCACTCTTTCATGGCAGCGGAACCAAGAGACGGGCATCGTCCCCGTCCGTCTGCGGTCTCGGCCGCCGGTTTCACATGCTTACAATTCGCGATCTCAAGATGTCGGTGGGTGGACGCACCCTGTTTGAAAACGCCTCCATGCAGGTCAACCAGGGCGACCGCGTGGCGCTCGTCGGCCCCAACGGCGCGGGCAAGACGACCCTGTTCACCATCATCCTGAAGAAGAACACGCCCGACGAAGGCGTGGTGGAACGCGACCCGTGGACGATGGTCGGCTTCCTCCCGCAGGAGGGCGAGGTGGTGGGCGACGAAACGGTGCTCGAAGTCGCCACCGGCCGCGCCAGCGAACTTCCCCGCCTCGAGAAACGCCTCCACGAGCTCGAAGCCGCCGGCGACGTGGCCGGTGCGGAATACATGGAGGCGCACGCGAAACACGACGCCCTCAACGATCCGCACGTCGAAGCCAAGGCCAAGAAGATGCTCGTCGGCCTCGGCTACAAGGAGACGGAGTTCAGCCGTCCCGCCAAGGAGATGAGCGGCGGCTGGGTCATGCGCGCGCACCTCGCCCGCCTGCTGGTGATGGAGCCGGACCTTCTGCTGTTGGACGAGCCGACCAACCACCTCGACCTGCTCTCGCTCCTCTGGCTGCAGAACTACCTGAAGAACTATTCCGGTGCCCTGCTCCTGATCTCGCACGATCGCCAGTTCATGGACGAGGTCGTCACGCAGGTCCACGAGATCTCCGAGCGGAAGCTCATCGCCTACGATGGCAACTACACCGAATACCTCGTCGAACGCGAAGCCCGCTACGAGCGCCATTCCGCCGCCTACAAGAACCAGCAGAAGGAGATCCAGGCGCTGCAGGAATTCGCCGACCGCTTCCGCTCCGTCGCGTCGAAGGCCTCCCAGGCCATGAGCAAGCTCAAGCAGATCGAACGCCTCGAACTCATCGAGAAGCCGATCGCCCCGCGCAAGCCCTTCCGTTTCCAGATCCCCGTTCCTCCCCGGCTTGGACAGCGGTCCATCATCCTCGAAGGGATCCACATGGCCTACGGCAACAACAAGGTCTACTCCGGCCTCGACCTCATCGTGGAACGTGGCGAACGCACCGTGCTCGTCGGCCCGAACGGCTCCGGCAAGTCCACCCTGCTCAAGATCCTCGCGGGCATCGTGGAGTTCCAGCAGGGCACGCGGCAGCTCGGACACAACGCGAAGATCGGCTACTTCAGCCAGCACCGTTCCGCGACGCTAGATCCGAACAAAAACGTCTTGGAAGAGGTCCTCGCCAGCAATCCCGCCCTGCAGGAAGACGCCGCGCGCGGCATCCTCGGCTCCTTCATGTTCCGCAAGGAGGATATCTTCAAGCTGACCAGCATCCTCAGCGGCGGCGAGAAGACGCGGCTCAACCTCGTCAAATTCCTCGTCGATCCGCCGAACCTGCTGTTCATGGACGAGCCGACGACGCACCTCGACATCACCACGGTCGAGTCGCTCACGATCGCCTTGGAACGCTACGAAGGGACGCTGGTCTTCATCTCGCACGACGTGCATTTCATCCGCCAGCTCGCGACCAAGGTGCTCCATGTGAACACCGGCCGCGTGATCGCGTATCCCGGCACCTACGACTACTTCCTGGAGAAGACCGGTGCCGCCAACGACGCCCGCGCCGCGCTGACGTCGAGCTGAGAAAGAAGGTGCCTATCCACGAAGGGCACAAAGGGCACGGGGCTTTGTCGCCCGTGATCAGGGTGGAAGTGCGGCCGGAGCATGATTTTCAGCCCTGTTTTGGAGCCTCTGCTTGCCATGCTGGAAGGCGGCAAGTAATCGTCCTCCGTTCCTAAACGTATCTTACCCACGCACCCGTTATGGCCAAAATCTGCTACCATCCCAGCGTTGAAGGCGCGCAGCACGGCGCGAAGTCGCTCGAACAGTTCCTCGACTACGCCCAGAACGCCGGCGCCGCCGGTGTCCAGCCGAGCAACTACATGCTCAACGACGGCAAGGGCGGATTCCGCAAGGTGAAGGAGATCAAGGCCGCCTTCGAGGACCGCGGCATGAGCCTGGACGGCATCTCGGCGCACTGCCCCTTCTGGGTCCACACCAGCGCCTGGACCGGCACCAAGTCCGGCAACCCGTTCATCGCGCCCGACGTCGCGAATCTTTCCTCCGACAAGAACGAGGCTTGGCACGAGAAGTATCTGCTGAAGCTGATGGATCTCGCCGTGGAGCTGGACGTGAAGACCATTCCCATGTTCTGGGGCGTCGCCTTCGGCTGGGAACTGGCCAGCGGTTATCCCTGGGGCTTCTGGGCCGGCAGCGGGTTCGACCTGCTCAAGGAAGGCCAGGAACGCTTCGTCAAGAAGACGGCCAAGCTCCGCGCCCACGCCAACAAGCTCGGCCTGAAACTGTGCCATGAGATCCATCCCGGGACCGGCGCCTCGACGGCCGACGATTTCCTCATGCTGGTCGACATCTGCGACGGCGACAAATCGCTCCAGGTGAACGCCGATCCGTCCCACTGCTGGGAAGGCGAGGATTGGGAGACACGCTTCCTCAAGGTCGCCAAGCACGTCTACGCCTGCCATGTGAAGAACTACGTCGTCCGCGCCGGTCTTCCGCTCCGCGCCATGGAGTCGACCTGGCCGAAGCGCGCGATGCAGTTCACCGATCTCGGCAGCGGCGACCTGAACATGCAGCGCTACGCCGAGCTCCTCATCACCATCGGCTATCCGCAGCGCTACACCGAGCTGACCGGCAAGGCCACCGCGCCGTTGATCGTCGAAGCCGAGAGCGCCCACAAGGATCTCGACTACTGCAGCGCCGACGGCATCCGCTATGTGAAGAACAACCTGTGCTTCCCCGTGGCCGGCGGCAGTTTTGAAGATGGCATGGGCGCCTGAGCGCGCCCCGCTCACGGCTCAATCTCAATTGAAGACGGGCTCGGGAAACCGCGCCCGTTTTTCATTTGCAGCTGTCGGCCTTCGAGAGCGGCGACTGACGCTCGAATGAAACTTCGTCTTGAACCAAGGAAGCAGCCCCCTAAGCTTACGCCCACATCGGTAGGCGGCGGGGTAGCCAAGTGGTAAGGCACGGCTCTGCAAAAGCTGCATCGTCGGTTCGATTCCGACCCTCGCCTCCAACTCCGAGATTCGCTTGGCCAAGGAAATAAAGAACTCACAACCCCCAAGTGCCAACAGATTTGTGATTCTGGAAACTCACATTTTACCCAGCAATCACCGAGGCACGGCTTGCTGAAACAGACTGGGGATTGTTCCGCATCGAAAGGAATCAGTCTGATAAATCGTGCGGCACGGCCCCGGCTTTCGTCTCGATGCCCTACGAAGCGCTGGCAGACAATAGGATGCCGCGGCGTAGAATCAGGACGTTGCGAGCGGACACGGACGAAGTCCGGTTAGAATTTTTCCTTTCGCAGCACACGCACCTCGCACTCGAAAGCGATCATCGCATAGCGGGAAAAGAATTCGATTTCCAGCCGCCCGAGCAATGTTTCTGCGACTGCCGGCGGCACGACGACTTCGATCTGGATGTTCGCAAACTCCGGGATGTCCCCCGGGCGTTTGCCCTGCGAGCCATCGCCCTCCACCGCGAAGAGTGTATAGCCATGCGCGCCGACGTCGCGGAGAAGTTTCGTCACCGCGTCCCTCGCGTAGGCTTCGCAGACAATGGTGACTAGTTTCATCGGGTGTGTGTTCATGGCTTCAAGAGTAGAGACGGCGGGCGATCTCTAGGTAAATCGGGATGCCCAGCGTGATGTTAAATGGGAACGTGATCGCCAACGATGCCGTGAGGTAAAACGTCGGGTTCGCTTCGGGCAGTGAGATGCGGATGGCCGCCGGCGCGGCAATGTAGGACGCGCTCGCGGACAAAACGCCGAGCAACGTCGCGCCGCCCAGTTCCAGCCCGACGAGTTTGCCGAGGTAAACTCCGAGCGCGCCATTGACCAACGGCACCAGCACTCCGAAGCCGAGCAGGAAGAGTCCGACCTTTTTTAGATCCCCCAGGCGACGCCCGGCGACCATGCCCATTTCCAACAAGAAGAGCGCGAGCACGCCCTGAAACGGCGTGACAAAGAACGCCTCCACTTTTTCCATGCCCGGTTTGCCGCACAGCGCGCCAACGACCAGCGCGCCGACGAGCAGAAAGATGCTGCGACCGAAGATCGCCTCGTGCATCGCTTTCTTGAGCGACACGCCAGATCCTTCGCCCCCCGTCTTTGTCGCAAGTTTGCCCAGCACCACGCCCACGAGAATGGCGGGCGATTCCATGACGGCGAGAAATGCCGTGGCGTAGTCCTCGTAAGGCTGGTTGACGGCTTTCAGATAATTGGTCGCGGCGATGAAGGTGACCGCGCTGACCGAGCCGTAATGCGCCGCGATGGCGGCGGAATCCACGGCGGAAAATTTTCCACCGAAACGCAGCAACGGATAGGTCCACAACGGAATCAACGCCCCGAGGGCCAAGGCCGCGAGCGCCGGCAACCAGACCTTGGCGAGGCCAGCCTCGGCGATGGCCACGCCGCCTTTGAAGCCGATTGCAACAAGCAGGTAAATCGTCAGGGCCACGTAAAGCGGCTCGGGAAACTTGAGGTCGCTCTTCATCAACGCTGCAAGCAGGCCCAGTGCGAAAAACAGCACGGCGGGCGAAAGCAGGTTGGCGCGGATGGCGTCGAGGATTTCCATGATCAACTCCCCGCCTTTGGAGACACGGCAGGGATGACTGGCTGCTTCGGTCGTAGCAGCGACATCACCACTGACGCGGCTAGGGTGAGCACGATCACGCCGAGCGAGACATGCGTGTCGATGGCCCATTTCGTGTGCGCGAGGAGCATCTTCACGCCGACGAACGTCAACACCACGCCCAGGCCGATCTTGAGGTAGTGGAACTTGTCCATCACGCCGGCCAGCGCGAAGTAGAGCGAGCGCAGGCCGAGAATGGCGAACACGTTCGAGGTATAGACGATGAACGGATCTTTGGTGACGGCGAAGATGGCCGGAATCGAGTCCACGGCGAAAATCACGTCCGAGATTTCGACCAGCAGCAGCACCACGAAGAGCGGCGTAGCCATGCGGACGCCGTTTTCGCGAACGAAGAATTTATCGCCGCGATAATCGCTGGTCACCGGCATGAGTTTCTTGAACCAGCGCACGACCGGGTTGCGCTCAGGATGAAGCTCCTCCTCGCGTTTTACGATCATCTTGATGCCGGTCAGAATGAGAAACGCGCCGAAGACGTAGATGATCCACGAGAATTTCGCGATGAGCACCGCGCCGAGGAAGATCATGATGGCGCGCATGACGAGCGCGCCGAGGATGCCACAGAAGAGCACCTTGTGCTGATAAATGGGCGGCACGGCAAAGTAGGAGAAGAGCAGCGCGAAGACGAAGACGTTGTCCACGCTGAGCGACTTCTCGATGACGTAGCCGGTGAAGAACTCGAGACCCTTCGCGTCGCCCATGTAGTGGGCGATACCGAGGTTGAAGAGCAGCGCGAGCGTGACCCAGACGACGGTCCACGCGATCGATTCCTTGAAGGTGACGACGTGCGCCTTCCGGTGGAAGACGCCGAGGTCCAGTGCCAGCATCGCGAGGACGAAGACGTTGAAGCCGACCCAGAGCCAGAGTTGGTGTGTCATAGGTAGTTCAATGCGTGGACTTGCGGAGGATGGCCGGCGGCGCGAGGAGCGGCGTGATGTCGCAGGTCTGGATGTCGTAGCGGCGGGCCATCAGCGCGTTGCCGTATTCGTGCAGCAGGACGCAGCCAAACAGGCACAGAAAAAACAGCAGCCCCGACCCGACCGCCTCCAGGCTACGCCCGGCCGTCCAGTGGGCCAAGCCGATGAAGCCCAACACCAACAGGAACGTGAAGTGAATGTAAACGTCACTCCCGAGGATTCGTCCGAGTTTCAATGTCCGCTTCATGCTGGTTTACTTTCTTTGATTTTCTTAGGCGGCTAGGCTAATCCGAACTTTAACAGCCCGTCAAACAAGCCCCCGCCCAGCCGCGTGAGGGCACGCGGCCTACAAAAAAGCTCGGGGATCACCCTCGTTTTGTAAGTCCGGTCCCCTGACCGGGTGTTCTTTGACGGGCTGCTAACGGGCAATTTATGAAATAAAAAATGCTGGTTCCTTCGGAATTGGCCGTGCTCATCGCGAGCGTGCTTGTCTTTAGAGCCTGTCCGAAAAGTCGGCTTGTGAGGTTCGGTTGAGGAACGGGTGTTTTTTCATGGGGAAAGGCGCTGAAAACAACGATGCCTGCTTGACATCGGGGGCCGGGATTTTGGTTTCAAACCACGCGGCAGCGGTGTCAGGCGATGCAAAACGCCTATTTCCCGACCGACCTGTCCGACGCCCAGTGGAGGACGATCCTTCCCCACCTGCCCAAGCCGGCCAAACGAGGACGGCCCCGGACCGACCTGCGCCGGATCCTCGACGCCGTGCTTTACCTGGTCAAAAGCGGGTGCCAGTGGCGGCTCCCGCCCCGGAGCTTCCCGCCGTGGAAGACCGTCCACCACATCTTCCGCCGCTGGATGGTCGGCAACGCCTGGGCGGCCCTCAACGCCGTCCTGCGCGCCTGCGCGCGGGAGGACATGGGGAAGAAAGGCCAGCCCCCGGCCGCGATCCTGGACAGCCAGACCGTGCGCTCCGGCGCCCACGGCGGAAGCGTCGGCTACGACGCGGCCAAGAAGACCAAGGGCCGAAAACGCTTCCTCCTGGTCGACACCCCCGGGTTGGTGCCCGGGGCGGAGGTCTTCCCCGCCAACACTCCCGAACGGGCCGGGGCTAGGGAGCTGCTGGGACCTTTGCTGCCGTGGTTCCGCTCGCTGCGCAGGCTTGTGGGTCGACGGGGGATTCTCCGCGACCACGAGAAGACCGAGTCCAGC
>JAYTUE010000264.1:0-3507 GCA_043744715.1 Verrucomicrobiota bacterium | reverse complement strand
TCCGAGTTGCTCTGGACTGCTCGACCGCGTTCTCCCTCACCCCAGCCAACCACGGGCGCGAACGGCCCCACCAACCCACTGAAAACAGCGAGGAACCTCATGGTGCGTAGTGCCGCCTTAACCGGTTCCTGAACGCGCTTGATCCACAGGCCAAAGCCTACTTCGCCGCCTGCTTGGGGCCGTAGCCGGCCTTGGGTTTGCCTTCGGCGTCGAGCTTGTCGGTGGCCCAAAGGACGCCGCGGGTCACGAGGTCGAGGTAGCGGCCGTCGGACACGGTCTCGTTGTTGTGGCCGATGGTCGTGCTGAAGACGCGGGTCTTGCCCTCATACAGGTTGGCCCAGGTGACGACGTATTCGACCGCCTTGTCCGTGCCGTCCTTCTGCTTGAGCATCTGCGTTCCCCGGACCAGCGGCGTGGCGGTGTCACGGATCTTGATGTTGTTGTAGAGCTCTTCGCGGATGGTCATCCAATCCTCCATGCCCTTGGTCACGGGATGGGTCTTGTCGACGAACTTGAGCGCGATGGGCTGCTGCGGACCGTGGCCGCTGCTCTGGAGGCCGAGGTAGTCGAACCATCCGGCGCGCTCGGAACCGGGCTCGGTCGCCTGGCCGGGGTTGCCGATGCGGTAGCTGTGCATGGCGCAATGGAGGTTCACGCCGGGGATGCCCGCCTTGTGCGGTGCGAGCACGGCCTTGATGGTCGCAGGATCGCTCACGTCGGCCGCGCATTCGTCGTGGATGACGATGTCGTAGCCCTTCGCGTAGTCGGCGTTGCCGAGGATGGCCAGAGGCGGCTTGGTGCTCTTGTCGTCGGTGTGGACCTGGTCGACGACGATGTTGGCGCGGGCTTCGAGGCCGGCCTTGAGGATGTCCTTCTGCTTGGCGTAGTCGTGGCAGCAACCGCCGGTCAGCAGCAACGCGCGGAGCGGCTTGGGCGCACCGGCAGCCGGGCTGGAGACGGGCGACAGGATGGAGGCGAGGACGAGGGCTGTGGCGAAGGCGGCGGTTTTCATGATGGTGGATATGGGCGGTGCTCGGACGCTAACGACCGGACGCCGCTTCAGGCAAATGGGATTACCGCTGTCCGGGCTCGGCCGGCCCAATGCAGTGGAAGGTAGGGCGGGCTTCCAGCCTGCCCTGTGCTGACCCACGTCTCCGCATCGTCCAGTTCCATGTCGGCAACGCTGCGGGCAGAGGCTGGAAGCGCTGCCCTGCCGCGTCGTGGCCGCTGCGCGGCCTGGGTTTATCAGATCGTTTCAGGACCAAGGCTTCACGGCACTCGCTCGATCATCAGCAGGTTCGTGTTGTCGGGTTCGCCAAAGGGCTGGCCGGCGGAAATGGTCACGAGGTCGCCCGACTTCGCCAATCCTTCGGCCACGACGGCTTCGAGCGCGGCCTGGCGCATCTCGCGCAACGTCTCGACCGCGGGCACGAGGCGTGAGCGGGCGCCCCACGAGAGCGTGAGCCGACGGCGGATGGCGTTCGTCGGGCAGAGCGCCAGCACGGGAGTCTCGGGACGGTGGCTGAGCACCCAGCGGGCGGTCGCGCCGGAGAGCGTGTAGACGACCATGGCCGCGCATTTCATGCGGCGGGAAATGTCGCGGTTGGCCTGGCCGACGGAGCTGCGGAGGGAGTCGACCTGCTGGGGCTCGGTCAACCGGCCCAGCTCGCCCCGGTCCAGCGCCTCCTCGGTCCGCCGGGCGATGGCGGCCATGGTGGCCACGGCCTCGACCGGGTATTTCCCGATGGCGGATTCGCCGGAGAGCATGACAGCGTCGGTCCCGTCGAGGATGGCGTTGGCCACGTCGGTGACCTCGGCCCGGGTCGGCTTGTGGTTGTGCGTCATCGACTCGAGCATCTGCGTCGCGGTGATGACGGGCGTGGCGGTGGTGCGGCAGGCGTTGATGATCTTCTTCTGGGCGATGGGCACTTCGGGCAGGCTCATTTCCAGCGCGAGATCCCCGCGCGCGACCATGACGCCGTAGGCCTCGCCCACGATCGCGTCGATGTCGTCGAGCGCGCTCTTCTTCTCGATCTTGGCGATGACGGGGATGTCCGCGCCGAGGGCCCGGAGATGGCTGTTGAGCGCGCGCACGTCGGCGGCCGTCTGCACGAAGGACAGCGCGATGAAGTCGAACTTCTCCTTCACGATGAAGTCGACGTCGGCCAGGTCCTTCTCGGTCAAAGACGGCAGGCTGACGCGGCGGCCGGGGATGTTGATGCCCCGGTTGTTGGAAAGCGTGCCGCCCTGCGTGATGCGGCAACGGAGCTCGTCGCCGGCCAGCCGTTCGCGCACTTCCAGGACGAGGTTGCCGTCGTCGAGCAGGAGGATGGTCCCCTCCTCCACGTCGCCGGCCAGCTTGGGGAACGAGACGCCGATCCTCTCGGGCGTGCCGAGGAGGGTCTGGGGCGTGAGGACGACATCGGCCCCGGTCCTGAGGGCGATGGAGCCATTGGTCATCTCGCCGACGCGGATGCGCGGGCCGCGCAGGTCGCCGAGGATGCCCACGGGGGTGCCGAGGTCCTCGCTGATCTCGCGGACCAGCCGGATGTTCCGGGAGATGATGTCGTATTTCGCATGGGAGAAATTGATGCGGACGACGTTGAGTCCGGCGGCGATGAGGGCCTTGAGGGCGGCGGGTGAATCGCTGGCGGGACCGAGGGTGGCGACGATGCGGGTGCGTTTATTGGCGATGGGCACAGAATGATTAAAGGACCGGCCACAGCCTGCGGGAATGATGCGTTTGCACCTGGACCATTCCAAATCCCGCCGCATGCCGGTCCCCAACGCGCCGGAGACTGGAGAGCCGCCGCCTTCTTGGCAACTGAAGCGGAGGAGCCCCGGTCCCGCCTACATCCGCGGCGTGGCCAGCCAGAAGCGGATGGCGTTGGCCTGGGAGTTCTTCGGATCCAGTTCGAGCACCTTGAGGTATTGCGCCCGCGCCCTAGCCGGCTCCGCGAGCCGTTGGGCGAGGATGTTTCCGAGGGTGAGGCGGGCATTCGCGTTCGCCGGTTCGGCCGCGACGATATTCTCAAGTTCGGCGGCGGCATCCACCGCGTGCCCGGCCCGGTCCAGCAACAGGGCGAAATGGAGTCGGGCCGCCGAAGACCGCGGATACAGCACCACCGCCGTCTCGGCATGTTTCAACGCGTCCGCCCCGTCCGGCGTGCCGGCGAGGACCAGCGACAGGTTGTAGTGGGCTTCGTAGTAGGCGGGGTCCAGGAGCAAGGCCTGCCGGTAGCCCGCAGCCGCCGTGATTTCCCGTCCGGCGCGGTGTTCGGCCACGGCGCGGGCGAAGACCTGCTCGGCTTCTTCGCGGTTTCCGGCGACGGGAGCCGAACGGACGGGATAGGCGTAGCGCGGGTAGACCGGCTTGGGCGGGGGCACGTAGACGGGGGCCGGAGCCGGGGCGTTGGTCACGACGGCCGTGGTGATGGTCGGCGGAGGCAGGTTGGCGGACGCGGTCCGTTTCGGAGTGCTGTCCTTTCCTGAAAACCAGGTGGCCGG
>JAYTUE010000263.1:0-43242 GCA_043744715.1 Verrucomicrobiota bacterium | reverse complement strand
GTCTGGCCATTGTCATTGCCTCCCCACGCCACCACTGTCCCGTCGCTCTTGAGCGCCAGACTGTGGGAGCCACCCGCCGCGATGGCCGTGACCCCGCTCAGGCCGGGGGGGATCGTCGTTTGGCCAGAGGCATTGCCGCCCCACGCCACCACGGTCCCGTCGCTCTTGAGCGCCAGACTGTGGGAGCCACCCGTCGCGATGGCCACAACCCCGCTCAGGCCGGAGGGGATCGTCGTCTGGCCATAGGCACTGCTGCCCCACGCCACCACCGTTCCGCCTTGAGTCAGGGTTTGGGTCACTTGTTCCGCCGTGAAGCCCGCTCGCCGCATCGCCTTCCCCGTCCACTCCAGCCGCTTCTCTGTCGCCAAAGGCGCTTCGGCGGCTATTCGTGCCCTTTCGGCGGCAGCTCGTTCCACGGCGAGTTTGGTTGCTGCAGCGGCTCGTTCCTCGACAGCCTTCTTGGCTTCGCCTTCGGCCTTGGCCACCGGTTCGTAGCCGCCGGGGATTTGCTGGAGAAAAGTGATGAAGGCACGAGGGTCATTGAAATGATTGTCATTGGAGAGGAGAAGTTTGGGAGGCTGCCCCTCGGTAGGCACGGCCCAGACGTAAGCCTCGCTATCATTGCCCACCTTACGGGAGGAGCGTGCCAGCAACCATGTCTTGCCCTTGACCCGAACGGTGAACTGGCCGTCTGCATCCGACTTGGTTATCGCCGGCGGGAGGCCATCAAAGAACCGGTCTGAGATGGCCTCGAAGCCACGGGTTGTAAACGTATTCTCACGGTTGAAGCACCGTTCGGATGCGGCTTTGATTTGGGCATCCGTCAGGACATGAACTGCGACGAGGCCGAGCTTCACGTTTTGGGAACCTTTGGTGACAATAAATATCTGACCGGAGATTTCCCGCTCCTGGTTGCCGCAGCCGCTCGTAAATCCAGCAGCAAGCAGACAGGCCAGCAATGGGAGGGAGAGCAGTTTTGACATGCGCGCGAGGTTAGACCGCGTTGGCCACGGGGCAACGCAATCCAGCAGCCCAGCCTTGTTTGAATTTGCTCGTGCCTCAGGGGCGGGCATTTCTTTCCTTCCGGCAGTGAATTCAACCGGAGCTTCACTTATCGGAATGGCATTGGCCCGGTCACCTGCAACTGGCCGGTTGGGTGGCTGGCGGTGGTTGATCCGGCCAGGACGACGGGCCAGCACGTTGAATGCGTCCCCGCTCCGGCCTTTTGCATGTCCAACTTGGTTTAATTCCGAACCGGGGAGCGCACGCGTCCCGTGTGCTGTTTCCGGCGTCGCGCCGAAAACCCCGTCGTCCATTTTCTCCCCCCGAAAGGCAACAAACAGTGAGACGAAAGTCTGGGCGCGACGCCCAAACCCACACGCGGGACGCGTGCGCTCCCCATTTCCATTTCGGAGTGCGGGTTAATCCATCGTCGACCGGCCTTGACGAACAGCCGGGCACTTTCTATGCACCACCGACCTATGAGTTCGCCCGAGAAACACACGTTCCAAGCCGAGATCCAGCAACTGCTGAACATCGTCATCCATTCGCTCTACACCGACAAAGAAATCTTCGTCCGCGAGCTGGTGTCCAACGCCGCCGACGCGTGCGAAAAACTCCGCTTCACCCAGTCGTCGGGCACCGCCGTCCACCAGGCAGACATCCTGCCAACCATCACCCTGGCCACCGACGACAAGGCGGGCACCCTTACCATCACCGACACCGGCGTGGGTATGACGCACGACGAGCTGGTGAAGAACCTCGGCACCATCGCGCACTCAGGGACCAAGGCGTTCCTCAAGCAGATGGCGGAGGACAAAAAGGCGGACGTGGGACTGATCGGCCAGTTCGGCGTGGGGTTCTACTCGGCCTTCATGGCGGCCAAGCGCGTGACGGTGGAGAGCCGTTCCGCCGCCGTGGACGAGACGGGTTGGCAATGGATCAGCGAAGGCACGGGCGGCTACGAGATCCTCCCGGCGGCCGCCGATCTGCCGCGCGGCACGAAGATCACGCTGGAGCTGAAGGACGAGGCCAAGGAGTTCGGCGAAGGGCCGGCCATCGAGCGGATCATCAAGCGCTATTCCAGCTTCGTCCCGTTCCCCATCGAGCTGAACGGCGAGAAGGTGAACACCGTCCAGGCCCTCTGGACGCGCAGCAAGAACGAGATCAAGCCGGAGGAATACGACGAGTTCTACCAGTTCATCGGCCACGACCACGAGAAGCCCCTGCTGCGCCTGCACTTTAACGCCGACGCGCCCATCGCCATCCAGTCCCTGCTCTTCGTGCCGCAGCGGAACATGGAGACGATGGGCATGGGCCGGATCGAGTCGGAGGTGAACCTCTACTGCCGCAAGGTGCTGATCCAGGCCAAGGCCAAGGGGCTCTTCCCCGAGTGGCTGCGCTTCCTCAAGGGCGTGGTGGACAGCGAGGACCTGCCGCTGAACATCTCGCGCGAGACGATGCAGGACACGTCGCTGCTGCAGAAGCTGAACAAGGTGCTCACAAGCCGCTTCCTGAAATCCCTCGATGAGACGGCGGAGAAAGATCCGGAGACATACGCGAAGTTCTACGAGGAGTATCAGCGCTTCCTGAAGGAGGGCATCGTCACCGACTTCACCCACAAGGACGCGCTCGGCAAGCTGGTGCGTTACGAGTCGTCGTTGATCGACGCGGGCAAGACCACCTCCCTCGCCGACTACGTGAAACGCATGCCGTCCGAGCAGAAGGAAATCTATTGCCTGATGGCGCCGAACCGCCCCGCCGCCGAGGCCAGCCCCTACTACGAGGTTTTCCGCGAGCGGAAGTTCGAGGTGCTCTTCCTCTACGACGCGTGGGACGAGTTCGTCATGGAGCATCTGCGCGAGTTCGATGGCAACCAGCTGAAGGCCGCCGAGAAGGCCGACCTGAATCTGAATGAACCGAAGAAAGACGGCGCGCTGGATGAAGCCACCGCCAAGTCGCTCGCCGAATGGCTCAAGGCGTCGCTCGGCGACAAGGTCGGCGACGTGCGCGTCTCCCAACGCCTCGTCGAAAGCCCGGCCGTCGTCGTGGACTCCGACAAATTCATGACCAACAGCATGCGGCGGATGCTCAAGGCCATGAAGAAGGACGAGGAAACCATCGCCCCGGCGCAGCACGACATGGAGATCAACCCGGCCAACCAGATCATCGTGCGCCTGGAGCAGATGCGGCAGAAGGACGCCGCCTTCGCCGTCGAAATCGCCGAAACAATTCTCGACC
This sequence comes from Verrucomicrobiota bacterium, assembly GCA_043744715.1. GTDB lineage: Bacteria > Verrucomicrobiota > Verrucomicrobiia > Limisphaerales > CANJSG01 > CANJSG01. The sequence continues at coordinate 40,002 of JAYTUE010000263.1, read as the reverse complement.
AGGCCCGCGTCGCCGCCGGCGTAATGGAAGACCCGCGCGCCATGCTCAAGCGGATGAACTCGCTGCTGGAGCGGGTGCTGGCGTAGTCCGTCACAAAGGGATGGTGGCCTCGGCCGCCCGCTCAACGATTGGCGATCCGGCCCATGGGCAAGTGTTCCGGCTTTTCCGCATGACAGCGGTAAGCGCCAGTGTGTATTCACAAGAGTCCCCCGGCAGCCAATGCGGCGAGCGCCCATACCTCGGGGAGCGCCGATGCGATTCCATACCGCCAATCTACTGAGGCTCTCGATCGCTGCTGTCGTCGCGATGTGGTGTTCACTTGTTTGCAGTGCCGCGCGTGCCGCCACCCCGGCGCAGATCGACTTCTTCGAACAACGCATCCGGCCGATGCTGGCCAACGAATGCTACGAGTGCCACGGCGCGAAGAAGCAGAAGGGAGGACTCCGCGTGGATTTCCGCGAAGGCCTGCTCAAGGGCGGTGAGTCCGGTCCCGCACTGGTCCCCGGCAATGCCCGGAAGAGCCGGATCATCCAATCGATCCGGCATGAGGATCCGGATTCCGAAATGCCGAAGGACAGGCCCAAGCTTGCGGACTCTGTCATCACGGATTTCGTGACATGGGTGAACCAGGGTGCCGCCGACCCGCGGAACACGGCACCCACGATCACGGCGACGAACGGCGCTTCGTGGGAGGCGACCTTCACCGCGCGCAAGGACTGGTGGAGCTTCAAGCCGGTTCAGAAACCCATCGTGCCCGTCGTGACCAACGCAGCGTGGTCCGCCCATTTCGTGGACCGTTTCCTCCTCTCAAAGATGGAGGCGCTCGGGCTCAAGCCGGCTTCGCCCGCAGACCGCCGGACGCTTGTCCGCCGCATTGCTTTCGCGCTGACCGGATTGCCCCCTACACCGGATGAGGTGCGTGCATTTCTCGATGACGGATCACCCGATGCCTATCCGAAAGTCGTCGGACGGCTCTTGGCTTCTCCGCGCTTCGGCGAGCACTGGGCGCGGCATTGGATGGACCTGATGCGCTTCGCCGAGACGCACGGCAGCGAGGGCGACCCGGACATTCCGAACGCCTGGCGCTACCGCGACTACCTCATCCGCGCCTTCAACGCCGACGTGCCTTGGGACCAGCTAATCCGGGAGCATCTCGCGGGCGATCTGCTTGAGAAACCGCGTTGGAACGAAGCCGAAGGCATCAATGAATCGTTGCTCGGCCTCGCGCATTTCAGGCTCGTCGAACACGGCTTCAATCCGATTGATACGCTCGACGAACAGATCAAGACCATCGACAGCCAGATCGACGTCGTCTCCAAGGCATTTCAAGGACTCACCACCTCCTGCGCCCGTTGCCACAATCACAAGTTCGATCCCATCGGCGAACGCGACTACTACGCACTGCACGGCATCTTCGCCAGCGTCCGGCCCACGCAGTTGACCATCGACAAGCCCGCGCTGCTGCGTGTGAACCGCGACGAGTTGGAGAAGCTGAAAGGCACGATCAAGAACGGCCTGGCCGATGCGTGGGAGATCTCCGCGCGCCGGTTCACCGGACAACTGCTCGTGCAACTCGACGCGGGCGGCGCGAATCGTCCGGCAATTCCCGGCGACGAGTTCACGTCCCGCATCGCCGAACTCGAAAAACAGATCGCCGCCCTCGACGACGCAGGCCGGGCAACCGCCCTTCACGCGCGCGGGGCGACCAACGCAGGCGCGTCCCTCGCGCCGCCCGTCGCCGCGTGGACCTTCGACGGCGACGCACGGGATTCCATCGGTGGACTTCACGGCGAACTGCGCGGCGGGGCCGTGGTCCGAAACGGCCGATTGGCTCTGGATGGAAAAGGCGCCTTCCTCCTCACCGCGCCACTGGAGCGGCCACTGCGGGAGAAAACCATCGAAGCCTGGGTCGCGCCCGCCAATCTGGACCAACGCGGCGGCGGCGTGCTGACCGTCGAGACGGCCAACGGCGCCGTGTTCGACTCCATCGTCTTCGCCGAGAAGGAGCCGAGGAAATGGACCGTGGCCAGCGACAATTATCGCCGCAGCAAAAACCTGGACGGCCCCGCCGAGACGGCGACGGCCACCCAACTCGTCCACATGGCCATCGTCTATCGCCCGGACAACAGCGTCGCAATGTTCCGCAACGGCGCGCCCTATGGCGCGGCCTATACGCCGTCCGGTGACGACTCCACCATCAAGACCTTCGACGCGAAGTCCGCGCGCGTCCTCCTCGGCATGCGGCACACGGGCGGTGGCACTCCTTTCTTTGCCGGCGAGATCGACGAGGCCCGCATCTACGACCGTGCGCTGACTCCGGAGGAGATCGCCGCATCGTTTCACGCCGGGCCGGGCTTGGTTTCGCCTGACGCGATCACCCAAGCGCTCACGCCCGAACAGCGCGGTGGGCGCGAAAAACTCGTGGCCGAGATCGCCAGCCAGCGAGCCAAGCTGCAAAAGGAGTTTCCCGACTATGCGGAACGCGCCGCCGCCCGCACTCAGATGCTCGCCGCCTTCGAGGCCGCCGGGAAGAACGAGGGCAACCCCCTTCACGCTTGGTCCCAGCTTCGAGGCAAATCCGGCGACGCCTTTTCCTCGGGTTGGCAGACGCTGGCCGCCAAACAGGCGGATGAGTTGGCCTCGCGGAGGAAGTTCAATGCGGAGTCTTTTACGCCAGCGTGGGATTTCACCGGCGACGGTGTGAAGGACTGGTTCCGCTACGGCGCGAATCCTCCCGAGGTGATCACCCGGCCCGGTGAGTTCACCGTCGAGCCCGAGGGCGCCCGCATCCTCAGCGGACTGCTCCCCGCCGGAGTCTTCAGCCATCGCCTCTCGCAGAAGTATAACGGCGTGTTTGCCTCGCCCCGTTTCAAGCTTACCAACGACAGCGTCAGCCTGCGCGTGGTCGGCGGCAAAGGCGCGCGCATCCGGCTCATCCCGGACAACTACCCCATCGGCCAGGGCAACATCTACCCGCAGGCCACGCTCAACAGCGACGCGCCCACCTGGGTGCGGCTGGACACGGCCTATCGCAAGGGATCGATGGTGTATCTGGAGTTCGCCACCGCCGAGGACGTCACCTCACGCGACCGTTCGCCTCCGGGCGCGGGCGGACGCTCGTTCTTCGGCGTGGAGCGGGTGGTCTTCCATGACGGCAAGACGCCGCCGAAGGAGGATGTCCTCGCGAACACATGGCTGCTGACAGGCGATGCGCCCAAGTCCCCGGAAGACTTGGCCAAGCGTCTCGGCGGTCAACTGACCCAAGCCGTGACCGCCTGGCGACGGCATTCGTTGCGCGAGGAGCAGCGCGTGTTCCTCGACGCCTTCATCCGCAGCGGACTGCTGCCGAACACGCTCGCGGAGCTGCCGAAGGTGACGAATGATCTCGCAAACTATCGCCGCCTCGAAGCGGAGATTCCCCTGCCCCGTCGTGTCCCGGGAATCGTCGAAGCGACGGCCTACGACGCGCCGTTGCTGCCACGGGGCGACCACCTGAAACCGCTGGATCCCGTGCCGCGCGCCTATCTCCAGCTCGTCTCCGCAAAGGCCTACGCCACGACCCTCAGCGGCCGTCGCGAACTCGCGGACGACATCGCCAGCCCCGCGAATCCGCTGACCGCGCGCGTCCTCGTGAACCGCGTCTGGCATCACCTCTTCGGTCGGGGCCTTGTCGCGACCGTGGACAACTTCGGTCGGCTCGGCGAAAAGCCGACGCATCCCGAGCTGCTCGATTTCCTCGCGGCGCAATTCGTCGAACAGGGCTGGTCGGCCAAGGAACTGATCCGCCAGCTCGTCACAACTCGGGCCTACCAGATGTCGAGCGACGCGTCGGCAAGAGCGCGTGAGCTGGATCCCGGAGATGAGCTGCTTTCACACGCCCGCGTCCGGCGGCTGGAAGCCGAGTCGATCCGGGATGGTTTGCTCGCAGTCAGCGGACGCTTGGACACAGCGATGTTCGGCGCTGGTGCCAATGCGTTGGCCGCGCCCGCTGGTCAACGCCGCCGCAGTGTCTATCTGACGGTGCGCCGGAATTTCCTCAGCCCTTTCCTCGAAACCTTCGACGCGCCGAGGCCGTTCTCCACATTGGGCCGGCGTGAGACGACGAACGTCCCCGCCCAGTCGCTCGCGCTGCTCAACGATCCGTTCGTCATCGAGCACGCCACGCAGTGGGCCGACGCCGTCATTCGCGTCGAGTCCGATGCCGACGCGCGCGTGCGCCGGATGTTCCAGATGGCTCTCGCCCGTCCTCCAAGCGACGAGGAACTGGCCGGCAGCCGAGCCTATCTCTCGGACCTCGTTCGCGAACATGGCGACGGCAAAGACAATCTCGTCTGGCGCGACTTCGCCCAATCCCTGTTCAACCTGAAGGAGTTCATCTACGTCCGCTGACACCCGCATGAATGCCTCGATGTATCCGCACGGTCGCCCGTTCCCGCACCTCACGCGGCGCGAGATGCTGCGGCGTTGTTCGCTCGGGTTCGGCTCGCTGGCCTTGTCGGCGCTCCTGTCGGAGAACGTGTCCGGTGCGAGTGCTCCCGTGGGGGCCGTGCGCGGACCGCATTTCAAGCCGCGCGCCAAGCACGTCATCTTCGCCTACATGAGCGGCGGCGTTTCGCATCTCGACTCGTTCGATCCCAAGCCGGAGCTGAAGAAACGCCATGGCCAGCCGATGCCGGTGCCGCTGAAGCCGACGATGTTCAACGACAACGGGAACATCATGGCCAGCCCGTGGGAAGCGCGGCCGCGCGGGCAGAGCGGCACCGTGATCACGGAACTGTTTCCGCAGCTCGCGGAGCTGGCGGACGACCTCGCGGTGATCCGCTCAATGACGACCAAGGTGAACGAGCACGCTCAGGGCAGCTACATGATGCACACCGGCTTTCCCTTCGCCGGCCATCCGAGCGCGGGCGCATGGACGGGCTACGGACTCGGCTCGGAAAACCAGAACCTGCCCGGCTTCGTCCTGCTGCAAAGCGGCGGCGCGACCGTGCCGCATGGCGGCGTGGCGATGTTCGGCAACGGCTTCCTGCCGGCGGAGCACCAGGCGTCCATCCTCCAGGTGGACCGCGATCCGGCCTTGGCCAACGTGAAGCCGGGCGAGCGTGATTCCCTCCAGAAACGCCGGCTCAACTTCATCGGCGACCTGGACGCGCGCTTCGCGGCGACGGCCGGCGAACCGCAGATCGACGCGGCGATCCGCAACTACGAAACCGCCTACCGGATGCAGACCGCCGTGCCCGAGCTGTGCGACATTTCGGGCGAAACCGACGCGACCCGGAAGCTCTACGGACTCGACTCCAAGGATGCGCGCACGGTGGCCTACGGCAAACAATGCCTCGTGGCCCGGAGGTTGATCGAACGTGGCGTGCGCTTCGTCGAGTTGAGCTGCATCACCACGAACATCGGCGCGGGCGGCGCGGGCAATCCGTGGGACCAGCACGGCCAGATCAAGGAAGGCCACGGCGCGATGGCGCAGCAGGTGGACCAGCCGCTGGCCGGGCTCATCCGGGATCTCAAATCACGCGGGCTCTTGCAGGACACGCTCATCGTCTTCACCGGCGAATTCGGCCGGACTCCCTTTTCCCAGGGCGGCAACGGGCGCGACCACAATCCCCATGGGTTCAGCATGTGGCTCGCCGGTGGAGGCGTGAAGGCCGGCAGCGTCTATGGCGCGACCGACGACCTCGGCTACCAGGCGGTGCAGGACCAATGCACGACCTACGATCTCTGGGCCACGGTGCTGCACCTGCTCGGGCTCGACCACGAGCGCCTGACCTTCCGCTTCGGCGGCCGCGATTTCCGGCTGACGGATGTCCACGGGCAGGTTTTGAAGGCCGTGCTGGCGTGAGTGGGAAAAAAAGGCGAGCGGAGCTGGCCCGATCCTTTGTTCAATGCCTCAACACCGTGAACTCGGTGTCGAACCAGAGGCCGTTGAAGTCGAACTGCATCTTCTTCTCCTCGAAGTCGCCTTCCAACCACATGATCTCGTTGCGCCCGCGGACAAGGGTTTCGACCTCGTCGAACATCGCGGGATCGAGGCCGATGATGCCGTAGCGGCCTTTCCGGAGATCGTGTTTCGCCATCTGCACCTTCAACTCCTCGGCCGCCTCGAACGACCGCTTCACGACCCACAGTTCGGCCTCGGGACATTTCACCGCGAGCTTGTCGAGTTTGTTGAGGCTGCACTCGCCGCACTCGACCCAGAGCGTCGGCCGCAATTCGTAGTCGAGCTGCACGAGCGTCGGCTCAAACGGGATCGCGTCGTCATGCAGCCGGGGCTCGATGCGCAGACGATCCCGGAAGAAGAGCATGTAGCCGATCAGCTTCAAGGCCACATGGGCGACCGTCTCGGTGTCCTTGCGGCCGATGATCACGTTGCGAGGGATCTCCCGTCGCTTGTCCTGGCTGTCGATGACGAAGTTGAACTTGTGACTCATCGCCGGGGCTTCTCAGGGCAGGACAAAGACCGGCGTGCCCGTGCGGGTGAGGCGGAGGAGATGTTCGGCGTTCCAGTTCGCCAGCCGAAAGCAGCCGTGGGATTCGGTCCGGCCGACCTGCTCCGGCTGGGGCGTGCCGTGGATGCCATAGCCGGGCCGGTCGAGACCGATCCAGACCGTGCCGACGGGATTGTTCGGCCCGGGCGGGATGCGGAGCTTGCGCGTGATCGTCTTGGACTCGGGCGACTCGGGAAATACTTCGGGGTTCCAAGTGTAATCCGGACCGTCGGCGAAGACCTGCACCTTAAGTTCACCGACCGGCCGTTTCTCGACACGGGCCGCGATGCTGCACGGAAAGTGCGCCAAAAGATTCGTCTGCGCGTCGAAGGCTTCGAGCGATTTTGCCGAGAGCTGGATGCGGAGGAATGCGGCGCGGGTTTTCGCAGAAGGCTTTTCCACGAACGGCACCACCAGCACGGAACCTGCGGCCACATTGGTCCAATTAAACCCGGGATTGAGCAGCTTGATCTGCGCGGGATGGCTCCAGGCCCGCTCCGCCACCTGTTCGAGCAGCGTTTCGTGATCGAGCCGTGGCTGCTGCGACTTGCCCAGCCACGTGTCGCTCACCGGCAGGAGCCGCGCGAGATCCGCAGCCGTGACGACGATGTTGGTCATGACCGGTTCCCAGATCAGAAGTTTCTGCCGAGTGGACGAGTCGAGCTCGCCGGATTGCGCCAGACCTTGCTGCAATTGGAACGCCCGTATCGCCGCCCGGGTTTGGCTGCCCATGGCTCCGTCGAGCGAACCGCTCGAAATCCCGAGACGGGCCAATGTGATCTGCGCTTCCAAAGTTCCCCGAACCGGCCGGGCTCCGCTCGCGACCACCGTGGGCATCGGTCCATTCGTGACCGGCGCTTGGAACGGCGCGATGGCGCCACGGAGCGTGTTGGAATCGACCCGGTTGGTGGAGAAAACGCGGACGATCGGTTCCGGCGGAACTCTTGATACGGGCGGATTCATGATCACCGGCAGCGGAGTGGTGTAGTTGCTCGGCCAGGCCGTCAGGCGATTGGTCGCCGGCGGTGGCACCACGGCATTCGTCGGCAAACCCGCAACAGGCTTCGGCCCGACCACGGGCACGTCATTCGTCACAAACACCACGACACCGTTGGTCTTGAAGGCACGGATCACGGGAGACGAAACCTGAAACGTCGATGAAGTCGCGGTCCGACGGGATACGATTACAGGCGCGGCACCACCGTCGCGCCCCGTCGCGTCGGCCGAGCGTCCCGTAAACCACCAGAGCGCGACACCGCCGGCAGTCGCGAGAATGAGCAGCAGGAACAGCTTCCCTATCACGCCACCAGATTGCTGGCGTTTTGGGGACTTGGGCGCGGGCTGCTTCGAGTCACGAGGCACCCGTAGAGATTAACCGATTCCTCCACTCCCGACCAAGCGCCAAAGTGACCGGCTGAAGCTGTTACGCGTGGGCGAAACCTGGTCGATGGCGGGCTGTGCGGCGTGGCGGGTTCAATCCGACAACGGCAGCGGAGTGCTCAAACGCGCACGGTCAAGTGAACACCCAGAGCCGATACCAGGTGAAGTTCCAGACCATGCCGGTCCCGACGGCGAGGCATTTGGCCAAGTTCCGTTGAAGCCAATCGGGCCAGTTGCAGCGCGTCTCCATAAAGCCGGACGCCACCGCCAGCACGGCGTTTTGCAGCACCAACGCCGCAAAAATAGTGATGAATAGAAACCGCCACGTCTCCGTGCCACCCAGGCTTTTGCCATGGGTGAAAACGAAGTGGTTCAGCAGGTAGCTCGTCGTCATCGCCAGCGCCGTGGACGCCACATTGGCCGGAACACGCCGCCACGCCTTGGGCCTGCCATTGCCCGCACGATGCCACCGCGCCGTATTGGCCGAGGGAGGCATCGAGGAACCGCGAGCCATAGACCACGTCCGCTTCATCGGCGATCAAAGGCTCAATGATCTTCGCGTAGTCCGCCGGGTCGTATTCCAAATCCGCATCCTGCACGATGGCGAAGATAGCGGTGAGCGAGGCCAATCCCGTTCGCACCGCTGCGCCCTTGCCCCGGTTCCTGGGATGTCGCAGCAAACGGAGGCGGGAATCCGTCTCTGTCAAAATCCTGCTTGCGTCGCGGGTCCAAATTCCCGACCACTCGCTCATGCCAATCCCCCTCAGATGGATCTCCCATGCCCGCCAACTGGCCGCCGCGGGCCTGCTCTCCTTCCTGACCTGCTCCTGCAGCACGCCCGGAGCGTATTCCGAAAACCCCGGCACTGATGGCGACGGCATCACGACCGTCGGCCCGGAATACACCATCGATCCGGACCTGACGGACAAGGGGAATCCCAATGGCAAATCCTTCGAGTTCAAGATGCGCCTGGCCGACAGCAAGATCTTCAAGGGGGACGACACCACGCTGGAGCCCGCGAAGAAGGCCGTTCGCACCGAGCGGAAGATCTCCGTCTACATCCCCGCCGCCTACGTGGACGGCACCAAGGCGCCCGTGCTCGTCACCCATGACGGCCCGAGCCAGCTCAATCTCGTGGGCCACGCGCTCGACAACCTGACGATCTCCAAGGATCCGAACCGCAAGCTCCCGGCCTTCATCGTCGTGTCCGTGGAGAACGGCGGCAACGACGGCAAGAACAGCGAGCGCGGCCTCGAATACGACACGATGTCCGACCGCTTCGCCCGGTTCATCAACGACGAGGTCTTTCCGGCGGTGCTCAATGATCCCGCGATCAAGGCGGCGTATCCGAAGCTGGCCATCACTTCCAATCCCTGGGGCCGCGCGACGATGGGGTGCAGTTCCGGCGGTGCAGCGGCGATGACGATGGCGTGGTTCAGGCCCGACCTGTTCCGGCGCGTGATCGCCTACTCGGGAACCTTCGTCGACCAGCAGGACGACGACGCGCAGGAAGAGGCGAAGTTCCCGTATGGCGCTTGGGAGTATCACTCGAGCATGAAGCTGATCGTGAACAGCGAGAAGAAGCCGCTCCGCATCTTCCACCACGTCTCCGAGAACGATCTCCGCGCGAAGGACCCCGAGAGCACGCAGCACAACTGGGTCATGGCCGGCCAGCGCTTCCAAATCGCGCTCAAGGAAAAGGGCTACAACCACCGCTTCGTCTTCAGCCTGGCCACGGGGCACTGCGACCGGAAAGTGTTTGAGAAGACGCTGGCCGACACGCTGGTCTGGACCTGGCGCGGTTACAAAGCGGAGTGAGGCAACACACCGTCGGTAGGGTGGGCAGTCCCCTGCCCGCCGCCAAATGCCAACCGACGTTCCCGATCCGTCTCACGTTTCCGGAGCCGCCCACGGCGCGCACGGAGTGACGCGCCCTACCAAGCCATGCATGGAGTCATTGTTGACCGGATCCCGGATCTGGCGGCTTCGCAAGCTTGTCGAGCAGCTTAGATTGACCGACAAGAGACGGAGCACTTTCCAACTCCATGAAACTCGGCTTCGTCTCCGCCATCCTTCCGGAACTTTCCCTCGACCAGGTGCTCGCCTTCGCCAGGGCCAACCGTTTCGCGTGCGTCGAAGCCATGTGCTGGCCCGTGGGCAAAGCGGAGCGCAAGTTTGCCGGCGTCACCCATGTCGACGTGAGCGGCTTCACCCAAGCGCAGGCCGACGACGTCAACGCCCTCCGCGCCAAATACGGCGTCAGCCTTTCCGCGCTCGGCTACTACCCCAACCCGCTCGATCCCGATCCCGCGGTCTCGAAACACGCGGTGGCCCATCTGAAGAAGATCATCCTCGCCGCAGAGAAGCTGGGCCTGGACAACGTGAACACCTTCGTCGGCCGCGACTGGACGAAGAGCGTGGACGCCAACTGGCCGCGCTTCCTCAAGACGTGGCGTCCGCTCATCGCCTTCGCCGAGGACCACGGCATTCGTGTCGGCATCGAGAATTGTCCGATGTCCTTCACCGCCGACGAATGGCCGGGCGGCAAGAACATCTTCACCACGCCCGTCATCTGGCGACGCGCCTTCAACGACATCCCTTCGAAGAACTTCGGCCTGAACTACGACCCGTCCCACTTTGTCCTCCAGCACATGGACCCGCTCAGCCCGCTGCGTGAGTTTCAGGACAAGCTGTTTCACCTTCATGCCAAGGACGTGAAGATCCGCCGCGACCGCATCAACGACGTCGGCGTCTTCGCCCATCCGAACGAGTGGCACACGCCGCGCATCCCCGGCTACGGCGAGATGGACTGGGCCAAGTTCCTCGGCGCGCTGATGGAGACGACCTACCGCGGTCCCGTCTGCATCGAGGTGGAAGACCCGACTTTCGGCAAGACGCTCGAAGGCCGGCGGCAGGCGCTCAAGGTCGCGGGCAATGTGCTGCGGCCGTTCTTTGCCTGAGCACTGAAAAAACCAACCTGAACTTTCCCATGAAATACTCCTACGAGCAGCTCGCCAAAATGATCGACCACTCGCTCCTGCATCCGACGATGACGGATCAGGAGCTGGAAGACGGCTGCAAGGTGGCCGCGAAATACGGCGTCGCCTCCGTCTGCATCAAGCCCTACGCCGTGAAGCGCGCGGCCGAACTGCTCAAGGGCACGGGCGTCTTCGTCGGCGCGGTCATCGGCTTTCCCCACGGCAACTCCGCCTCAGAATCCAAGCGCTACGAAACCGAATTGGCCTGCAAGGACGGCGCGGTCGAGATCGACATGGTCATCAACCTCGGCAAGGCCCTCGGCGGCGACTGGGACTACGTGGAACGCGACGTGAAAGCCGTCTGCGAAGAAGCCCACAAACACGGCGCGAGGGTGAAGGTCATCTTCGAGAACGATTACCTGACCAAGGGCGGCGCCGGGTTGAGCAGCGATGATTTTAAGCGGAAGCTCTGCCAGCTCTGCGAACGCGCCGGAGCCGATTGGGTGAAGACGTCTTCCGGCTACGGCTTCGTGAAGCAGCCGGATGGTTCCTACAACTACAAGGGTGCGACCGAACACGACCTCGCCCTCATGCGCGCCAGCGTGTCTGCCAAGGTGCAGGTCAAGGCCGCTGGAGGCGTGCGCGATCTGGATGGATTGATCAAAGTGCGCGATCTCGGCGGCTCGCGGTGCGGAGCCACTGCGACCGCCGCCATGATGGACGAGTATCGCCGGCGCGAAGCAACGGAGCAGGCCGGCCAATCAGTCGAAGGAAAATCTGCCGCCATCGGGGCCGGGGGCTACTGAGGATCGGCCCATGAGACTGATCGCCTTCCTGCTTTCCGCCGTTGCCTTGTCCGCTGCCGACTCAAACTGGAGCGCCTATCTCGGCGACAAGGCCAGCACGCATTACTCGACGCTCCGGCAGATCACGCCGCGCAACGTCGCCAAGCTGGAAGTCGCGTGGTCCTTCCGCGCGGGTGGGGCCGATGCGAACAACCGGTCGCAGATCCAGTGCAACCCCATCGTCATCGATGGCGTGCTCTTCGGCACGTCGCCCGATCTCCAGGCCTTCGCCCTCGACGCCGCCAGCGGACGCGAGTTGTGGCGCTTCAATCCCGCGTCGATCAAGGGGATCACCAAGGCCGGAGTGAACCGCGGCCTCGTCTTCTGGGTTGATGGCAAGGATCGCAGGATCTTCTACGCGAACGACCACTACCTCCACGCGCTCGACGCCACGACCGGCCAGCGCGTCCCAAGCTTCGGCAAGGAAGGCTCCATTGATCTCAAATCGGATCTCGGCCGCGACGTCAGCGGCCTGGCCTTGCAGGCAAACACACCCGGCGTGCTCTTCGGCGATCTGCTCATCATGGGCATGCGCCTCGGCGAAGGTCCGGCGCCCGCCGCACCCGGACACATCCGCGCCTACGATGTCCGCAGCGGAAAACTGGTCTGGCGCTTCAACACCATTCCCCTGCCCGGTGAAGTCGGCTACGAGACCTGGCCGCCGAACGCCCACACCTACATCGGAGGCGCGAACGTGTGGGCGGGGTTCGCCCTCGACGAGAAGCGCGGCATCGTCTTCTGCCCGACGGGTTCGGCGGCCTTTGATTTCTGGGGCGGAAACCGCATCGGCAAAAACCTCTTTGCCAACTGCCTCATCGCCCTCGACGCCAAGACCGGCCAACGCCTCTGGCATCAGCAACTCGTCCGGCATGACCTATGGGACCGCGACCTGCCGGCGCCTCCCAACCTCATCACGGTCACGCACGGAGGAAAGAAGATCGATGCCGTTGCCCAGGTCACGAAGTCCGGCCACGTCTTTCTCTTCAACCGCGAGACGGGTGATCCGTTGTTTCCCATCCGCGAAGTGGCGGTGCCGCCTTCCGATCTCCAGGGTGAATCCGCTTGGGCCAGCCAGCCGCTCCCGACCAAGCCGGCCCCCTTCGCCCGCCAGGTTTTCAACTACGACGAGATCACGGACATTTCGCCCGAGTCGCATCGGCAAGTGCTGGAACGCTTCGCCAAGCTGCGGTCCCACACGCCTTTTCTTCCACCCAGCAAGGAGGGTTCGATCATCCTCCCGGGCTTCGACGGCGGCGCGGAATGGGGCGGCGCAGCGGTCGATCCCGAAGGCGTGCTCTACGTGAACGCCAACGAGATGGCCTGGGTGCTCACCATGGTCGAAACCAAACGCCAAGGCGCGGAACCGCTCGCCACCGGCGAAGCCATCTACAACCAGATCTGCGCCGCCTGCCATGGCATCGACCGCCTCGGCAATAAGGCCCAGAACGTCCCGTCGTTGATCGGAGTCGAGCAGCGGTTGAAGGCGGCGGAAGTGCTCGCGCTGTTGAAGACGGGCAAAGGCGTCATGCCGTCGTTCGGCTTCCTCACCGAGCGCCAACACCAGCTCGTCGTGGATCACCTGCTCGGCACGGGCACATCGTCACCGCCGTCCAACGATCCCGGCCGCAAGGAAGAACTCGGCGGTGCAGACGTGCTGGGCAACATCCCCTACACCATGACGGGCTACAATCGATGGCTCGACACGAACGGGTATCCCGCCATCAAACCTCCCTGGGGCACGCTCAACGCGATCGACTTGAACACCGGCGAATACCGCTGGCGCGTCACGCTCGGCGAATGGCCCGAGCTGACGGCCAAGGGTGTTCCTCCCACCGGAACCGAAAACTACGGCGGCCCTGTCGTGACCGCCGGTGGCCTCGTCTTCATCGCCGCCAGCCGCGACGAACACATCCGCGCCTTCGACCGCAAGACGGGCAAGGAACTCTGGAAGGCGAAACTTCCCGCCGCCGGTTACGCAACCCCGGCGACCTACTCCGTCAACGGCCGGCAATACGTCGTCATCGCCTGCGGCGGCGGCAAGATCGGCACGAAGAGCGGCGACACCTACGTGGCCTTCGCGCTACCGAAGTGAGCCGCCGATGAAGCCAAATCCTCAGGAGAATGAGTCCGCATTCCCGAGGCATGGCTTCACCTTGATCGAGCTTCTTGTGATCATCGCCATGGTCGGTCTGCTGGCCGGGTTGCTTCTACCCACGCTCGCCAAGGCCAAAGGCTCCGCCCTCAAGTCGAACTGCACTTCCAACCTCCGCCAGCTCGGCATGGCATGGCGGCTCTATCTCGACGACCACAACGACGTCTTTCCCGACCGCCGCGATCTGAAGGCCTCGCTGCCCGGCGGCTACATGCCGTGGAGCACCTGGCCGAAGAGCGATCCACGAGCTGGGTGGGCCGCCTTCGTCCTGAAACAGGAGATCGAAGACCGCCGCCTCTGGAGCTGCCCCGCCTTGGCCGTCGGACCGTTGAAGGATGCCGCACAAGCCGCGCAATGGAGCGGCCTTGATACCAACTCGTCCGCTCGCGTGACTTACTGGATGTGGCGCTTCGATCGTGTCGACTCCGTTGTTCCCTTGGACAATTTCTGGGGCCGCACCGTGGCCGGTGCCGTCACCAGCCTGCGCGAGGCGAACAGTCCGACGGCAGGAACTGCTTCCGGTCCCTCCCAGGTCGAGCTGATGGTCGATCCCTATTTCCCGAACACCATCCCCGCCCTGCCCTCCGCAATTCGCGGTTGGTCCGCCCATCTTGGCGGCCGTAACCGCCTGATGCTCGATGGCCACGTCGAACACTTCCGCGACGCGCGCACGCGCTGAAACCGCGCGTTGCCAATGACGGACAACTTTCCCGAAGCTTTTGACAGATGAAGCCCATCGAGCACTTCCATCATTGTCCCCGCTGCGCCGCGCCGCTCACGCCGACGGACAAGAAGCCTGCGTCCATCAACTGCTCCGGCTGCGGCTTCGTCTACTTCTTCAATCCGTCCATCGCCTCCGCCGGCATCATCCGGCGCGCCGATGGCAAGGCGCTCTTCATCCGACGCGCGAAGGATCCGGGCAAGGGCATGCTCGCGATGCCGGGAGGCTTCGTCGACTTCGGCGAGACGGCCGAGGACGGCTTCCGCCGGGAGATCCGTGAAGAGGTCGGCGTCGAGCTGGACGGCATCCGCTTTCTCTACTCGGCCATAAACCACTACGCCTACAAGGAAGTCACCTACCAGGTGCTCGACTTCTTCTTCACCGCCACCGCCGTCGAGCCCGCGCAGGCGACCGCGCTCGACGATGTGGAGAGCGTTCTTTGGCTGCATCCACACCTGCTCAAGCCGGAGGACCTGGCCTTTCCGTCGATGCGACGAGCGCTGTCGGAGTTTCTGAAACCATGACCGGCTTGCGGACGGGAAAAGCGTGGGCAGGAGGAGTCCGGGTGGACCAACGCCAGGAAGGACTTCCGAGGAAGAAGAAAACAATGGTCGGGACGGTGAGATTTGAACTCACGACCTCTTCCACCCCAAGGAAGCGCGCTACCAAGCTACGCTACGTCCCGACCAAGTGCTCCAATGACGAAGCGCCAGCAGACTAGGGATGAGATTCTCGAATTCAACACCTTTTCCTGAAGCCACGGGTGCTTCTCCCGATGTAGCCTGTAGGCGTCGGCTGGTCAGTGGCCGGACCTGACAATGGACACTTCAGATCAACCTCTTCCAGCACAGCGATGGCAGGCCCTTCTCCTGACGCAGAGAGGCTTTGGACTGCTGTTGGCGGGGATTCTTGCGGTCGTCTTCTGGCCGGTGGTTTCAGGCGGCGAATCGTTCTTCTATCGCGACTACGGGGTGCTCGGTTATCCGTTCGTGGAGTATGCGAAGGAGCGTTTTCTGGCGGGCGAGTTTCCGTGGTGGAACCCCTACAGCAACACGGGCGCGCCGTTCGCCGCGCAATGGGGCACGATGTGTTTCTACCCCGGCAGCCTGGTCTACATCCTCCTGCCGCTGCCGTGGTCGCTCGGGTTCTTCGGCATGATCCATCTGTGGTTCGCAGGAATGGGCATGCGCTGGCTGGCGGTGAAATGGACGGGTTCTCCAGCGGCCGGAGCGGTGGCGGGGACGGTTTTCCTCTTCAACGGAGCTGTCCTCGGATCGCTGATGTGGCCGAACTGGGTGGCGGCCCTCGCATGGATGCCATGGATCGTGGGCTGGCTGTCGGACGCGGGTGCCGACTGGCGACGCGTGCCCAAGCTGGCACTGGCGGGTGCCGCCCAACTGATGACGGGCGTGCCTGAGCTGACGGTGTTCACCTGGCTGGCGGGCGGCGTGCTGGCGATGGGAATGCCCATGGGGGGGACTCGGCCATGGTTGAAGGCGTCGGCCAGACTGGCGGCGGCGTTCGCACTTGTGATCCTGATAAGCGCGGCCCAGCTCGTGCCGTTCCTTGAACTGCTCCAGAATTCGCAACGTGCCGGCGGTTCATTTGCCGACGCGCGATGGCCGATGCCGCCAACGGGTTGGGCAAACCTGTTCATGCCGCTGTTCCGTTCGTTCGCAACGCCGGATGGGCAGTTCTTCCAGTTCGGTCAGGAATTTCTTTCGTCCTACTACATTCCACTGGGAGCTTGGATGACGTTTTTTTTGCTCTTGGGAACGGTCGTCCATCGACGGCTCTGGTTGCTGCTGGGGCTCACGATCTTCGCACTGTGGATGGCTCTAGGGCCAGAAGGCGGATTGTTCCCTGTCGTGCGGGCGGTCTTTCCACCAATCGCCGTGGGGAGGTTCCCGGTGAAGTTCGTATTTCTGGCTGCGTTCACGATTCCCCTGCTGGCTGCGGCCGGGGTGAAGGCTCTGGCGGAAATCAACCCGCCAACCGCGAAAAGGCTTTGGATCGCGGCGGCCGGTGTCGGCGGGCTCGTGCTGCTTCTGATCTGGATGAACCATCTGGGCGAGGCCGCCTACAAGCCGTCCCAACGAACCGTAGAGGCATCCACCAATGCAGCCGCACGGATCGGTTGGCTCGCCGTGGGCGCCATCCTGCTCGCGCTTGCGCTTCGCCGTCCCACCTACCGGACTCTGGGTGTAGGTGCCTTCTGCGCCACGCTTCTGCTCGACGGACTCACGCACCGTCCTTGGCAGAATCCCACGATCGAAAGCACGGCGATGCAGGCGGGTTTCTGGCCCACCAATGTCACGCGGCCGCAACTTGGTCAGGGTCGCCTGTTCATTTCACCATCCGCCGAGGATGTTTTCCTGAAAGATTCGTCGACCAACGCACAGCGCAGCTTTCTGATAAAACGCGTCGGACAGTGGTCGAACCTGAACCTGCTGGAGCGAGTTCCGAAGGTGAACGGTTCATCCACCCTGCAGGCCCGTTGGCAATGGGAATTCCAGAAAGCCCTCTATGCGGCCCCGGCATCTGCCTCCGGACCCATGTTGGACTTTCTCGGCGTCACGGCAACGAGTTCTCCGGCCAACGCATTGACCCTCATCCCCCGATCGACTGCGCTTCCCCTCGTGACGGCCGGACAGTTCCCGAAAGCGGTTGATGGGACGAATGCGCTGGCCGAACTGCTCTCCGCCGAATTCCGACCTCTGGAGACCGTTCTGATCCGATCTGACGACCAGGACGTGATGAAGGAAATCCAAGGGACAAAAGCATCGGTCACTCTTCTGGCGGTGACTCCGGAACTGGTCAAATTCAAGGTCAGCTCAACAACGCCAACCGTTGCGGTGATCGCTCAGACATGGATGCCTGGATGGCGGGCGAAGGTGGGTCCAGACAATGCCCGCATCTTGCGCGCAAACCATGCCTTCATGGCGGTGGCTATTCCTGCGGGAGATTCCGACGTGCAACTTCGCTATTCGAACCCGGGGTGGCTTGCCGGGATTGCGACCAGCATCGCAGCGGCAGCAGGATGCCTCGCATGGCTGTTATTCAGCCGAAGAAATGGAACCTGAACGATTGAGACTCCCGTCCAAAACGAAGGCGCGATCCAACACGAAGCAGCCCGCTCAGAGGCTGTGACCCGCAACCGTGCAGGTGGCGTTGTCGCCGATAGGCTTGATATCGTAGGTGCCACCACCAGGGCACTCTGGCATCTTGCGGATAAAGAGTGCCTGACCGATTAGATCGCTTTCAGCCACCGCATCGCCGTTCTTTTTGGCCGATTCCATGCCGAACAGCTGCTTGGCGGCCTCGATCTGTTTCAAGTTCTCAAAACAGACATTGTATTGGGCCACTTCCCGTGCTTTCCGGAAATTGGGAAGCGCGATGGCGACAAGGAGGCCGATGATCGCGACTACGATCATGATCTCGACGAGGGTAAAACCGGCGGCAGATCTGGATGAAGGGGCTTGCATAACCATCAAGGCTCAATCGGAAACAATCTCATTTTACTTAAGCAAGTCCCCTTCCATCCGGGCCATTCGCGGAAATGAAAAGGCCGGCTGGAAAGCCAGCCGGCCCAGAGATTGGAAAAAACTCAGAGAGTGTGGCCCGCCACGCTGCAGGTGGGCGCCGTCGCCACATCGACCACGGCATACGTCCCGCTGGCAGGACACTTGAGCTCGGTATTGATCGCCTGCTTGATATACCGGTCCGAGGCGCCGGATATGTCGGTGAGTGCGACAGTCGAGGCTGGGCCCTTCTTGGTCTCGAGCGCCCACTGTTCGATCGCGCCCTGGATCTGCTTCATGTTGGCGATGCAGGCGTTGGTCTGGGCCGTGGTGCGGGCCTTGACGAAGTTGGGGATCGCGATGGCGGCGAGCAGGCCGATGATCGCGACGACGATCATGATCTCGACGAGGGTAAAGCCCCGGTTCTGTTTTGAGGTGATGTTCATATTGGTTGCGTAAATTTCTGGTTCAATTGTTCTGACTTCGCATTGGCGGCCCACCTGTTCGGGCTGCTTGGCCCGAAAATATCAGCTGCCCCAAAGCTCAGCCTGTTGTGCCACATCATGACATCATGCGCGAGTCTCAAAATAGATCACACCGATCCAGGGGAAAAGTTGCGCCTTTTCTCCACAGCACCGTTTTGAAACCATCACCGAGTGAGCTTTTGGACAAACAAGAAAATCTACGTCGCCGGTCACCGTGGTCTGGTTGGCAGCGCCATCTGGCGGGAGCTGGGCCGATCGGGCGCCACCCACCTGATCGGTAAAAGCCGCAGCGAGGTCGACCTGCTTGATCCGACATCGGTCGATGCCTTCTTCGAGAAGGATCGACCGGAATATGTCTTCGTGGCTGCGGCCAAGGTCGGGGGAATCCTCGCCAACAGCAATCTACCGGCCGACTTCCTCTTCCAGAACCTGCAGATCCAGAACCACCTGATCGACGCGGCACGCCGGTTCGGGGTCAAGAAACTCCTCTTCCTCGGCAGCTCATGCATCTACCCGAAGCACGCCCCGCAGCCGATCAAGGAGGAGCATCTGCTCACCGGCCCGCTGGAGCCGACGAACGAGTGGTATGCCATCGCCAAGATCGCCGGCATCAAGATGTGCCAGGCCTACCGCCGGCAGCATGGGTCCGACTTCATCAGCGCCATGCCCACGAACATGTATGGCGCGAATGACAACTACGACCCGAAGAACTCGCACGTGCTCCCGGCTCTGATCCGGCGTTTCCATGAGGCGAAGGAAGCCAAGGCGGCCTCCGTGACCTGCTGGGGCACGGGTTCGCCGCTGCGCGAGTTCATGCACTCCGACGATCTCGGTCGCGCCTGTGTATTCCTGATGGAGCACTACAGCGAAGAGTCCCACATCAACGTGGGCTCGGGCCAGGAGGTCACGATCAAGCAATTGGCCGAACTGGTGAAGAAGGTCGTGGGCTTCCACGGCGAAATCGCTTGGGACACCTCGAAACCCGACGGCACGCCCAGGAAACTCATGGATAGCTCCAGGCTCTTCGCGCTGGGCTACCGTCCGCAAGTGCAGCTTGAGGACGGCATCCAAGGCACCTACGAGGACTTCAAGGCCCAGGTCGCACGCGGCCAGATCATCGCCCGCTAAAGGAACAGTTCTACAAAAGAAACAGGCGCGGCTGATGCCGCGCCTGCTTCGTGAAAGACGGGTGAATGAGTCCGCTCAGACGTTGAGCTTCGTCTTGCCTTCGCGATGGGCTTTGAGGAGGGCGACATCGGCATCGACCATGAGCTTGGCCAGGGCGTGCATCTTGGTCTTGGGCTCCCAGCCGAGCTTTGCCTTGGCCTTGCTGTAGTCGCCGATCAACAGGTCGACCTCAGCCGGACGGCAGTAAGCGGGATCGAACTCGACATACTTGTTCCAATCGAGCCCGACGCGTCCGAAGGAGACGTCGAGGAATTCGCGGATCGTGTAGGTCTCGTTGGTCGCGAGGATGTAGTCATCCGGCTCATCCTGCTGGAGCATGAGCCACATGCCTTCGACGTATTCCTTCGCATAACCCCAGTCGCGCTTGGACTCGATGTTGCCCAGGAACAGCTTGTCCTGGAGGCCGGCATGGATGTGCGCCACGGCGCGCGTGATCTTGCGGGTGACGAAGGTCTCGCCGCGGCGGGGGGACTCATGGTTGAAGAGGATGCCGTTGGAGGCGTGCATGCCGTAGGACTCGCGGTAGTTCACCGTGATCCAGTAGGAATACACCTTGGCGGCGCCATAGGGACTGCGGGGATAGAAAGGGGTCGTCTCCTTCTGCGGGACTTCCATCACCTTGCCGAACATCTCGGAGGAGGAGGCCTGGTAGAAACGGGGCTTGATGCCGACTTCGCGGATGGCTTCAAGCAGACGGATGGTGCCGGTGCCCGTGATGTCGGCGGTATATTCGGGGTTGTCGAAGCTCACCCGGACATGGCTTTGGGCGGCTAGGTTGTAGACCTCCTCGGGCTGGATCTTGGCCACGAGCCGGGAAAGCGCGCTCGCATCGGAAAGATCTCCGTAGTGGAGAAAAAGCCGGTTCTTCGGGCTGTGCGGATCCGCGTAGATGTGGTCCAGCCTGGAGGTGTTGAACGTGCTGGCGCGGCGGATGATGCCGTGGACTTCGTAACCCTTTTCGAGGAGCAGTTCGGCGAGATAGGATCCGTCCTGACCCGTGATTCCCGTGATAAGTGCTTTTTTGGCCATAGTATTTTCCGTGCAGCGAGTAAAACGATTGTCCGATCTGAATCAAGCTCGGACCAAACCGAAGTCTCCTTGAGACGCAAAACCCCGGCGTTTTTGGCGCCGGGATTTCATCGAGAAGCCGGACTGTTTCAGTTGATGAAAGACGCTTCGTTGGTCTGGAAGAGCGCGTGGGCCAGCTTCTCCCAGGCACCCAACGGCGCACGCGGACGCATCCCCGACGCTTGCGGACTGTTTTGACCGTTCTTCGCCGCCTTCCGTGCGTCCTTTCCCTTCATCATTTCTTTCGGGCGCAGTTGGGCTACTTGGACGGCTGCGTCAGGACGATCAACGCCCTTGGGGGTCCCATCGACGAACTCCATGGCCAGCTTCACTTCGGAGGGAGTCGGAGGACGCTGGAAGATCGCCAGGTAGAGGGCGCGGACACGGTCCTCCTCTTTGGACAACCCTTCGAACTCGGGCTGATGGACGAGCTTCCGGGCCTGTTCCGCGACGAGGGGGCTGTTCATCATGAACAAGGCCTGCTGGGGAACGATGGTTTCATGCCGCTTGCCCATCGGGGCGTCGGGATTGGCGAAGTCGAACTGCGTGAGAACCTCCGGCATGTTGCGCCGGTCGATGTAGCCGTAGACGGAACGCCGGGGGGTGTAGGGCTCCGCTCCGAGGTCGACCGGCTTGCCGCCCATCGTCCGGTCGAGCGAGCCTGAGATCCCGAGAATGGAATCGCGGAGCGACTCGAAGTCGAGCCGACGCACATTGGCGCGCCAGAGGAGGTCGTTCTCGGGATCCAGCTCGGCATAGCGGGGATTGGTCGCGCTGGTCTGCTGATAGACGGCGGACAGCATGATCTCCCTGTGCAGCTTCTTGATCGACCAGCCTTCGGCCATGAATTTCGAAGAGAGATAATCAAGCAGCTTGGGATGCGTCGGAGGTGAAGCCATGTTGCCGAAATCATCCGGCGTGGAGACGAACCCATCGCCGAAGTGGTGCATCCAGACCCGGTTCACGAGCACCCGGGAGGTCATCGGATTCTGCGGGCTGGCTATGGCCTGGGCCAGTTCGAGCCGGCCGCTTCCGGTGCGATAAACGGGGCGGCTGGGGCCGGACAGGATTTCCAGGAACCTGCGGGGAACGATCTCCCCCTTGTTGTCGGCCTCGCCCCGGATGAAGAGAGGGGAGTCCTTCGGCTTGGTGGAATCGAGGATCACGTTGGCCTTCGCGGGAACTCCGGGATGCTTCGTCTCCAGGTCGCCGTGCTGCCGGATGAGCTGCTGCTGTTCGCGGATGAGTTCGCGCCGTTTCTGCGCGTCGCCGCCGCCTTTCCTCATGCCGGCGAATTCCTTCCTCAGCTCCTGGGCTTTCAGGTCCAGCTCGGCCGTCTTCTTCTGATACTCCTGATACTCCGGCGTGATCTTGATCGGCTTCAACGGCGGGAGATTTTCGGGCTCGTAGCTGCTGGAGAAGATGCCGTAGAGCGAATAGTAGTCCTTCTGCGGAACGGGATCGAACTTGTGGTCATGGCAACGCGCGCACGAAACCGTGAGTCCGAGGAATGCCTTCGTCGTGACGTCGATCCGGTCATTGACGATGTCCGGAATCATCCCGTTGAAGCGGTCGCCCAGGGTCAGGAACCCCAAAGCCGCCAGCACGCTCTTGTCCGATCCCGTGGAAAGGCGGTCAGCGGCAAGCTGCTCGATGATGAACTGGTTGTAGGGCTTGTCCTTGTTGAAGGCGTCGATCACGTAGTCGCGGTAGGTCCACGCGTGCGGGTAGCGGAAATCCTCGCGCTGCCGTTTCACATCGCCCTTGGTGTCGGAGTAGCGCGCCACATCCAGCCAGTGCCGGCCCCAGCGTTCGCCGTAGGCGGGCGACGACAGCAGCCGGTCCACGACTTTGGCGAAGGCGGCGGGCGAACTGTCCGCGATGAAGTCGTTCACCTCGTCGGTTGTCGGGGGCAGGCCCGTGAGATCGAAGGAGGCGCGGCGGATCAAGGTCCGCTTGTCCGTGATGGGATTGGGCTTCATGCCCTTCTCCTCCAGTTTTTCCAGGATGAACTTGTCCACCGGAGTCTGCGCCCAGCCGGCCGTCTTCACTTCAGGCACGGAGGGTTTCTGGACCGGCTGGAAAGCCCAGTGTTGCCGGCCCACGCCGGCATACGGGTTGTTAGTGGAAGCTGCGGAGGCGACGCGGGGGTCGGGTGCGCCCATGCGGATCCACTGGGTCAGATCCGCGACCTGCTGGGGCGTCAGCTTCTCGCCCTTGGGCGGCATCTGGAGGTCGGGATCGCTGCCGTTGATGGCGCGGATCAGAAGGCTTTCGGCCGGCTTGCCGGGAATGACTCCGGGTCCGGTGTTGCCGCCTTGCAGAAGGGCGTCCCTGGTATCGAGTCGCAGACCGCCCTTCACCTTTTCGGAAGTCGCGCTGTGGCACTTGTAGCACTTGTCCGCGAGCACCGGGCGGACCTTGGATTCGAAGAAGTCCGTCTGCGCCTTGGACAAGGCCTGGGTGGGTTCGGCGGCGGCGAAAACGGTTCCCGATGCGGCGGTGATCGCAACGGCGACAGCAGTGAAGAAAGCGCGTCTCATCTTGGTTCCTCGGGGTCAGGCGACGATTCCCTTGACCACGCTTCCGGCGACATCGGTGAGACGGAAGTCCCGGCCGTTCGAGCGGTAGGTGAGCTTGGTGTGATCGAACCCCAGCAGATGCAGCATCGTGGCGTGGAGATCGTGGACGTGAACCTTGTCCTGGACCGCTTTGGCCCCGAACTCATCGGTCGCCCCGTAGACCGTCCCGCCCTTCACTCCGCCGCCGGCCAGCCAGGTGCTGAAGGCGCGGTTGTTGTGGTCGCGTCCCGGGTTGTCGTTGCCGTTGCGGTCCTTGGTCGGCTTGCGGCCGAACTCGCCGCCCCAGACGACCAGCGTGCTATCGAGCAGCCCCCGCTGCTTCAGATCCGTGAGCAACGCGGAAAGGGGCTTGTCCACTTCCTCAGCCTTCTGCGACAGCTTGGTTTCAAGATCCTGATGGTGGTCCCAGCCACCGGCCCAGACCTGGACGAAACGCACGCCGCGTTCGACCAACCGCCGGGCGATGAGCATCTGTTTGCCCTGGGCGCTGTTGCCGTAGAGCTCGCGGATGTTCGCGGGCTCCTTGTTCACGTCGAAGGCGTCCGTGGCCTCGGCCTGCATACGGAAGGCGATTTCGTAGGCCTCAAGCCGCGCTTCGAGCGCGGCTTCCTTCTGCAGGTTCTGCGCGTGCACCTCGTTCAACTGCTGCACGTAGTCCAGCGCGCGGCGCTGTTCGGCGGTCGAGGTGTATTGGTTCCGGATGTTCTGAATCATCTGGAAAACCGTCTGCGCGGACGTGTTGATGCTCGTGCCGGCGTAGACACCCGGGAGGAATGAAGACTGCCAGTTGGACGTGCCGCCCAAGGGCAGGCCACCGCCGGGGCGGAGCGAGATGAAGCCCGGAAGATTCTGGTTCTGAGTTCCCAGACCATAGACCGCCCATGAGCCGATGCTCGGACGTGACAACCGGAGCGACCCGGTGTTCATGAAGACCGTGGCTACTTCATGCGCGGGAATGTCGGTCCACATCGAGCGGATGACGGCCATCTCGTCGACGTGGTTGCCGAGATTGGGGAAGACCTCGCTGACTTCGATGCCGGACTTGCCCTTCTTCTCGAACTTGAACGGAGAAGCCATCCCGATGCCGCCATCCGGCAGAGTCTTCCCGTCCATCCGGGTCAACGTCGTCTTCGGATCCCAAGTGTCGACCTGCGAAGGAGCCCCCTGGGCGAAGACATGGATGACGGCCTTGGCCTTCGCCGGAAAATGCGGGGCTCGGGGCGCGAGCGGATTTCCCGCGGCCGCGGCAGCCGCCTCGACCGCATGGGGCGCGGCTCCGAGGAGCTCCGCCGGATTGAACATCGACGCGAGGCTCAGCGCACCGAGCCCGAGACCGAAGCGGTTCAGAAACTGGCGACGCGTGGCGAAGAGATCTTCCAGCCGGGCTGAGTGTTCATTCGGGTTCATGCGCTTTGGTGAGGTGTTATCGGACTGGACGGCACAAAAGCGGCAAAGGTTGCGGCGGAAAATGAGGAACTTTGTCCGGCTGGCAATCGAGTGCTCCGCCCCCTAGCCTTCGTTGAACCCCGAATGTCATCCCCAGAATACGCCAAAGCCACCTGTCCGGCCTGCTACGGCCATGTCGAATATCCGGTTGCCGCCGCCGGCACCGAGATCAGCTGCCCGCATTGCCGGGCGCCGATGGCGTTGCCGGAAAGCGGCAAAGCCGAAGCCGCCTCCGACTCTGCCGCTGCGAAAGGCTCGCTGGGACTCAAGGCCCCGATGCTCGCGATCATGGTCGCACTCATCACCGCCACGGCGATCCTCGTAGTCGGCCCCGACAAGAAGGTGAAACCGGACCTCGCAGGGGCCGCGACCAATTCCCCCACGGCTTCCTCTCCGGCGGCTGATGCCGAGTTCCCATTGCCGGAAGGATGGCAGCGCCCCGTCCTCGCGCCGACAGGCGATCTCGAAATGCTCGGGTTCAAAATGGAGAGCCAACCCGGAACGTCCCTCAAACATGTGATCGGCCTGGTCACGAACCGTTCGGCCGGGCGTTACTTCGGGGTGAAGGTCGAGTTCAACATGATCGATGCCCAGGGTTCCACCGTCGGCAAAGCCGTCGATCAGACGACCAGCCTCATGGGACGCGGCAGTTGGCATTTCCGCGCTTTGTCCGTCGGCGGCAAACCGGAGCAAGCCTCCCCAGCCACGCTCAGCGGCGAGAAGGAGTAGCCCCCGAACCAAGGGTTGGCTGGTTCGACCTGGGATGTCCCAGCTTTTTAAGGCGGAGGCACAGAATTTTTAGTTTACCATCTAGTAAACTATCAGTAGCCATATCCCACAACCGCGAGACTTCCGAAAAAACAACGACACCATGGGACGAACCAGTGATGCCAAAGAGCGCTTGATGGCTGCCATTTCAGAACTGATCTGGACCGGCTCCTACGGCACGACGACCATCGACCAGATCTGCGAGAAGGCCGGCGTGAAGAAGGGGAGTTTCTACTACTTCTTCGACTCCAAATCAGAGCTTGCGGTCGCCGCCATCGAGGCCGAGTTCTGCGTGCGCCGGGTGGAGCTGGACGCGATCTTCTCCCCGATGGTTCCTCCCCTGGAACGGATCATCAAACTTTGCGGAAGCGGCTGTGCCCGCCAGACGGAATTGAAGGCGAAGTTCGGGCAGGTCCTCGGTTGTCCGCTGTTCACCCTCGGCTCCGAGATCTGCACGCAGGAGCAGGGGCTTCGGGAGAAAATCCAGGAAATCCTCGACTGCCATCAGCGCTACATCGCGAGCGCCATCCGGGAGGCCCACGCCGCCGGCCTGATCGAGGCCCCCGACGCCGCTTCCAAGGCGCGCATGTTGACCGCCTACTTTGAAGGGGTTTTGACCCAGGCCCGCATTCTCAACAGCCTCGAAGTGCTGAAGGAGATCCCCGACGGGGTCCTCTCCATTTTGGGAGCCAAACGCTCTGCGGCGGTTCCTGCCTGATTTTTTTTGACGGATTATTTGACTAACTAGGAAACTATTAAACCATTCCTGCCATGAACCGCTTCATCACGCCCTTCGATGGTTCCTTCGAAGACCAAACCCTCTCCAACGCCGTTCCCGCCGGCGTTTTCGCCCGCCTTCGATCCAGGCTCATCGAGGCCTTCCGACGGGAGACCGAGGGATTTGAACACTTCGTCCATCTCGCCCTGAACGAAGCCGAGGCGTTGGCCCTCCAGACCAATGTCCCCCAGCTCGTGTTCCCCATGCTGGCCTCCGAGAAACTCCAGCGCGTCGCAAAATGGGTGTCCAAACAACGCCGGCTCCAGGACCGCTCCGGCGAACTGGCCTTTTCCGCCTAAACTCCACGTCTGCAAAAACCACCACCTTCCCTCCATGCCTTCCACCAAACGTGTCCTGTAAGCGCTCCTGCTGACCCATAATTCATGAAACCTGAAGCCCGCGAACCCAAACCTTCAGGGCACCGCATCTGGATTCCCGTCGCCATCTGGACCCTCGCCATCGGAGGCGTCGTCGCCTTCCGCGCCCAGCCCGAGGTGGAGGCGAACTTCAAGAGCTGGGCCACGGCCGCGACCATCCTGCTCGGCGTGGCCCTGACGGTCCTCTGGTTTCTCTTCCTGAGCCGATTCCGCTGGATGACCCGTCTGGGCGGTGTCGCGATCGCCGTTCTCCTGGTCGTGGGATTGAAGCAGATAGTCCGCGTCGACGGCACGGCCAACGGCACCGGCCTGCCCAATCTCGCCTGGAAGTGGAGCCGGCATCCCGCCGACACGCAGATGCCCTTCGCCCGGAAAAGCACCCTCAAACCGGCAAACTCATCGCCCGCGTCGGACATTCCGGATGTGCCGCAGTTCTTCGGCACGGATCGAACGGGCGTTGTTCGTTCCGGACAACTCGCCACGAACTGGACCTCCGTTCCGCCGCGCGAACTCTGGCGGCAACCGATCGGGGAAGGCAGGTCGGCTTTTTCCGTCGCCGGTGGCCGCGCCTTCACCCAGGAACAGCGGGGCGACAATGAACTTGTCACCTGCTACGAGGCGCTGACCGGCGACTTGATCTGGGCCCACACGAACCAGGCCCGCTTCTTCGAATGGCAGGGCGGTCCCGGTCCCCGCGCTACTCCGACGGTGGATCGTGGACTGGTCTTCACCATGGGCGGCACCGGCATCCTCGACTGTCTCGAAGCATCGACGGGCAAACGCCGCTGGAGCCGGTCGGTCCTCACGGAGAACAACCTTCCCAACATCATCTGGGGCATCAGCTGTTCACCCCTCGTCCTGGGCGACCGGATCATCGTGAATGGCGGCGGGACCAACTCCGGCACCGTGCTCGCCTACCACCGGCTCACGGGTGACCTGCTGTGGAAAGCGGGCACCGACAAGGCCGCCTATTCCTCGCCGGCATCCTCCAAGCTAGTGGGCAAGCCGGTCATCCTTTCGGTCAACGCGTCGTCGCTCACCATCCACGAACCGACCACGGGCGCCATCCTGCTGGATTATCCGTGGGCCAACGACAAGTGGCCCAAGGCGGCCCAACCCGTCGTCGTCGGCACCAACCGCGTGTTCCTTTCCGCCGGATACGGCGTCGGCTGCGTCATGCTCGAACTGACCAACGCCATCGGCGGCAAGTTCGCCGCCCGCGAAGTGTGGAAGACCAAGACGATGAAGACGCAGTTCAACAGCGCCGCCCTCCTCGACGGCCATCTCTACGGATTGGATGACGGCCTCATGGCCTGCATCGAAGTCGAAACCGGCAAACGTGTCTGGAAAGACGGCCGCTACGGCTCCGGACAATCCCTGCTGGTCGACAACCTCGTGGTGGTCCAGGCCGAGCAGGGCTTCGTCGCGCTGGTCGGAGCGACGCCCGCTGGCTTCGTCGAATACGGCCGCGTCGCGGCCCTGAGTGGCAAGACCTGGAACCATCCCGTGGTCGCCGGCCGCTATCTTCTGGTCCGAAACGACCGCGAGGCCGTCTGCTACGAACTGCCGGAGAATAGCCGCTAGAAACGGCCGCCGCGGCAAGCCAACGGAAATAATCCGCAAGCCACCGGTAGCGGCACCGCGAACAGGCCCCCTACCTTTTTAGCGAATGAAAAACCTTCATCCGTTTCTGGCGGCCGGTCTCGCGATCGGCCTGCTGCCCACAATCACCAGCGCCGACGAGCGCCGGTTCACCTACGTCTACGAGCCAGAGGTCCTGCCGAAGGGTGCGATGGAATTCGAGCAGTGGATCACCCTCCGCACGCAGCGCACCCAGGGCGGCGCTGTGCAGCAGGGGAACTTCAACCGATGGGAGCTGCGCGAGGAGCTGGAATACGGCGTGACCGACCGCTACTCCGTTTCGCTCTACCTGAACGCCAAGTCGACCAGCTTCAAGGACTACGCCTCCTCGCCGCCGGCCCGTGCCTCGGAGTTCAAGTTCGCCGGGGTTTCGCTGGAGAACCGCTACATGCTCGTGAACCCGGTGAACCATCTTGTCGGTATCACGCTCTACTTCGAGCCCACGTTCTCCGGCGACGAGGCGGAACTGGAGCAGAAGATCATCATCGGCCAGCGCCACGGCGACTGGAAATGGGCCCTCAACTTGGGCCACGCGGTCGAATGGGAGAACGATCTCCACGATGTGGCGGGTGAGCTGGAGGCTTCCTTCGGCATCGCGCGGGACTTCGCAAGGAACTGGTCCGTCGGGCTGGAACTCCGCAGCCACAACGTGCTGGCCGACCATCGCCGATGAGAGAACAGCGCGCTGTTCGTCGGCCCCTCGGTCAACTACCGCAGTGAAAAATGGTGGGCCACCCTCTCCGTGATGCCGCAGGTCTACGGGCGCAACTTCGACGGCGACCCGGACAACAACAGGCACCTCGAACTCACGGACCACGAGCGACTCAACGTCCGGTTGATCTTCGGAATCAGCTTCTGATGCGCGTCTTTGTCCTCGGCGTCTCCTTCTGCCTCGCCGCGGCGATGTTCTCCGGCTGCGTCTCCGGAAACGGCTCCGGTGCGATCGTGCCTGCGCCGACGGAGGCGGCCGACGCCGCTGCGCGTGCCGGGATTCCGCCCGGCGACATCGCCCGCGCCGCCTACCTCTATGCGTTGAAATGCGCACGCTGCCACAGGTTCTACGACCCGGCCGCATATCCGGACGCCGAATGGACAGTGTGGATGGCCAAGATGTCCCGGAAGTCCCGCCTCATCCGCGAGGACGAAGCGCTGCTCGGGCGCTACTTGGAAGCATGGCGTCGGCCCGCCGCCGAGGTGCACCAGGCCCCTGCCCCATAAAAGCGCGGACGGCGCGGATACGACGGAAGGATTCGGATTCGCCGCCATCGGGACGGCCGGACGCTTGAAGGACGAGTTCGAGGCGATCACTGCGGAGCGCCGAATCACCCATGCCGCCGTCGTCGCCGTTACGTAACGTGCCCGGCAGAGGCTCTTCTGATGTTTCGCAGCGGTTGAAAAGCCCTCTCTCGCGAGCCACCGTCGCTCATCCTATGGAGATGCATCAACTCCGATATCTGGTGGCCGTGGCCAAGACCGGCAATTTCAGCCGCGCGGCGGAGCAGTGCCACGTGTCGCAGCCGTCCCTGAGCCAGCAGATCCTGAAGCTGGAGGATGAACTCGGGGAGAAACTCTTCAGCCGATTGAAGCGCCGTGCCGTGCTCACCGCTGCGGGGGAGGCGCTCGTTCCACGGGCGTCGCGCATCCTCGCGGAAGTGGACGCCGCACGCCGTGACGTGGCCGACGCCGCCAGTCTTCTCCGGGGTTCGATCAACCTTGGAGTCCTTCCGACCATCGCCCCCTATCTCCTGCCAAAGATCCTCGTCCCGCTTGGACGCGAGTGTCCGGGCATCGAGGTCACCATCCACGAGAACACCACGGCCCAACTGCTCAACATGGCGGCAGCCTGCGAGGTGGATCTGGCCCTCATCAGCCTCCCAATTGCCGATGCGCGGTTCGTCCAGGAAACGCTGTTCACCGAGGAACTGTTCCTGGCGCTACCCCCAACGCATCGGCTGGCCAAGAAGCCCTGCGTGCGTCTGGGCGACATCGAGCAGGAACGGTTCATCCTGATGAAGGAAGGCCATTGCCTCGGCGACCAGAGCCTCAGCTTCTGCGATCGAAACGGCCTGTCGCCCCGCGTCGTCCTGCGCTCGGCACAGCTCGACACCATCCAGGCGCTTGTTCTTTCGGGACTGGGCGTGTCGTTGATTCCAGCGATGGCTTGCGGGGCCGGATCCCGCGACGAACCGGTCTATCGGTCCATCGCGGGCACTCGGCCCCAACGCGCCATCGGCCTGCTCTGGCGAAAGGAGCAACACCACAGCAAGGCCGCTGCGGAGCTCCTGCGGCAGCTCCGCAAGCTCAAGGTCCAATGACAGAATCAGGCTCGGCGGCGAAACCTCCACAGGCAAAGAGCGCCCAGACTTACCAACGCCCAAGTGGAAGGTTCGGGCACGGCACCGACGGTGATGGGCTGGCCGGGGACGGTGTTGTAGGCCCATTCGGTGATGCGACCGGCGGCGGGCTGGTAGGGGCCGCTGAAGACGCAGTTGAGGTGGATCCACCCGTAGTGCAGTTCGCTGCCGATCAGGAACCGGATGCCCAAATACCCGTCCAACCCCGCAAAAGGGCCGTAGGCTCCGACCGCACCGACCGTCGAGGAAAGAATGGGGCCGGAGATTCGCCCGACAAATGGCGGCAAGGAAAAGACATACTTCGGCTGCCATGGCGTAGACATGGAGACGAGTCCCCCAAAAGAGACAGGCACGGCATAGCCTCCAGCCTCTGGATAAACTGCGGAAACGGCCGAAATTGCGTTGTTCCCCTGAGGAATGACCTAGAATTCACCGTTACGCTTCCTGAAGTCGACGTCCATGGTGCCGTTTCCGTCGAGGTCAAACGAGAACGTCTCACCGTCGAATGCGCCCATGGTGATGTCGGGCGTGTCGACGTAGACGATGGAACCTTGCGAGAAGGCCGGGAGCAGCGGCATGAAAACCGCCGCTCCCAGCATGAAGATTGTCCGGATCCTTTTCATTGTTTCAATCCACGGTCTTCAACTGGAAGAACCGGGCGTCGTTGGTGGGCGACACGCTGAGGGTCACGACGAAGCTGGGCGGCGGCGCAGTTTACAGAGGCAAAGGCTGCCGGCCGCCAGCAACGCCCAAGTGGAAGGTTCGGGCACGGCACCGACGGTGATGGGCTGGCCGGGGACGGTGTTGTAGGCCCACTCGGTGATGCGACCGGCGGCGGGCTGGTAGGGGCCGCTGAAGACGCAGTTGAGGTGGATCCACCCGTAGTGCAGTTCGCTCCCGATCAGGAAGCGAATGCCCAGATACCCGTCCACTCCGGCGAAGGGGCCGTAGGCTCCAACGGCTCCAACAGTTGACGAAAGAGTGGGGCCATAAAACTCTGTCGGCCTAAAACTGTAAGGATACCTTGGCTGCCATGGAGTTGATGTGGAAATCAGCGAACCGAAAGAGATCGGGACGGCGTAGCCTCCAGCTTCGGGATAAACTGCGGCCACACCGGAAACTTCGTTGCCGGCTCGTGGAAGAACTTCAAAATAGCCTATCTGTTTCCTGAACTCGACGTCTACAGCACCATTGTTATCAAGGTCGAAACTGAACTGCTCATCCCTCGCCCCAACCACGACATCCGTCGGATTTACGTAGACGATGGAGCCTTGCGAGAAAGCCGGGAGCGGCGCGCAGAGCACCGCTCCCAGCAGAAGCCATTTATTCACTTTGTTCATTGGTTCAGTCGACGGTCTTCAACTGGAAAAACCTGGCGTCGTTGGTGGGCGACAGGCTGAGGGTGGCGTTGGTCTTGGCCGCGACGATGTCGCCGTAGGTGGTCCAGTTGGTCAGGGTCAGGTCGTCTTTGTATTCCATGCGGTAGCGTTGTCCCACCACGCTGGAAAAGTTTACCAGCACGTTGCCGTTGGTCGCCATGAGCGTCTGGAGGCGCAGTTCGGGGGCGGCTTCGGGCTGATTGCCGGTGAGGAAGAGGGTGACGGCCTGCTGCGGCGTCGAACTGCCGGGTTGCACCAGCGTCCCCTTGTGGGTCACGCGGACGAGGTAGGTTCCGTTGGTCGGGCTGGTGATGGACACCTGCTCCACGTTGTCGCGGAAGTTGTCGCCCTTGCCCGCCGCCTGGCTGCGGGCGGCCGAGGTTTTGCCCGCGAGGTCGGGGTCGAGCACGTAGGGGAAGTTGGTCGCGCCGTCGGGGCCGATGACGCGGATGTCGATGTCGTTGACGAGGGCGAGGTTGGTCTTGTCGAGGCCGGAGAAGAAGCCGCCGACCGCATCGGTCCAGCAGCCCGTGACCTTGAAGAGGGGGACGTTCGAGACGGTGACGGGGAACTCGATGCTGCCGCCGTTGTCGAGCCACACCTCCTTCAGGTGCGGGTGGCTGCCGAAGTTGGTGTTGGCAGTCAGCAGTGTCGCGGCGTCACTGGCGTTCACCAGCCCCCAACCGCTCTGGTAGTCCGGGCCTTGATTGCCGATGTCCGTCGCGGTGTGGAGGAGAAGCCCTTTGAGGGTGGAGGCCAGCGGTTCGCGGTTGGTCCCGTAAAGGGTGCGGTAGTGCTGGAGCATCTGGGCGAGGACTCCAGACACGGAGGCGGTGGCCCCGCTGGTGCCTTCGTTCGTCGTGTAGCCGCTATTGGCTGCGGTGGTGGCGATGTATTCTCCCAAGGCCATGATGTCGGGCTTGATGCGCCCGTCGTCCGTCGGGCCGAAGCCGCTGAAGGGCTTGGGCGTGCCGGGGCTGCCCGCGTAGACGCCGCCCACGGACAGGACGTTCTTCCCTGTGGCATCCGTCACGATGGTGTCGTAGCCGCCTTCGTCGCCGTCGGACACATACGAGGCAGTGAGGCCGTTCATCACCACGAAGTCGACGCCGTTGGAACGCACATAGAAGGTGATGCTGCTATTGGGGATGATGTCGTCCCGATCATTGCCGACCGCACGGACGGGAAGGTAGGTCTGCCGCTGATAGGCGATGTCATCCTGATCGTAGGCATATCTGCCATACGTGCCGAACTTGTGATCCTCAAACGGGTTGGCGGAGTTGGTCGAGAAATAGAAATCGCCGAACCATGCCGCCTCGTTGCCATCGAGAATCCAGCCGTGAGTGTCTTGACCATAGGAATGATTAGAAATTCTCAATCCATTTGTCGCTGCCATGCCTGACATCTCCGACGTGTCTTGAGCGAGGTCAAACGCCAGCACCGTTGCCTCGTAGGCCATTCCCCGGCTCGCCGCATACTGTCCGCTGGCCGCAATCGTGCCCGCCATCTCCGTCGGGTGGCTGCGGATGCCCACGTTGGTGGCCGTCTCCAGTCGGAGCACCCGGTTCGTGGTGAACTCCGTGTGATTCGTCAGCGGCAATCCCACGTCCCATAAACCTACTTGGATGCCTGCTCCGGTAAGCGAGAGGCCCGCTGCGCCGCCCGGCCAGTTGGTCGCGGCTTGGATGACACCGGCGGCACGTTGGTTGAACGTCACCGGGAACTGCGGATAGCCGTTCTCGATCCCGACCGGCCGCTGGCCCTCGAAGATCCGCGGAAGCCGGTGGGCGTTCTTCTGCATCCACTCTTCAAGTTCCCGTTGGTTCTCTACGTGTCGGCGTTTGAACTCTTCGCCCAACGCCAGCACACGCGTGGTTCTTTCCTGTTCGAGCTTTTCGAGCGTCGCCGGTTTGCCGTCGCTCGTCCGCAGCGGCGCTTGCAGAAACTTCTCCGCCTGTTCGATACGTCTGGCGGCTTCGGTCTTGGCCGCTGCGTTCGCCTCCTTCGCGGCCGCCTTCTCCTGCTCCGTGAGCTGCTTCGTAGGCACCGCCTTCGCCGTGTCCGCAGGCAAGCCCGGCGGCAGAGGTGGAAGCGCAGGCTGCTTGGTGGTGGTTTGCTGGGCCAGTGCCCACAGGCTGCTCCCCAGCAGCACGGTTACGAGTGTTGTCTTCAGCTTCATTTGTTTCCCTTTCCTTGTTTGTTACGAAGTCTCCTTGCGTGTCTCCCGAAATGAGAAGGGCGCGGACCCGAGCCCTTCTCCCCGAGGCACAACCACGCGCCTTGTCAGACAAGAACACAGGCCGCGCCGGGTGGCGCGACGTGTCTGACAAAGTCCTGATGGGATGTGGTTGTTTCCGGGGGGACTTGCAGCCTTGCGGCTGCCGCAAATTGAGGTGGTTTGGTTTTGTCCTACATAGGTTTGGCCTCGGTCGATGGGCTTCATGCCGGACAAGGACCGCGAAGGCAAGCACGGCCCCGGCTGTGCGGTGAATTGGCCGCCCCTTAGGCGGATGGTCCCGTGTCCAACCCCGGAGGCCGCCTCAGACCGCCGCATTCCTTGCAGACACCGCCCCGGACCGAGCGCGAACTGCTCCAGTCAGCGCCCATGCCGGATCAGTCAGCGCTCTTCCTGCGCTGGTTCGCGCTCATACCGCCCTGGTTTGCCATCATACCAGCCTAGTATGCCCTCATACTGCTCTGGTTTGCCCTCATACTGCTCTGGTTTGCCCTCATACTGCTCCGGTTTGCACTCGCATTGCTCTGGTATTAGTCAAAATCGCGCCGGTTCGACGGGAGATTTTTTGCCGGACAGGAGGGCGTTTTCGGGTAAGCTTTTGCCACTGCCACGACGAGCCTCCCCTGTCTTTCAACGGGTTGTGAAGCAGGCCAGCGCGATCCACGATCTCGGCCAATGGGCTCAGTGCCCGGGTTAACAATGATATGCAACCACCGGTCTGCGTGTTGATTTTCAGCCCGCCGAAGTGAAGTATCCCGGCCATGCAGCGAACGGTTGTCATCAATGTCGTTGGTTTGACGGAGAGCCTGATCGGCGAACACACGCCGGCCATCGCGGCTTTCCGCCAGCGTGGTTCGCTTCGCCACATCGATCCCGCGTTCCCCGCGGTCACCTGCACCGCGCAGTCGGATTACGTCACAGGCAAGACTGCGACGACCCACGGCATCGTGGCCAACGGCTGGTTCCACCGCGAACTCAGCGAGGTGCAGTTCTGGAAGCAGTCGAACCACGTCGTCACCGCGCCGAAGCTCTGGGACGAACTCAAACAGCTCGACCCGTCGTTCACCTGCGCGAAGCTTTTCTGGTGGTATAACATGTATGCGTCGGCCGATTACTCGATCACGCCGCGCCCGATGTATCCGGCGGACGGACGCAAGTTCTTCGACGTCTACTCGTGGCCCTACTCGATCCGCACGGAGATCAAACAGGAGCTTGGAGACTTCCCTTTCGCGGGATTCTGGGGACCGGCCGCCGGCCTGAAATCACCGCAGGGCGGACCCGACTGCGCCACGAGGTGGATCGCGGATTCGGCCAAGTGGACCGAGACGAAGTATCAGCCGACGCTGAGCCTCGTCTACCTGCCTCACCTCGACTACAACCTGCAACGCTTCGGGCCATACCAGGCGATGCCGGATGCCGGATCCCAGATGCCGGATAATGGCAGCGCCACTCCATCGGGTATCCGGGATCAGGCATCCGGCATCAGAAACCCGCGTCTCAACCCCGCCATCTTCCCCGACCTCCGCGCCATCGACTCCATCGTCGGTGACCTGATCGCGTTCTTCGAGAAGCGCGGTGTGCAGGTCGTCCTGGTTTCCGAATACGGCATCACCAATGTGACCAAGGCCGTTCACCTCAACCGCCTCTTCCGCCTGCGCGGTTGGATCACGGTCAAGAAAGAGCTTGGGCTGGAAATCCTAGATGCCGGCAATTCGAAGGCCTTCGCCGTGGCCGACCACCAGGTCGCCCACATCTACATCAACGACCCGTCCATCCGGAACGAGGTGCGTGCGCTGGTCGAATCGACCGACGGCGTCGCCCGCGTGATGGACACGGCCGACAAGCAGGCGGCCGGCATCGACCATGTCCGCGCCGGCGACCTCATCGCCGTGGCCCGCGAAGACGCCTGGTTCACCTACTACTACTGGCTGGACGATGCGAAGGCGCCGGACTTCGCGCGCTGCGTGGACATCCATCGCAAGCCCGGCTACGACCCGGTGGAACTCTTCCTCGATCCGAAGATCGCGCTGCCCAAGCTCAAGATCGCCTGGCGTCTGCTAAAGAAGAAACTCGGCTTCCGCATGTTGATGGACCTGATCCCGCTCGATGCGTCCCTCGTGAAAGGCTCCCACGGCTGCCGGCCCGCCAGCCGTCTCGACTGGCCCGTGTTCATCACCTCGAAATCTTCGGGCAAGACCGGCGGCGCGATGAAGTCGACCGACGTTTACGAGGCGCTGAAAAGCATCGTCACTGGCAGGTAGGGCGAAGGCTCTCAGCCGAGCCATCGTAGGCCGCGCGTCCTCGCGCGGCCAGTAGGTGCTCCTGCACGAGGGTCGCGACGCAACACCCACTCGCCGGGCAGGGATGCCCGCCCTACCCGTCACAAGAGCTTTGCGCGGCCATCTTCAAACGTGACGCCCCCGAGGTCGGCCCGCATTCTCGCGCGCATGAACATCCAGATCGCAGCGCTGTGCGACGCCGCCACCGACTACGGCGGCAAGCTCAACCTTCTGGGCACGTTCGACACCATCCTGACGCCGAGCCTGCCGGCGACGCATCCGGCCGCGTCGATCGCCCTCCGCATCGTCTTCGAGAAGATCGAGGAAGGACCGCACAAGCTCCGCATCGGATTCGTCAACGACGACGGCCGTCCGGTCATGCCGGGGATCGAGATCCCGCTGGAAGTCGAAGTGCCGGCCGAGGCGAGCTTCGTCTCGCGTAACATCGTGGTGAACATCCAGGCGCTGAAGTTCGACGTGGAAGGCAACTACTCGATCGACATCGCCATCGATGGACGGCACGAGTGCAGCATTCCCCTGGCAGTGAAAAAAATGGAACCGCCCCAGCTTGGCCGCCCGCCCGAAAGCTATTCGCCGACCTTCTGATGAGCTTCTCCCGACTCACCGAACACCAGCAGGGCATCGACCTCCTCCAGCGGAGCCTTGAGAAAGGCCGTCTGGCCCACGGGTATCTGTTGAGCGGCGGTTCGATGCCCGCGTTGGAACAGATCGCGCGGTCGTTGGCGCAGACGCTGAGCTGCCAGCACCCGGTCAGGCGTGGCGGGCTTGCCGCCGCCATCGACTGCTGCGGCGAGTGTTCTCCATGCCGTCGCATTGGAGGTGGAAATTTCCCCGACGTGCTCTGGCTCCGCCCCGAATCAAAGAGCCGCATCATCAGCGTCGACCAGATCCGCGAGCTGATCCAGACGATGAACCTCAAGCCGGTCGAAGGCGGCTACAAGGTGGGCATCATCGTGGCGGCGGACCGGCTGCGCGTGGAGGCGGCGAACGCCTTCCTGAAGACGCTGGAGGAACCTCCTCCGCGCTCGATCCTCGTCCTCCTCAGCTCCGAACCGAGCCGGCTCCTGGAGACGATCATCTCACGCTGCCTTCGCCTGAATTTCGGCGGCGAAACTCCCGCCGACCCGGCGGACATCGACTGGCTCCGCAGCTTCGCCGGACGCCTGGCGGTGGACTCGGCGGGACTGCTCGAGAAGTATCAGATCGTTTCCAGCCTGGCCGGGCGGCTGGAGACCCTGCGCTCCGGCATCGAGGACAAGCTGGAGGCCGGTTCGCCGCTGGAGAAATACGACGACGTCGATCCGGATCTCCGCGAGAAGTGGGAGGAGGAACTCAAGGCGGCCATCGAAGCCGAATATCGCGGCCGCCGCGCCGAGCTGCTTGGGCTCGTCCAGCAATGGTTCCGCGACGTGTGGCTTCTCTCGCAGGGCATGCAGTCCGCCGAGTTGGCGCTCCCGGCCTTAGCCGCTGAATCCGCCGCCATCGCCCGCAAGCTCACCCCCGCCCAGGCCCGCAACAACCTGCTGTCGCTCGACGGGCTCCAGCGTCTGCTCCACACCAACGTGCAGGAAGCGCTGGCGCTGGAGGTCGGATTTCTCCGGCTGCAAACGGGAACGACGGTGAAGGCATGACTTCGTCGCAGGCATCTGCCCGCCCTGCGCCACTGCCAGCGTGGCTGACGCTGCTCACCGGCCTGATCTTTGGACTGGTCTTCGTGAAGTTCGGGAATCCGGTGATCTTCGAACAACAGGTCACTCCCCCCGCCTCGTTGGCCGAAGCCATCTTCTTCTCATGGCCGCCGTCATGGAGCATCTGGCTGCTCGGGGCATTGGGATTGGTCGCTCTTCCCTTCATTCGCATCAGCCGTCCGGCATCGCCGCTCGCTTTGATTTCATTGGCCGTCTGGTTCCTCTGGCAGTTCGTTTCCGCCACCCAGTCGGTTTCGGGCAAGCTTACGGAGCCGACGCTCATCCAGTTTTCGGGATGTGTGCTCTCACTGCTTCTGGGATGGCTGGTTCTGGCCCGATCCCAGAATGCCGGCTGGCTCTGGGCCGGGCTCACGGCTGGCTTGGCGTTTTCCCTGTGGATGGCGTGGGACCAGCATTTCGGCGGACTGGAAGCGACCCGTAAGGCGTTTCTCAGCATGGATGTCTCGGCGATGTCTCCCGAGATGCAGGCGCAGTTCGCCGATCCGACGTTTCAAAAGAAGATCACCAGCACGCGGGTCTTCGGAACCTTCGTCTACCCGAACGCACTGGCCGGTGGGATCCTGCTGCTTCTGCCGGCGGCGGTTGTCTGGATCAGGACTGTCACCGCCGGAATGAGGCCGCTGATCGGATGGATCTCGATGGCGGCGCTGCTGGGTGTTTCGGGAGCCTGCCTTTATTGGTCCGGGTCCAAGTCCGGCTGGCTGATCGCCCTCGTGGCCGGAGGGCTCCTTTTCTGGAAGGTGAAATGGCCAACCCGCCGCAAGCTGGTCGTGCTGGGCGCGGTAGGCCTTCTGGGAATCGCCGCGTTCTTCATCCGCTATTCCGGCTACTTCCAAAAAGGCGCGACCAGCGTCGAGGCGCGCTTCGACTACTGGCGGGCTGCGGTGCAGACGGCGAACCGGAATCCGTTCACCGGTTCAGGGCCGGGGACGTTCCAGATCCCCTATCGGCAGACCAAGGCGCCCGAATCGGAAATGGCCCGGCTGGCGCATAACGACTACCTCCAGCAGGCCTCGGACTCCGGCTGGCTTGGTGGGCTGGCGTTCACTGTGGGACTGGCCACGGCGGCATTCGCGCTCTATCGCAAGCTCCGGAAGTCCGCATCGTGGATGCAATGGAGTGCGTTCGTCGGCTGGCTGGTCCTGAGCCTCCAGGCCTTCAGCGAGTTTCCGCTCTACATCCCGGGATTGGCCTGGCCGGCGTTCTTGATTCTCGGATGGTTGATGGCAGTTACTCCGGTAAAGGCGACGGACAACGACGGGGCCGTGACCACCTCGGCCGGCACCGGCCTGACCCGTGTAGAGGTCCCCGGCTTCGGCTGGTCTCTGGACAACCTGCGAGTCACCCCGGTTCCCGAACCCGCCACGGGTGCCCTGCTGTTCGTCGGAGGGGTGGCCGTGGGGATCGCCCGGACGCGCCAACTTGGCAAACGGAAGCCCTGACGAAGTTCTCAGCCGGACTCATGCAGCAGAAGGTAGGGCGGGCTTCCAGCCTGCCCCGTTGCTGACAAAGGGTTCCCGGATCGTCCGACGCCCTGATCAGCACGCACCGTTTGATTTCAAGCCGGGAGCGCCATGGGCAGGCAAGATGCACTGCCCTA
>JAYTUE010000262.1:0-13932 GCA_043744715.1 Verrucomicrobiota bacterium | reverse complement strand
CTAGGTCGCTTCGCATCTCACAATAGGCCCAATGACCGCCCGACGGTTACAAGCGCAGCCTACCCCGACGTGATCGAATGGAAGACAGCGGCGCTGCTGGACGGCGGTCAACGCTCCAGTTTGACCAACCAGGCCGCATTCTTGGAGGCATCGAACGTCTTCAGATTCTACGCTGAGTTTTCAGGAGGCCGATCCGAGGCTCTTGCCGGGTTGACCGAGGCTCTGACGAAAATTTCCCCGGATGCCGCCAAGGATCCCTTGGTGGGGTTTCTCATCATCGACATCCTTCAGGCGAAGACCAATACGGCAATCCAGTCGGCCATCGCCTTGGCGGAAAACACGGCTCTCCTGCAGGAGTCTGCACATCATCCCTTGTTCAAACATGTCGCAACCCGACGGACGTCCATCGTCGCCCGCGACGCTGATCGGGCCGGTGATCGTTGGATGTTGATGGTGTTGGCTACACATAATCTTGAAGATGTCGCTAAGGACAGAAATGTGCCTTGGGAAGAGCTCTACGGCAGTATCTCCAAGTGGTTGGTCTATACCTATTCGAAGGAATGGACTGATTTTGTCCTGTCCGATCTTGAAGGGCTTTTGGACACAGGCTGGAAATCTCATCCGGGATATTACGAATTGAAGGGCCAGCTCGAAATCGATCGCGGTTGGGGTGCCCGAGGTAGTGGCTATGCATCCACGGTTACAGAAGAAGGATTCAAAAAGTTCAACACACACCTCTCAAAGGCAGAGGAATACCTGATGAATGGATGGGCTCTCGATACGAACCGGATTCGAATCGCCCGCTCCATGATGCGTGTGGAACTTGGCCAAGGGAAAGGGCTCAAGCGGCAGCAAATGTGGTTTGAACGGGTTATGGCGCTGGATACGAACAACTATGACGCCTGTGTTGCCATGGCCTATTATCTCGAGCCCCGGTGGTATGGTTCCGAGGATCAGTCACTGAGATTTGCCCGCAGTTGTGTGGCTTCAACCAAGTGGGGAGGGGAAGTGCCGCTCGTTCTAAGAGCTGTCCATTCCAGTCTCGCCCAAAATCAGGGCCTGCTCGACTCGGAAACATATTGGCACCGGCAACAGGTTTGGAGCGACGTTCGCTCCAGCTACGAGAAGTTTTTCCGGCTCAATCCCGGGAATGTTGAGCGACGACAGGAATACGCCAGAGACGCCTTTAGGTGTGGGAAGTATCAGGTCTTCATCGACGAGCTTCCAAAGTTCACGGCCGGGACCAACTTCAGTTTCTTCGGCGGCGTGACCAACTTCGTCAGCATGGTTTCCAAGGCCCGCGAGCGAGCAGGAAAGTGATGCGCGCCTACAGCAACCCCGCCTGCTTCCCTCCCGCCATCTTCAGTCCCAGCTTGCGGTAGCTGCGTTCGGTGGCGATGCGGCCTTGGGCGGTGCGGCTGAGGTAGCCCTCCATGATGAGGTAGGGCTCGTAGACTTCCTCCAGCGTATCGGCCTCTTCACCCACGGCGACGGCGAGGGAGTTCAAGCCCACGGGGCCGCCGCTGAACTTGCCAATGACGGCTTCGAGAATGCGTTTGTCCATCTCGTCGAGGCCGTCGGAATCGATCTCCAAAATGGCGAGCGACTTGTCCGCCAATTCCGCCGTGATCCGTCCGTCGCTGCGGACCTGGGCGTAGTCGCGCACGCGGCGGAGGAGGTTGCCGGCGATGCGCGGCGTGCCCCGGCTGCGGCGCGCGATCTCGAACGCGCCCTGCGTATCGATCTCCACCTTCAGCAATCTGGCCGCGCGCAGGATGATCGTCTGGAGCTGCGCGCTGTCGTAGTAGTCGAGCCGTTCCTTGATGCCGAACCGCGTGAGTAACGGCGCGGTGAGCAGGCCGCTGCGCGTCGTGGCGCCGATGAGGGTGAAGTGCGGCAGGTTCAGCTGGACGGTCCGGGCGTTGGGCCCCTGGTCGATGATGATGTCCAGCTTGAAGTCCTCCATCGCCGGGTAGAGGTATTCCTCGATGGTCTTCTGGAGGCGGTGGATCTCGTCGATGAAGAGGACATCGCCTTCCTCCAGGTTCGTGAGCAACCCGGCCAGATCGCCCGCCTTCTCGATGGTGGGACCGCTGGTGGTCTTGAGGTTCGTGCCCATCGCCTTGGCGATGATGTTGGCGATGGTGGTCTTGCCGAGGCCGGGCGGGCCGCTGAGGAGGATGTGGTCGATGGCTTCGCCGCGCTGCCTGGCGGCCGCAACGCCGATCTCCAGGCGTTCCTTGACCTTGGCCTGGCCGGTGAAGTCGGCGAAGGCGGCCGGGCGCAGCTTTTGTTCGAGCGCGGCTTCGGGCTTGGTCAGGACATCGGAAATCATTCGATCGGCCATCGTCCGGCGACCATCGCGGCGGCGGCGGAGTGGCTCAAGCGTGAAGCGTCATGGAGCCCTTGATCGGCAATGCCATCATGGCCGCGGACGGAGCTTCAGGGTTTCTTGAGCGGGGGAAGGTAGCAGCCGACGGCGTCGGTGACCGGCTTGGCGACAGGCCGGCCCGCGAGGAAGGCGTCGAGGGCGTTGCGCAGGTCGCGCTCCGTCGGCTGCGGACGGCGCTTGCCGAGGGCCGGATACAGGTCGTCGATGCGTCCCCGGTAGACCGTGGTGCCGGCGGCGGAAACGACGAAGGCCTCGGGCGTGACCTTGGCCCCGAGACGCGCCGCCAGTTTCTGCTCCGGGTCGAGCAGGGCGCCCATCGTGTAGCGGAAGTCCGCAATATGCTTCTTGGCGGAATCCGGCGTCACATCCCCGTCGGCATAGACCAGCCGGACGACCACGCCGCGCGGACCGTATTCGGCGGCGATGCGGTTCACCTCGGGCGCATAGGCGTTGGAGATGGGGCAATCCGTCGAGATGAAGAGCAGGACGACGGCCTTGTTCGTGCCCACGGCGAGCGGTTCCATGCGCTGGCCCGTGGCGGTTTGAATCTCGATGGTTCCCAGCAGCGAAGCGGCCTCCAGCGGCGCGACCACGATCAGTGCCGACAGGATGACGACGGCAAGCGACAGCAGGGTTGACCGGGGAGCGCTCATTTCAGTCTCAGACATAATGCAAATCCTGCGGCTTACCAACTCCCGAGAAGCGAGAGGCCTGTCAGCGGATGCCCCAGCAGAAAGGATCGCGTTCATCGAGGAGCAGCGTGGCCTCGGCGTTCACAAAGGCCCGGCCGGTGACGACAGGCGCGATGGTTCCTGCGGCGTGGTCGATCCAGAGGAAGCTCCCCGTGAAGGTGCTGCCGAGGATGCTTTCCTGGATCCAGGTCGCGCCCTCGGCCAGCTTCCCGTCAGCGGCGAGGCAGGCGAGTTTCGCGCTCGTGCCCGTGCCGCAGGGCGAACGGTCGTAGGCTTTGCCGGGGCACAGGACGAAGTTCCGGGAATGGCCGCCGGACTGCCCCGGGCCGAAGAGTTCCACGTGGTCGATCTCGGGAAAGCCCTGCGCGTTGACGGCCTGCCGGATGCGCCAGGAAACGTCGGTCAACTGGTCGACGTTTTTCAAATCGAGCGCCCAGGGATGGTTCTCCACGAGGAAGAACCAGTTGCCGGCCCACGCGACGTCGCCGGTTACCGGGCCGATGCCGGGAACATCCACCGTCGCGGCTTTGGTCTTACGATGGCTCGGGACGTTGGCGACGGAGACCGATCCGTCCGGGTGCAGCGTGGCCGTCACGATACCGACGCTGGTGTCGATCCGGTGTTCGCCGGGAGCGATCCGTCCCATGTGCGCCAGCGTGGCGATCAGGCCGATGGTCCCGTGGCCGCACATGCCGAGGCAGCCGACGTTGTTGAAGAAGATAACGCCGATGGAGCAGGAGGGATCGCCCGGTTCACAGAGCAGCGCGCC
This sequence comes from Verrucomicrobiota bacterium, assembly GCA_043744715.1. GTDB lineage: Bacteria > Verrucomicrobiota > Verrucomicrobiia > Limisphaerales > CANJSG01 > CANJSG01. Next base: position 10,079 of record JAYTUE010000262.1, on the reverse strand, counting down.
GACGATGACGTCGGACCCGCGCGGTTCATTGACCACGGCGGAGCGGAACCGGTCGTGGCGTTCGCTGAAGATCGTCTGCCTCTCCGCCATCGTGCCCATACCGAGGTCGGGGCCACCGCTGACGACGATTCGGGTGGGTTCTCCCCCCGTGTGCGAATCGATGATCTGGATATTCTGCATGGAGCTTATTTTGCGATCGGCGTCGGTGCTTCCTTGGTCTTGTCGGCAGGGATGATCTTCACGAAGCGGATGTCCATCACGGCGGCCTTCTTCTTGTTCTGCGGCTTCACCGCGATGGTGTGCGTGCCCGCCGTCAACGCCACGGTGCCGACACGGCGCGGGATGAAGTTCTGGAATCCGCCCGTGTCCTCGACGACGAACGGGAAACTCTTCCCGGCGATCTCGGCGACCACATCGCTGCCGCCATTGCCTTTGCCGCAGCCCTGCCAGATTTCCACCACGTAGTCGCCCGGCTTGGTGATCTCGAATTTCCATTCGGCCCAGTCCTCCGCCTTCGTCCAGAAGCCCAGGCACAGTTTGTTCGTCTGCGGTTCATAGCGGAGCATCGTTCCATGGACCACGGCGTTGCTCGCGTGCATCGAGACGATGCCGTCGGCTCCGGGCGCGACCGGTCTGGCCACGGGCGTTTCGGCGGCAAGCGTTGTCAGGGCCGTGACAAGGCAGGCAAGAAGGGGAACGAGGCGATGAAACATGGAAGCAAGCTATGGAGGGTTGTCCGGCACGGCAACGTCACTTCCGCTTCGGCACCTTGGGGCGGCTGGCGATGCCGTCGTGGATGATCTTCAACACCGCCTTGCGTTCGGCCCCGGTGAGAGGCAGCCGCGGCGCGCGGGTCCATTCCTTGCCGAGGCCGCATTCTTGCACGGCCAGCTTGATGTATTGGACGAACTTCGGGTGCGTATCGAGATGCAGCAGCGGTGCGAACCAGCGGTAGATTTCGCGGGCCTTGTCCCATTGGCCGGCGCGGGTCAGCTCCCAGAAGTATTGGTTCTCGGCGGGGAAAGCGATGCCGCTGCCGGCCACCCAGCCGTCGATGCCGAGGATGGCCGATTCCAGCGCGAGATCGTCCACGCCGGTGAAGATGGCGTAGCGGTCGCCGACGGTGTTGTGCAGGTCGGTGATGCGGCGGGTGTTTCCGGAGCTTTCCTTGAGCGCGACGAAGTTCTTCTGAGTGGCCAGCTTCGCGAACAGCTCGGGCGTGAGGTCGTGCCCGTAGCTGAGCGGGTTGTTGTAGATCATGATCGGCAGCCCGGTCGCCTTCGCCACGGTGCGGAAGTGGTGGAGCGATTCGGCCACGTCGGGCGACTTGTAGGCCATCGGCGGCATGAGCATGAAGCCGTCGAGCCCGAGCTTCTCACCGTCGCGCACGAAGCGGCAGGCCTCGGCCAGGCTTGTCTCCGCCACGCCGCTCAGGACGGTCACGCGACCGTCCACCGCTTCCACCATGTCGGCGAGGACCGCGCGTTTCTCCTCGGCGGTCAGAGCCTGGTTCTCGCCGAGCGACCCGAGGAAGACCAACCCCGTGATGCCGGACTGGATGAGCGCCTCGGCATGGGCCGCCGTGGCGGGAAGATCGAGGGAGCCGTCCTTGTGGAGCTGTGTGGTGATGGCGGGGAAAACGCCGGACCAATGGGGTTTCATGTTCCCCAAGTCTAGGCAGACGAAAGGCTGGCCGTCTTCTATGGAATCACCGGGCGCTGGCTGAATCCGGGCACCGACCGGAATTCCCGACCGCAACGAGGGGTGTTCCCCTACTTCGCCGCTTCCTTGTCGCTGAAGAGGGCTTCGGCGAAGTCGTGGGCGTTGAAAGGCTGGAGGTCGTCCTTCTGCTCGCCCACGCCGATGAACTTCACCGGGATGCCGAGCTCCTTCTGGATGGCCACGACCATGCCGGCCTTGCTGGTGCCGTCGAGTTTGGTGACGACGAGGCCGGTCAGGGGAACGGCCTTGTGGAACTCGCGCGCCTGGTTGAGGGCGTTCATGCCGGTGGTGGCGTCGATCACGAGCAGGGTTTCGTGCGGGGCGCCGGGCAGCTTCTTGGCCATGACGCGGTGAATCTTCTGCAGCTCCTGCATGAGGTTGGTCTTGGTGTGGAGCCGGCCGGCGGTATCGACGACGAGCCATTTCGCGCCCCGGGCCTGCGCGGCGGCGATGCCGTCGTGGGCCACCGCGGCGGCATCGGCCCCGTGGGCTCCGGCGATGACTTCGACGTCGAGGCGGGTGCCCCAGAGCTTGAGCTGCTCGATGGCGGCGGCGCGGAAGGTGTCGCAGGCGGCGAGGACGACGCCTTCGCCGTTCTGTTTGAAGTTGTGGGCGAGCTTGGCGCTGGTGGTCGTCTTGCCGGTGCCGTTGACGCCGACGACGGAGACGACGGTGAGGCCGGTGGCGCTGGTCTTGAGGCCGGGGTTGACGGTGCCGAGGCTCTTCTCGACTTCGGCGATGGCGATGTCGAGGACCTGCACGCCGGTGCCGCCCTGGGTCTCGTAGACCTTCTTCACCGCCGCGAGGATCTGCTGGGTCATGGCGACGCCGAGGTCGGCGCCGAGCAGGGCGGCTTCGAGTTCCTCGATGGTGTCGGCGGTGAGGCTGGGCGAACGGGTGACGATGCGTTTGATCTCGTGGACGAGCTTCTGCTGCGTCTTGAAGAGACCTTCTTTGAGGCGTTGAAAGAATCCCATGGTCGAAGAGGGGGGAACCCCGGGGACAGACCGATCAGACCGTGGCGGCGGCGGCGGCGGCGCGGTCGCGGCGGTCGTCGCGCGCTTCCTTGAGCTTGTTGTAGGTATGGATGGGGAGCTTCACGGAACCGATGAGCGGCTTGTTCTTGCTCATGCCGTGGCAGTCGGAACCGCCGCTGACGAGGAGGTCGTGCTTGTCGGCGATCTGGAGGTAGTGCTCGGAAATGCCCTGCGTGTGCCGGCTGTGGAAGCACTCTAGGCCATCCATCCCGGCGCGGACGAGGTCCGGGATGATCTCGTCGCTGCGGTTGAGGGCGGGATGGGCCAGCACGGCGAGGCCGCCGGCGATGTGGATCAGCTTGATGGCGTCGAAGGCGGAGATCTTGAACTTGGGCACCCAGGCGGCCTTGCCCTTCTTGAGGAAGCGGTTGAAGGCCTCGTCCAGACTGGTGCAGTATTTCTCGGCCACGAGCGCGCGGGCGACGTGGGGACGGCCGGGGGAACGGCAGTTGGCGATCTTGAAGACGGCTTCGGCCTTGAGCGGGATCTTCTTCTCGTTGAGCCGCGCGACCATCTCGTAGATGCGTTTCTGGCGGACGTCCTGGAACTTGGACATCTCGACCTGCATCTCGGGGTTCGCGATGTCGATGAAGAGGCCGAGGATGTGCACTTCCAACCCGTCGATCTCGGCGGTCAGCTCGGTGCCGGGGCAGAATTCGATGCCGTTGCCCTCGCAGGCGAGCGCCATGCGGGCGCAGCCCTCCACGGTGTCGTGGTCGGTCAAGGCCATAGCCTTGAGTCCGACGCGGCGGCCATGCCCGGACAACTCCTCGGGCGTGTAGGTCCCGTCGGAGAAGTTGGTGTGGAGATGGAGGTCGGCGAACACGGGTTGGTTCCGGGAAATCAGGAGTTGGTGTAGCGGGTGTTGCGCAGGAGCTCGCCCTTGATCTTGTCGAGCAGGCCGTTGACGAACTTGCCGCTGTCGTCGGTGGAGAACTTCTTCGCGATGTCGACCGCCTCGTTGATGCTGACGATTGGCGGGATGTCCTGCCGGTGGAGCATCTCGTGGACGGCTAGGCGGAGGATGTTCCGGTCGACCGCCGCCATGCGGGCGATGTCCCAGTTGAGGGCGACATTTTTGATGGCCGTGTCGATCTCGCTGAGGTTGTCGATCACCCCCCGGATCAACGGCTCGGAAAACATCCGGAGCGTGGCCTCGGCCACCGTGGGCGGCGGAATCTTGGCCGGAGCGACGTCGAAGGCGGAGTGGTTCTTCTCGGCCTCCAGCACGGTCGGCCTTTGTGACTCCCAAAATACGTTCAGCGCCTCCTCGAGATTCTCGGGAGGATTCAAATCGTGTTGAAAGAGGAACTGGACCGCCTTCTCGCGGGCCTCTCGTCTCATGCCCATGCCATGAGTGTGTCACAAGCGGCCGCCGTGGGAATAGCATTTTGATCCCGGCCTGCATCAGGCAGCCGGCCAAGACCCTTCGCGACCGTGAATTGCGGGGGATTATGGCCCCGGAGCATCCGGCCCGAGGTGCAGGAGGCGAAAAAAAATCCCAGAACCGCCGAGATCGGCGGCGTTGGTCCAACGGTTGACGCCGTTGGTGGCCTGGAAAACCGCCTGCGCCGACCAGTCCATCAGGTTCGTCGTCGATTCCAAGCGGAGATGGGCCGTGCCCTGGTGGATCAGCGTGAGAAAGCGGGGTTCCCCACCGATCAGGCCGAGCTCCAGGATCATGGGATTGCGGAAGAGCTCGAACCGGCTGGTCAGGCTCGTGTCCGAGCCGTCGTGGCCTGGTCGGGGGGACACGGGGCCAGGGCCGTCAGGGCTGCGATCATACGGCACACCGCACGGAGTAGGCGCGGCGCCCATGGCTGGCAAGCCATCAACGGGTCAGGCGGAAGAAGACGTCGAGCGCCTTGGGGCACCTGCGGACGGTGTCGAACAGGACGACCGACCATCGCGGCGACATCAGCCCCCGTTGCAACCGGGACGCCCAGCGCAGCCTTCCGGAAAACGCGCCGTCGTTGGCGGCCGCGACCGCCTTCATCGTCTCCTCCCAGGTCCGTTCGCCCCGGCTGTATTCCGCCAAAGGAGCCACCGCGTTCTCGGCCGACTCGAAGGCCATCGACATGCCGTTGCCGGTGACGGGTGGAATCATGGTCAACGAATCCCCCACGGCGCATTCCGTCAGCATCGCGGCCGACCTCGGGGCGAGCGAAAGACCGGCCACCGTGCAGGCGGAGGCTTCGTCCCAGGCCGCTCCGGCCAGCCGGCGGGAGAGGTGCGATCCCGGCGCGCCCTGCAGCCAGTCCTTCCAGTCACGGGCCAGGCTTTGCACCGGTTCGCGTGAGCGGAAGAGGCCGCAGACGTTGACCTCGTCGCCCTCGATGCGGCACAGGCCGACGTAGCCGGACGTGGTCAGGTGCATCTCCAGATCCGACTCCAGGGCGACGCCGCGCACATGGGCCTTGAGCCCGAAATATCTCCAGCCTTCCTCCTGCGTCTGGGGCCGCCGCCCCGTCGCGCGGATGAAGCCCTCGCCGAGATCGCCGGTGGAACGCCGGCCGGTCACGAGTTCGCCGCCGAGACGTTTGAAGTCGTCGGCCAGGACGGAGTCCATGGCATGGCGCGAAAGGCAGAGCGCCTCGTCGGGAAGCCTGCGCGGACCGGCCCGCATGGTGTCGGCGAAAAACTCCACCGAGGCGCCCGTCCTGGCCCCGGAGGCGACCAGCTTCGGCTCAAGCTCAAGACGGCGCAGCACCTCGCGGCCGCGACCGGAGACGAATTCGCCGCAGACCTTGTGACGCGGATACGAACCCGCCTCCAGCACGGTGACGGGCACGTCGCGCTGCCTGAGACCGATGCCCAGCGTGAGCCCGGCCAATCCGCCGCCGACGATGGTGATGGGTTTGTGCGCGCTCATCGCGTGGCCACAAAAAGGTGACTGAAAGGTCCGGCCGCTGTTTCCCGGATGGTCCAGTCGAACGCCGTTTCGCTCCGGAAAAGGTCGCCGAGTTCCGTTTCCCGGAAGCCCGCCCGCACGCTGACCACGGCGTCGTGACGCGTCACATGGTTGCACCCGATCAGCCCCAGCAACCGGCTTCCCAACAGCGCGAACGAGGAACGCCGAGGTTCACAGGCGATCAGGCAACGCGTCTTCGCCCCCGCCAGCAAGAGCAGTTCGCCCAGGGCCGGGTCCTCGAAATGATGCAGGAACAGGTTCGTCGCCATCATGTCGGTGATCGGCGTGTTCCGGAGCCAGGTGAAGACGTCGGCCTCCACGACTTCCACCGCCCAGCCGAGCCGCCTGAATCCGTCGAGCGTGGCCGTGGCCACCACCGGCTGCCGATCCACCAGGACGACACTCCCCGCCTGATCCTCCCAGTCCCGGGACTGGAGGATTTTTAGAAGCATCGTCCCATCGCCGGCGCCCAGCTCGGCGATGGTGAATGGGCCTTGGGACTTCGAAACGCCGGCCGCGTGACGTCGCCGCAACATTTCGCGGCCGATCAACCGGCCGTTGCCCATGAGCCGGTTGATCCGCCGGAGATCACGGCGCGACGCCACGGCCTCGGGCGCATCCGGCGGCAGAGAATCGAGGAGTTCGGGTTGGACGACGCGGTGTTGCATCAAGGCGCTGCTGGCCGAGCTGAAACTGGTTGCTCCAGCCTGGAGCGCAAGGCCGGTTCGAGGAACAGCCGGAGCTCGGCGCTCCAGTGCGGGTAGGGCGGGCAGTCCTCCGCCCGCCGTCGAATGCCAACCAGCGGATTCAAAGTCGCTCAGAAGCCGCTCGGCCACACGGCGGCGCGCACGGAGTGACGCGCCCTACCGGACTTGGTGTTCTTCGTGCCCTTCGTGGATCACGCATCTTGAAGAGAAGAAGGACCGGTTGACTGGAAAAAAATCAGCCTGACGATCGGGCTCATGGGATTGGACAGCGTAGAACTGGTCATGGCCATCGAAGAGGAATTCGGCTGCTCGATTTCAAATGCCGACGCGGAGCGGATGGCAACGCCTCGTGATGTCATCGACTGGCTGGAACTGGCGGATCGCGATGGCCGGATCTTTCTCAAGCTTTCACCACATCCAGCGCCTGCCGGCTGGTGGGTTAAGTTAGGTCACATGGCCAAAAATTACGAAGTTAAGGACTGGTGGAGCACGGCGTCGCGTCCGCTATCCCGTGACCTTGTCCGGGAGAAGATTTTCCAGATCGTCAAGGAGCAGACTGGCGTGGAGAAGGTCTGGGAAGACGCGCGGTTCGTGGAAGACCTGCGAATAGACTGACCGCTTTTGAGCGCCTTGCGCCTTCTTGCTTCCATTCCGCGCTTCTTCCACTGCGGCGGTTTCCGCTACAACCTCCGCCCCGGTTATGAACGATCCGCGCATCTCTGAACTCCGCTCGCTGCTCCCGCAGGCCATGGTGCCCGACTGGGTGCGGCTCGGCGCGCGCGCGGTCCGGCTGTTCAAGGACCGGCTGCATCCGGACAAGCATGATCCCATCCTCAACCGCCTGCTGGAACAGGCCCGCGCCTCCGTCGCCCTGCGCGAACGCCGGCGGATCTCCGTGCCGCGCGTGGCGTATCCCGCCGACCTGCCGATCACGGCGCGCAAGGACGACATCGTCGCCGCCATCCGCGCCAACCAGGTCGTGGTGCTCGCGGGTGAAACCGGCTCCGGCAAGACGACGCAGATCCCCAAGATGTGCCTGGAGGCCGGGCTCGGCATCGAGGCGAAGATCGGCTGCACCCAGCCGCGCCGCGTGGCCGCGCTCTCCATCTCCAAACGCATCGCGGAGGAGCTGGGCGTCGGCTGGGGACGCGAGGTCGGCTGCAAGATCCGTTTCGACGACCGGTCCAGCTCCGAGACCTACATCAAGCTGATGACCGACGGCATCCTGCTGGCTGAAACGCAGGGCGATCCCGACCTCTCGGAATACAACGCGATCATCATCGACGAGGCGCACGAGCGATCGTTGAACATCGATTTCCTCCTCGGCTACCTGAAGGGCCTGCTCGCGCGGCGCACCGATCTCAAGCTCATCGTCACGTCGGCCACGATCGACACGCAGGCCTTCTCGAAGCACTTTGGCAACGCGCCGATCATCGAGGTCTCGGGCCGGATGTTTCCGGTGGACGTCGTCTACACGCCGTTCGAGCACGAGCCGGATTCCGAGGAGGAAGCCGAAGGTAGGGCAGGCATCCCTGCCCGGCCAGTGGGTGTCTCATCGGACCCTTCGTGCATAAACACCTCCTTGCCGGGCGAGGTCGCCCGGCCTACGGACCTTCCCGCATCTCCAGAAACGCCCCGTCTCGCCGCCAGCATCCGCGCATCGCTCCGCGCCGGTTCCTCGGATGGCGATACGCTGACCTACGCCGATGCCGCCGTGCGCGCGGCCGACACGATCCTCTACGACACGGACGTCGGTGATCTCCTCATCTTCATGCCCGGCGAACGGGACATCCGCGAGATCGCCGACCAGTTGGAAGGCCGTTTCGGCGGCGCGGCCGAGATCGTCCCGCTCTTTGGCCGGCTGAGCTCGGGCGACCAGCAACGCGTCTTCTCCCCGACCACGAGGCGCAAGGTCGTCATCGCGACGAACATCGCCGAAACGTCGCTCACCATCCCCGGCATCCGCTACGTCATCGACGCCGGCCTCGCCCGCATCAGCCGCTACAATCCGCGCACGCGCACCAAGCGCCTGCCCGTCGAGCCCGTCTCGCAGAGCAGCGCCAACCAGCGCAAGGGCCGCGCCGGCCGCGTGCAGGACGGCGTCTGCATCCGCCTGTATTCCCAGGACGACTTCAAGGCCCGCCCGCCCTTCACCCAGCCGGAGATCCAGCGCGCCAACCTCGCGGAGGTGATCCTGCGGATGAAGGCCTTCCAGCTTGGCGACATCGAGACGTTCCCGTTCGTCCAGCCGCCCGCGCCCAACGCCATCGCCAACGGCTACGCGCTCCTCCAGGAACTCGGCGCGCTCGACGCCGAACGCGCCGTCACGCCGCTCGGCTGGGATCTGGCGCGGTTGCCCATCGATCCCACGCTTGGCCGCATGTTGATCGAGTCCGGCCGTGAAGGCGTTTCGCGGGAGCTGCTCATCATCGCGTCGGGCCTCAGCATCCAGGACCCGCGCGAACGGCCGCTCGACCAGAAAGACGCCGCCGCCGCAGCGCACCGCAGGTTCACCGATCCGCAGTCGGACTTCCTCACGCTGCTCAACGTCTGGAACGCCGTTCACGACCAGTGGGAATCGCTCCGCACCCAGGGCGCGCGGCGGAAGTTCTGCAAACATCACTTCCTCTCCTACCTCCGCATGCGCGAGTGGCAGGACTTGCACGGCCAGTTGGAGGACGCCTTGGAAGACGTCGTAGGCCGGGCGTCCTCGCCCGGCCAGTCCAGTAGCCGCCGGGGTAACGAGGCGGAAGGGCTCACGATGAACCGGGCCAATCCACAGAACACCCCCTCGCCGGGCGGGGACGCCCGGCCTACGGACAAGGTGGGCCGGGTCGCGCTGCGAGCCGGCGTCGAATCGCAGCGCGATTCGACCCACCCGCTCTACATCCCCATCCACCGCTCCATCCTTTCCGGTCTGCTCGGCCACGTTTCACGGCGCGAGGAACGCAACAGCTACAAGGGCTCCGGCAATCGCCTGCTGACCTTGTTCCCCGGCTCCGCCCTCTTCGAACGCGGCGAACCCCAGCGCAGATTCAACCCGGACAGGAAAGGTTCCGCTTCGAGCCCGAAGGAAAAGACCAACCAGCCGCTGTGGATCGTCGCCGGCGAGATCGTCGAGACCTCGCAGCTCTTTGCGCGGACACTCGCGGGCATCGACCCGCAGTGGATCGCCGAGCTGGCTCCGCACCTCTGCAAGCGCACGCATATGAACCCGCAGTGGATCGCCGCCGCCGGCCGCGTGCTCTGCGACGAGGTGCTGACGCTGCACGGCATGGAAATCACCCGGCGCAAGGTCTCCTACGGCAACATCGATGCGAAGGAGGCGACGAAGATCTTCATCCGCGCCGCGCTGGTCGAAGGCGACTTGCTTCCCTCCCGTAGCCGCCGAGGGGACGAGGCGGACGACGAAGATTCTCCCTCCGAAGACGTCCGCCTCCTCACCTCGTCGGCTACGAGCCAATACCCATTCCTCGCCCACAATCTCGGCATCCGTCAGAAGATCGAGAGCTGGCAGACACGCGTTCGCCGCTACGACATCGGCGATCTGGACGAGCTCCTCTGCGGGTTCTACGGCAAGCGGCTGGAAAACATCTCGTCCCGCGACGAGCTGAACCGCTGGCTCCGCGAACCCGCCAACGGCGAGACGTTGAAGGCCACGCAGAAGGATTTCGTCGGCGACCAGCCGATCAACTTCGACTC
>JAYTUE010000261.1:0-13938 GCA_043744715.1 Verrucomicrobiota bacterium | reverse complement strand
CGCCTGCGGCCTTGGCCGGCGCGTTCAAGTCGCTTAGGCGCGGAGGTGAGGAGTCGATTCCCATCATAGGAGCCGCCGTCGACACGTCCTACTACATCGGCGTCAAGTCCGAGGACCAGCAGGCATCCGAGTTCAGCATCTTCGCGAGCGCCTCCAATGAGCCGTTCTTCGACCGGGATGACACGGGTGTCACTTTGCGCCCGCGACGAGCTTTGCCTCTGAACATCCCCGATGGATCCAGCGATAAACCGGGCAGCGTGGTGGTGTTCTACGTGGCTCCGGGGCTGCAGGAACGGATCCAGCGTGTCGTCGTTACAAACGAATTCACCCATGAACTGTTCGGAGATCTCTTCAACGAGCTCAAAATTGTGGACCCGGCGCGTGGAAGCAAATTTTCGGTTTTGAACAACCACAGCTTCGGATTCAACACCGGTTCGGGTTTCCGACGGCTCGTGCAGGATGACACGGGAATCTTGGACAACCTGTTCGCCCGTCCGACCGATGGTCCGGGAAGCCTGCTGAATTTCGTCACCTTCTCCGCAGCATCCGATTTCCAACTCACGCTGGTGGACAATTCGCTCAACCATACGGGCCGCGTCGAGTTCTCCCGCATCAAACTCTTCCTGCAACCGACGAACACGGCCGCGTTCACGTTCATTGCTCCGCCGGGTTGGGGCCCGGCCTACTTCCAGGACGTCGGTCCGGAGGCGGATCGTCTGGATACGACCGTCACCTATACAGGGGCCGCGCAGAACCAGGCTCCCGTCATCCTCTATGTGCGCCGGGATGACGTTCCCCAGCTGAATGCCTACGACAAGCTGCAGGTCATTCAACCCCCGTTGGGTGGAACCCTGTCGATTGGAAGAACGGATTCGCCCCCTCTCGCGGTCGGAACCTATGTCGCCCGAATCTTCAATCCGAACCCGTTCCCGGTTCCACTCCGCTTGCGCTTCTTCGTCAACCTCGCCTCAGAGGGCACCCGCCTGTCCCAGATTGGGCGGACCACTTCGACCGTTGTGATCGACGACGCATTGTCGCGTTCGACCCTGACGCTGACCAACCTGGAACGGATAGCCGCCATTCAGCTGCAGCTTGATCTGACTCATCCAAGAATCTCGGATCTGGCCGTTACCTTGATCAGTCCATCGGGCGATAGGTCCCTTGTCTTGGAGAACCGGGGAGGCGCGGACATCAATGGATTTCGCGGCGTGCTGACGGATACGAACTTCCTGCCGACCTTCCTCGGCTACGCCCCTTTCTACGAGATCCGGACCAATCAAACCATCGTGACCAATGTTCTGCTGAAGACCGGCTTCGAGGACATGCCCGTCAAGGCATACACAACCAACCAGACGATCTCTGGAAGATGGCTCGTTGAAAACGGGAGTGTCGATGTGGCCGGCATGGGCCGGGGGCTGATCGGGCCTTCCTATGAGGGCACCAACGCCATGGACCTCATCGGCAATGCGGGTGAGCAAGGGACCATCCTGGCGAACTTGCCCACGATTCCGGGAACAAACTACAGCCTCACGTTCGCCTATGCGCTCAGCTCCGAACTCACGAACGCCCCGCCAATACCTTCTCCCCAAGCGGCTGTCTGGATCGAGGGAACTGGTTTCACGAACACCTTCTCGCCCGTCTCCAGCAACTGGGTCGTGCTGACCAACTCGTTCACGGCTTCGAGCACCGTCTCCAAACTCCGCTTCAGGAGCCTCGTTCCTTTCACGGCCAATTCGGGGGTCTTCATCGACGCCGTCGAGGTCCGCAGCGTCTTCACGAACATCACGATCTCGACGAACATCGTCTATCCGCCGATCACGAACACCGTGGTTGAGCCGATTAAGTTCGCGCTGCCGTCCTTCACCAATGGCCTTTTCCCGTTCGTGGTCCGGACCTCCCTGACGAACGGTTTCGAGCCCGGGCAGTTGGCGACCAACGGGACCTACGTCGCGGTGACCAACATAGGCGGCTGGCAGGTGACCGACGGTGAGGCCCGCGTCGAATCGTTGATCGCCACTGGCACGAACAATCTCTTCGCGGTGCCGGCCGTCCCCGACGGCGGCCTCCAGTTCCTGTCTTTGAATGGGCAGCTTAACTCGCGGATCATGACGAACACGGCCCTGAGGGCGGGGACGGAGTATCGCGTGCGCTTCGCCTACAGCCGGGACCCGTTGTCGGTTGTCCTTGCCAATACGGTTCCCGTGATCCGGGTGAGCGCCGGTTCCGATCCCCTGCTCGTGGTGCCCGCCAGCATGACCAACCGGGGCAACTCGATGGTCTGGGGCCGCACCTCCGTGGTATTCCGGGCCACGGCCAATTCGACAAATCTTGCCTTCCAGGCAATCGCGGCCACGACCAACGGGTTCCTTCTCGATTCGGTCGTCCTGGAGGAACTCCCGAACAATCCCGACCGCGTCTTCCTGGCGGAAGAACGGTTCAGTCCGTTCATTGGTCAGACCGCCTTCGGCGATTGGTCCCTTGAGGTCCGCGACACGCGAGTGGGCGGAGGAGCGGTTCCGGCGGTGATCAACGAATGGTCGCTCCGCTTCATCTATCAGCCCACCGACTTCGGGGCGGTCGTCCTGACCAACGACTCCCGGGTCACCAACATCGTTCGGGGTGCCGAAGTGCGTTACTTCGCGGTCGAAACACCCTTCGTCGCATCGCGGGCCACCAATGAACTCCGCTCGATCAGCGGCGGCCAGCTTGACCTAGTATTCAACCAGAACGCCTTGCCCGGACAGGGGCTTCCCGGGGATTTCACCCTGCTTTCAGCGGTGGGTGTCCCCGGCACGGGAGTCAGCGTGCTCGGCACCAATGTGAACGTCTCGCCGTTCTTCTTGCCGGGTCAGCGCTATTACTTGGCGGTGAGCAACGTGAATCCCAATGCCACGAGCACGTTCAGCCTGCATATCCAGTTCGACAGGCTTCCAACCAACTCCACCGTCCTGCCGGTCCTTACCAACGGCTTCACGGTGAGCACCAACATCGATCCGACCGCGGTGATCCACTACTATGCCGTGGACATCTCGACCAATGCCATCGGTGCGGTCTTCGAGGTGCTCAATCCAAGCGGTGACGTCGATCTCGTTGTCCGCAACGACCTGCCTCTGCCGAACCCGGTCAACTTCCAGCTCATCGGGGCGAATCCCGGCACGGACTACGAGCGGATCGTCGTCACGTCGAACTCCCTGCCGCTCCAAGTGCGCTCGGGCCGATGGTATCTCGGCGTCTACAATCTGACCTCCGGCAACGTCACCTACGGTGTCAGGGTGACGGAGGAGTATGCCTTCGCCATGACCAACGTGGTGGATCTTGTTCTCGACACGCCGCAGCCCGCCGTGGCGACGCCGGGGGCCGCCGTGACCAACTTCTACCGGCTCCGGCTCACCAACGCCGTGTCGGCGATCCTTTTCGAGATCAACAATCCGTCGGGCAATGTGGACCTGGTCATGCGGCGTGATGCGCTGCCCAGCCTGGTGAACTACGACTCCATCAGCCGCCGACTGACCAACATCTCCGACCAGATCATCGTCCGGACCAACGCGTTCCTGACCGATCTGAGGGGTGACTGGTATCTGGCGGTGCCGAACAACGAGCCGAACAACGTGGCGTTCAGCATCCGGGCCAGCATCTCCACCAACGGGATCCTGCAGAGCGCGAATCCGGCGACGACGAACATCCTGGCCAACGGCGTTCCGCTGACGATCACCGTTCCTCCGTCGATTCTCGTCACGAACTACTTCCAGTTCACCGTCACGGACACCAACGCGGCGCTCTACTTCGAGGTCTACGACATGACGGGCGATGTCGATCTCCTGATCGGCAAGGGCGGTATACCCTCCGCCACCCTGAACTCCCTCAGCGCCCATTCCGGCACGGTCAATGAATTCGTCCTCATCCGCACCAACTCCGCCATCCTGGCCGAGACGGTCAACTTCCCGGACCTGAACGGGAGCTGGCTCCTCGCCGTGCCTAACTATGACGTGAATGCCGTCACGTTCACCATCCGGGCCACGACCAGCAATCCGGTAGGCCTCGTTGTGCCGGGTGCGCCCATGATCCTCATGCCGCGGATCGACCTCGCAGCCGGCACCTACACGCTCACCTTCAACTCGATTCCAGGTGAACATTACCGCGTCGATACATCGACCGATCTTGTGACCTGGACCATTGGCGTCGTGCCGCCCGGAATTGTCACGGCGCCCGGATCAACGACATCGATCACCCTCAATCTCGCCGTCCCGCCCGCGCCGTCGTTCTTCTACCGGATCGTCCAGGTCCCATAGCCGGCGGTTTGAATCCTCGCGCCCCCGGGTCCATTGTCGCATCACATGCCGAAGGACAGCATCCGGGTTGAGGGCGCCCGCCAGCACAATCTGAAGAACGTGTCGGTCACGATTCCCCGTGACCGGCTCGTCGTCATCACCGGTCTCAGCGGCTCGGGCAAATCTTCCCTCGCCTTCGACACGATCTATGCCGAAGGCCAGAGGCGATATGTGGAGTCCCTGTCGGTCTACGCCCGGCAGTTTCTGGATCAGATGGAAAAGCCGGACGTGGACTCCATCGAAGGGCTTTCGCCGGCCATCGCGATCGAGCAGCGGGACAGCGGTTCCAATCCGCGCTCGACCATCGCGACCACGACCGAGCTCTACGACCACCTTCGTGTGCTGTTCGCCAGCGTCGGACAGCAACATTGCCCGGCGAGCGGCGCTCCGATTCACCGGCAGAGCCCGGGCGACATTGTCGGCAGGATACTGGCGCTGCCCCACAAATCACGGCTCATGCTGGGTGCGCCGGTAGTCGCGGCGCAGAAGGGCGAGTTCCGGGATGTCATCGAAAAGCTGGGGCGCGAAGGTTTTGTCCGAGTTCGCATCGACGGTGAGATCGTCGAACTGGGGGCCAATTTCCGGGTGAAACTGGACGCCAAGCAGACCCACTCGATCGACGTCATCGTCGATCGGCTGCTGGTCGACGACAAGATCCGTGGCCGGCTGGTGGACTCGGTGGAGACGGCGCTCAAGTGGGGCAATGGCGCCCTGGTGGCCCTGCATCAACCGCCCGAGAGCCCGCCGGATAGACCGTGGACCGAGCTCAGCCTTTCCACCCGCTCGGTCAGCCCCGTCAGCGGCCAGAGCTTCGAGCCGGTCACGGCAAAACATTTCTCCTTCAATTCCCCGTCAGGGGCCTGCTCGGTTTGTCACGGCCTCGGTCAGAAGATGGTTTTCGATCCGGCACTCGTCATCCCCGACGAGGAGAAATCCCTCGAATCCGGGGCCGTCCTGCCTTGGCGGCGCGGTGGCAAGCGGATGATCGTCTACTACAAGGCGCTCCTTCGCGGCATCGCCTCCCATGGCGGCGTCGGCATGGAAACGCCCGTGAAGGAGCTATCCGCCGATTTCCGCCACAAACTGCTTTGGGGCACCGGCACGGCGGAAGTCGACTTCACGTTCTTTCGGGCGGGCAAACAAGCGAAGCTCGGACGTCCTTTCGAGGGGGTCATCCCCAACCTCGAACGCCTCTATCAGGAGAGCGAAAGCGAGTTCACCCGCAACCGCCTCAAGGGGTTCATGAACCCGACATTCTGCGACGCCTGCCACGGTCGTCGCCTCAAGCCCGAGATCCTGGCCGTGACGCTCGGAGGGGCCGGGGATTCAAAGGGCTTCACGCGACGCCGCGCACCGGGTGACGCGGAGATCCCGGGGCTCTCGATCATGGATGTCTGCGCGCTGTCCGTCGACGAAGCGGATGCCTTCGTGGCCGGACTCGTCCTCGGCGAATCCCAGCGCAAGATCGCCGGGGAACTGCTCCGTGGAATTCGAGATCGTCTTGGATTCCTCCGCAACGTGGGACTCGGCTACCTCACGTTGAACCGCGAGAGCGCCACCCTGAGCGGCGGTGAAACCCAGCGCATCCGCCTGGCCACGCAGATCGGGGGCGGACTCATGGGTGTCCTCTACATCCTCGACGAACCGAGCATCGGGTTGCACCAGCGCGACAACGACCGGCTCATCCAGACGCTCGAGCGCCTCCGTGAGCTGGGCAATACGGTCATCGTCGTCGAACACGACGAGGACACGATGCGGCGGGCCGACTACCTCATCGACATGGGACCCGGAGCCGGCGTGAACGGTGGTGAAATCGTGGCTGCGGGAACCTATGCCGAAGTCTGTGCCAATCCGCGTTCGCTGACCGGTCGCTACCTGACGGGCGAAGCCGCCATCGCGATTCCGAAGAACCGGCTCCAACCAGACAAGGTTCGGGGCTGGATCGAGGTCGCGGGAGCGACGGAGAACAATCTCAAGAACATCGATGCGAAGTTCCCCATTGGCCTCTTCACCTGCGTCACTGGGGTCAGCGGCTCGGGCAAGAGCACGCTCGTGAACGACATCCTGTGCCGGGCGCTCTTCCGCAAGCTCTACGGATCCAAGGAACCCCCCGGGGCCCACCGCGGCCTGCACGGCTTCGAGTCCGTCGACAAGGCCATCGTCATCGACCAGGCGCCGATCGGCAGGAGCCCGCGCAGCAACCCGGCGACGTTTACCGGCATCTTCAACGAGATCCGCGCCCTCTTCGCCAAACTGCCCACGGCCAAGGTGCGAGGCTACGGCCCGAGCCGTTTCAGCTTCAATGTGAAGGGCGGGCGCTGCGAGAAATGCCAGGGCGACGGCAGCATCAAGACGGAGATGCTCTTCCTTCCGCCCGTCTATGTGACCTGCGAAGCCTGTGGCGGACGCCGCTACAACCGCGAGACCCTGGAGATCAGCTACAAGGGGATGAACATCGCCGACATCCTCGGCATGACCGTGGAGGAGGCGGTGAAGTTCTTCCGGGCCATGCCGAAGATCTATGAGCCCTGCCTCAAGCTCGCGGAGGTGGGCCTCGGTTACATCAGGCTCGGGCAGTCCAGCATCACCTTGTCCGGCGGCGAAGCCCAGCGCGTGAAACTGGCGGCCGAGCTGGGACGCAGGCAGACAGGACGGACCATCTACATCCTGGACGAACCGACGACCGGTCTCCATTTCCGCGATGTCGAAACCCTGCTCGACGTGCTCTTCAAGCTGCGGAACGCCGGCAACACGCTGATCGTGATCGAGCACAACCTGGATGTGATCAAGACGGCCGACTGGGTGATCGACCTCGGGCCCGAGGGCGGGGCGGGGGGTGGTGAGATCCTTTCCGAAGGCGCGCCCGAGGTGGTCGCACGATCTGAGCGCAGCCACACGGGCCGATTTTTGAGTCGAATTCTCGCCCGTCAGCAGCGATGAACTTTCCCGTGCCGTCCGTTTTCAAAAGAGTCCGGTTCAACTTCACCACCGCGCTGCTTATCGCGCTCGTGGTCGGCTGCTTCGCCTGTCCGACGGTGAAGGCGGCTCCGGGCCGCTTCGAGCAGCGCGCCTTCAACTCCGCCTCGCGGCTCCACCAGGACGGCCTTATGCCGCAGGCCGAGAAGGCCTTCATGGATTTCCTGGTGCGCTATCCCGAGTCCGAACTGCGGGCTGAGGGCGTCCTTCGACTCGGCCAGATCCGGTTCAATCTCGGCAACCTGGCCGACGCGCTCGACTCGATGAGGGCCGAGGAAATCCGGGCGGGAGATCTGGCCGATCAATATCGTTTCCTGGCCGGTGAATGCCTTCTCGCGATGGACCGGCCGCGGGACGCTGCGGCCGCGTTTGCCGGACTGCTGGGCGCGTTCCCCGGTTCCATGCTCCGCCTGGACGCGATCTATCGGCAGGCAGTGGCGCTCGGCCGGATGGGAGACTGGAGCGCGGTGTCCAAGCTGCTGCTTGCTCCGGAATCGGAATTCGCGAAGGCACGCGTGAGCCGGGCAGGGGATCCGAACGTCATCTCCGGAGTGCTGCTCGCCGCCGAAGCCGCGATGGAACTGCGCGACGTGAAGGTGGTGGGCGAACTTCTTGCGTCCGTTCCCGGCACCGGGCTGCGAGCCGTCGACCAATGGCGGGGAGACCTCCTCAAGGCCAGGGTTGCGGTCGCGGAAAACCGGCTCACGGAAGCCGTCGGTTCCGCCAGCAATCTTGTCGCCGTGGCCAGGCAGCTCCGATCGCCTGAAGCCCTCGGCCAGAGCCTGCTGTTCCAGGCCGACCTCCTCCGGCAGGCGTCGCTCTTTGCGCCGGCCACGGCCGCTCTCGAAGAAGTGCTGGCCCTCCCTTCCGGGCAGTCCCAGCGGCGGACCGCGCTTTCTCGGATCATCGACCTCACGCTGAAACAGGGGCGGCTCGATCTCGCCGTCGCCCGGTTGAACAGGTTCCTAGGGGCAACCAATGCCGAGCCGGCCGCAGATGCCGCCAGGATCGCTCTGGCGGAGATACAGGTTCGTCATGCCTACTCCGCCGCTCCGACCAATGCGGCCGAAGCGGCTGCTCTCCGGGGCGCCGCGTGGACCAATCTCCAGGTCGCCACCGCGGGGTATCCATCCTTGCCGCTGCTGGGCAGGGCCATGCTCGCGCGCGGCTGGGTGCTACTTGCGGACTCCGACTACGGCGGCGCGGCCACTAACTTCCAAGGGGCGTTGCGCGTTCTTCAGCCGGGGCGTGACGCCGCCGTGGCGGCGTTCAAGCTGGGCGACAGTCTGATGGCCCAGCAGCTTTGGGCGGATGCGCTCACGGCCTACGAGCGGGTCATCAACCAGTTCGGCACGATTCCCGAAGTCAGGAGCAATCTGCTGGACCATGCCTTTTATCAGGCGCTCAAAGCTGCGGTCGCCGCGACCAACCTTGCCTCGGCGGAGGCTTCATTTCGCCGCCTCAGCCAGTCGTTTCCCGCGAGCATCTTCGTCGAACCAGGCGCATTGCTCCTCGGACAAACGCAGACCCGAAATGGCCGGCTCGTGGAGGCGCGCGCGACGCTTACCGCGTTCGCGAGGCAGTTCAAGGACTCGAGTTTGAACGACAAGGCCGAGCTTCTTGCCGCACGGACTTTTGAGAAACAGCGGGATTGGGCATCGGTGGCCTCCTCGCTCAACACCTGGGTCATCAAGTATCCGACTAGCCGGCTGCGACCGACGGCGGAGTTTCTCCTGGCCGATTCCACCTTCCGTTCGGGCGGAGAGACGAACGCCTTTGCTCTCTTCACGAACCTGATGGCGCGATTCCCGGGCAGCGACGAATCGCCCCTCGCCCGGAATTGGATCGCCAACCACTACTGGAGCAAGGGCGAACACGCGGCGGCGCTGGAGCAGTTCCAGCTCCTGTATCAGTCCACGAATTGCCCCGTGGATTTGGCGAATGATGCCCGCCTGATGGCCGGCAAGTCGGCCTTTGCCCTCCAGTTGTTCCGCGATGCCCGCAGCCAGTTCGCCGAACTCGTCAACGTCTTGCTGCAGGACACGAACAACCCGCCGGTGCTTCTTGGGCAGGCCTATTTCGGCCTTGGAGACACGATCTTCGAACAATTCATGGCGAGCACCAACAAGGCGTTGGTCGACTTCTCCGAAGCGGTTGTAGCCCTCTCCAACGTGGGTCGCTACTTTGCTCTGAACCCGATTGGACCAGCGGCCCTCGGACGCCTTGGGGAACTGCATCTCCAGTGGGCGCGCTTGAAAGCGGATGCAAAGGGGTTCGACGCGGCGATCAACGCCTTCACGATGGCGCGTGATTCGGCCGCAGCCGATCCCATGGTCCGGTGGCGTGCGCAGTATGCGATCGGGGAGGTGCTCGAAGCCCAGGGCAGGGTGGATGCGGCCCTCGACGCGTATCTCGCGGTGGTCTATGGCAGCGCCGACCGAGGCCCTGACCCTTTGACTCTCAAACTGGCCGGCATCGCTTCGGGCAGGATTCTGGAGACGCAGTCCAAGCAGTCCGAAGCTGCCCGGATCTACGCGCGTTTGGCCGAGTTGGAACCCGCGATCAGGCCCGCGATCGAACGACGTGTCGATGCACTGCGAAGTCGATTCACGCCGCCCTGAGCAGTTGGCGTGGCATTTTGCGGGAGGAAAACTTGGCCGGGTCGTTTGACACTCTCCTGGTGGTTTGATACCTAAAGAACAAGATATGAGCGCAACGGCGACCGATACGGTTGTAATCCTGACCGAACCTGCGGCCAACGAGATCAAGACGATGCTCGCGGCCGAGGTGGACCCCGCGAACAAGGGCCTCCGGGTCTATGTGGAAAGCGGCGGATGCTCCGGCCTTCAATACCAGATGCAGTTCGACGAGAAGCGTCCGGATGATCTCGTCGTCGAGTTCTTCGGAATCAGCGTCCTCGTCGACTCCTTCAGCGCAGACTATCTCCGCGGCGCTGTCATCGATTTCTCCGATGCCCTGACCGGCGGCGGTTTCAAGATCAAGAACCCCAACGCGCACAGCTCGTGCGGCTGCGGGAAGTCATTTGAGGCCTGAGTCGGACCGTTTTGGCTCCGGCCGGACAAACGCCCGTCCCGTGTGATGCGGGGCGGGTTCTTTGTTTGACCGCACGGAGGGAAAGAAGATTGCCCTCAGCAGGGCGGCCGTTAGGTTCCCCGTTCTTAATCCATGGTCGAGTCGTGGCGTCTGGCCAGGCTTCACCGGTTTCATTTGTTCGCGATGGACGCCAAACACATCCGTAATTTCAGCATCATTGCCCATATCGACCACGGCAAGACGACCTTGTCCGACCGGTTGCTTCAGACCACGGGCACGGTGGCCAAGCGCGACCTGGACGAGCAGCATCTTGATGCCATGGACCTTGAAAAGGAGCGCGGCATCACCATCAAGGCGCATCCGGTCACGATGTATTACAAGGCGCAGGACGGTGAGGAGTATGAGCTCAACCTGATCGACACCCCCGGCCACGTCGATTTCGCCTATGAGGTTTCCCGGTCGCTGAGCGCGTGCGAAGGCGCCCTGCTGATCATCGACGCCGCGCAGGGCGTCGAGGCCCAGACCGTCGCCAACGTCCACCTGGCGATCAAGCAGGGGCTCACGATCATCCCGATCATCAACAAGATCGATCTGCCCCACGCCAACATCCCGATGGCGAAGCAGCAGCTGGAGGACATCATCGCGATCCCCGGCGACGAAGCCATTTTGGCGAGCGCCAAGGAGGGAATCGGCATCAGCGAGATCCTTGAGGCCATTATCCACCGCATCCCGGCGCCCAAGCCGACAGGCGCCCCGTCCCTCCAAGCGTTGATCTTCGACAGCTACTTCGACACCTACAAGGGCGTCGTCATCTTGGTGCGAATCATGCAGGGCGAGTTGAAGCCGGGCACGATGGTAAAGCTGTTGCACTCGGGCAAGACGGTCGAAGTGAAGGAAGTGGGCTCGTTCAACCCCAAGCCCTATGTCCGCGAGAAGCTGGATGCCGGTGAAACAGGCTACATCACCGCGAACATCAAGTCCCCGCGCGAAGTGAAGGTCGGAGACACGCTTACGGATCCGCGAAATCCTTCTCCCGAACTTCCCGGCTTCAAGGAGATCCACCCGATGGTGTTCAGCGGGATCTACCCGATCAACACGGCGGACTACGAAGGACTCAAGGTGGCGATCGCCAAGCTGCAGCTGAACGATTCCGCCCTGACTTTCCAGACCGAGAGCTCAGCCGCGCTCGGTTTCGGGTTCCGCTGTGGATTCCTCGGCCTGCTTCACATGGAGATCGTCCAGGAACGGCTCCGGCGCGAGTTCGACATGGACATCATCGCCACGTATCCGAGCGTGATTTACCGGGTCAAGATGACCGATGGCACGGAGAAGATGGTCGACAACCCCGCCTTCATGCCGGAGATCACCTACATCGAGGAGATCCTGGAGCCGATGGTGAGCTCGTTCGTCATGGTGCCGAATGAAAACATCGGGGACATCCTCAACCTCATCTCCGAAAAGCGGGGTGTGGTGAAGAATACTGAAACCCTCGACGCCCGCCGCGTCATGCTCACCGCCCAGATCCCGCTCAACGAAATCCTGATCGATTTCCACGACCGCATCAAGTCGATGACCCGTGGCTACGGCTCGATGGACTATGAGCACGACGTCTACGTGGCGAGCGACATGGTGAAGCTCGACATCCTCGTCAATGGCGAGGTCATGGAGGCGTTCTCAGCGCTGGTGCACCGTTCCAAGGCGGAGACACGGGGCAGGGCGCTCTGCGCAAAGCTCAAGGACGTCATCCCCAAACAGCAGTATCAGGTCGCGATCCAGGCCGCCATCGGCGGGAAATTCGTCGCCCGCGAGACGATCAGCGCGATGCGCAAGGACGTCACCGCGAAATGCTACGGCGGTGACATCAGCCGCAAACGCAAGCTTCTGGAGAAACAGAAGGAAGGTAAGAAGCGGATGAAATCCATCGGCAGCGTGAACATACCGCAGGAAGCCTTCATCGAAGTGCTCAAGAGCTGACCCTCCCGTTATTCAAGGATTTGCCATGACGTTGAGTTGGTTTCTCTCAAAGAAAGTCCGGGAAGCAACCGATCTCGTCCGCCAGGCGGACAAGCTGTATCGCCATCAGCGGGACATCCTTTCGCCCCAGGCCAACGCCAGCATCCTCAAGGCCATCGTCGAGTTGCGCGCCGCAATCAAGCGAGGAGCGACGCAGAACGAACTCACGGATCTGGGCAATGCCCTCAATGATTCCGCTGGAAAATGGCTTCGCCCCTATCCCGCTGCGGGGATCCGCGAGAACATCGAGGTCGTCCTTGTGGCAATCGTCATTGCCATGGCGGTCCGCACCTTCTTCCTCCAGCCTTTCAAGATCCCGACGGGTTCAATGCAGCCGACGCTGTTCGGAGTCACTTCGGAGAACCTTCGTGGTGCTAAATCCTCAGAACCATTCCCGGGTTTTCCGAGCCGCGTCTTTCAAGCGGTTGTCGGTGGAACTTTTTTTCACGAGCAGATCGCCGAACAGGACGGCGAAGTAGTCGGTGTCGTGACGGAGAAGGTGCTCAGGTTTATCAACAAGGCGATTCTCCGGGTCCGTTACAATGGCCGTGATACTGTCAATCACACGCTTTGGTTCACGCCTGACGAGAACTTCGTTCAACGTGCCGAGCTACTACCCGGCCTTCGCTTCAAGAAAGGCGAACCGATCGTCCGGTTCAAGGAAATCGCCGGAGACCATCTTTTCGTCAATCGGCTCACCTACAATTTCCGGAAACCCGCCTTGGGGGAGATCATCGTATTCGAGACAACCGGAATCCCCCGTCTTCCTGACGGCCAATTCTATATCAAGAGACTGGTAGGATTAGGCGGCGATGAACTTCAAATCGGATCGGATCGACATCTAATCCGGAATGGCAAACGGCTGGATGCCAACACAGAGAACTTCGAGATGGTTTATGGCGGCGGCGGGTTCGCCGACTGGCGGTATCTTGGGCACTTGAACGAAACTCATCGGGCTGAGTTTGCGCCGGGCTCTCAGCCTAGCAGTCTCGCTCCTAATTTTCCGAATGAAGCAACCAAGTATCTCGTTCCACCCCGATATCTCATGGCCATGGGCGACAACACCGCCAACAGCTCGGACTCACGAGTATGGGGCGCTTTTGACGAGAAGAAGGTTATCGGCAAGTCAGCCTTTGTTTATTGGCCAATCATCAACCATGACGGCCGGCGGTGGGGCTGGGCTCATCGTTAGAGGTAGTCAGCTGAGATGTGGAAAACTCCCACATCCAAAATAAGGCACAATGTAAGTTATATGGAGTGGAGTCGTTTTCACGAAATCCAATCCCGTTGCCATACAGCAACTAGCACCAACCGGTTTCGCCTCTTCTTTTTCCACACTTCAGAGCGCGGGTCTGTTTTAGCACTTTCTTTCACGTCCTCAAGCGTTTTCGGAATTCTGCCGCTAAAATCAACGTAACGTTATGCCACGCATAGGAAAAAACGGACCGAGAAGATTGACCATGTATGGGGCTTGGCTGCGGTTTCTTCGTAAGGAACGCAAACTCACGCAGATGGAGCTGGCCACGATGACAGGAATAACCCAGCGAACGATTAGCGATTGGGAAAA
>JAYTUE010000260.1:0-3555 GCA_043744715.1 Verrucomicrobiota bacterium | reverse complement strand
AGCTTTCCACCGGAGTTGGTGGACGCAGCATCCGCTTGATCGATGCCGGTCATCGCGCCGAGCAATGCGGCCGCATCGGCCACCGTGCGGGTCATGGGACCGGCCGTGTCCTGCGTGGAGGAGATGGGAATGATGCCCGAGCGGCTGACGAGGCCGACGGTGGGTTTGAGGCCGACGATGCCGCAGTAGGACGCGGGCGAGACGATGGAACCATCCGTCTCCGTGCCGATGGCCACGCTGCACAAGTCCGCCGCGACGGCCGCGCCGGAACCGGAGCTGGAGCCGGACGTATTGCGGTCGAGCATGTGCGGATTGCGCGTGAGCCCGCCGCGTCCGCTCCAGCCGGAAATGGAACGGTTGCCGCGAAAGTTGGCCCACTCGCTCAGGTTCGTCTTGCCCAGCAGGACGGCACCGGCGGCGCGGAGACGCGAGACGATGAAGGCGTCCTTCGGCGCGATGGCCCCGACCAAGGCCAGCGAACCCGCCGTGGTCTGCATGCGGTCGTGGGTGGCGATGTTGTCCTTGAGGAGCACGGGCACGCCGTGGAGCAGTCCGCGAGGCCCCTTCGTGCGCCGCTCGTCGTCAAGCGCGCGGGCGATGGCGACGGCCTCGGGGTTCAACTCGATGACGGAATTGAGGCGCGGGCCGCTGCGGTCGAGCTGCTCGATCCGGCGGAGGAAGTAGTTCGTCAGTTGCTCCGACGTGAGCGAACCCGCCGCCATGCGCCGCTGGATCTCGGCCACGGAAAGCTCGGACAGGCTCGCTGAACTACCGAGCGCGCCGCTGCGGCAACCGGCCAATGATCCGAACGAAGCCGCCGCAAGACCCGCGAGGCCGAGGTGTTGGAGGAATTGTCGTCGTTTCATGGGGAGATGTTTCCGATCATGTCTTTCCCATTCTCAGGATGGATCAGGACAAAACGTGGAGGAACCACGGAACAGAAAACACAAAAGCACCAACCAGTGCCCAGATGAGATAACGCGGGCTTGGGCTTCCCGTTCGGCGAGCCACAACTCCAAGGGTATACGAAGAGAGAAGCAAAAGGCCGGAGACACCGAGACAGTTGAATCCCGTGTTTTGCCACGCAGGAGTTCCGCCTCCTGGATAGAATGCAAGCGGCGCAATGATCACGAATGGTGAAATCACCCCAAGCAGCAGGCCGAACACGAATAAGTAGGCCCCAAGACTATCGGCCTTAGAGCGTGATGTTGGCATCGCTGTGATCTGGAACTGTGGAATTGCAGCTTCTTTCAAACATGAGAGCACGGCGGTGGTGGGAACAGCAAGTCAACCGTCTGAAAGCCCTCACCAAACTGTCCGATGCCGGAAACATTCTCAGTTCGCATACGGCACCGTCCCGTTGGCATTCACGGTGTAGCCCCATTGGCGGATGTAGTCGGGGCCGGGCCGGAATTCGTCACCGCGTTCCTTCAGCTTGCGCGTGAGCAGCGCATCCATCTTGGCCTGGAGTTCGGCATGAGCTGCGACGCCGACGAGGTTGTTCGTCTGGTAGGGATCGGTCGCGTTGTCGTAGAGCAGCCACGGGCCCTTCAGGTCGCGGACGTAGGTGAAGCGTTCGGTGCGGACGCCGCGGTATTCACGGCCGCCCACGCGCCGTTCCCATTCGCCGAAGGGCGAGGCACAGAGGATGACGGTGGCGTTGTCGCCGGGGTTCTTGCCGCCGCGCAGATGTCCGCTGTAGTCGAGGCCTTCGACGGTCTTGGGAATGGGCACGCCGGCGAGGCCGAGGAGCGTGGGCATGATGTCCTCGGAATTGATCGGCGCCTCCAGGGAACGCGGCTGGGTTCCGAGACCCTTCGGCCAGCGGACGAGCATGGGCACGCGCACCGTTTCGTCGAACGGGCGCTGTTTCTTGAACTGACCCTGTGAGCCGAGCATGTCGCCGTGGTCGGCGCTGAAGAGGAAGACGGTGTCGTCGGCCGCGCCGGTTTCCTTGAGCGTGTCGAGCAGTTCGCCCATGGCGTCGTCGAGCGCGGTGCAGTGGGCGTAGTAGCCGGCGAGGATCTTGCGCGTCTCGGCTTCGAGCGCGGCGGGGACGTTCGGCCGGAGCTTGAGCGTGGCGGGATCGTAGAGCGCGCGATACTTGGCCGGCGCGGTGAAATAGGGATCGTGCGGCGGTCCCCAGGCGAGGAACAGGACGAAGGGTTTGCCGGTCTGGGCGCGGGCTTTGACGAAGGCGCAGGCGTCCTTCGTCTGGGCAAACGTATCGTAGCCGGGCCACTTCAGCTTCTCGGGACCGTCGGCGTAGTAGAACGAGTTGGAGTAGGCGTGAGTGCATTCCAGGACCTTCCAGTAGTCGAAGCCCTGACGGCGCTCGGGCGGGATGTAGCTGGAGCGGCCGCTGCCATCGATGTGCCACTTGCCGATCATGGCGGTGTCGTAGCCGGAGGAGCGGAGGACCTTGGCGATGGTGACGGCGTTGGTGTTCAGTTGGATGTCGTTGAGGAAGACGCCGTGAGTAAGCGGCCGCTGGCCGGTCATCAAGGACGCGCGGCAGGGCGAACAAACGGGCAGGCCGCTGACGGCGTTGACGAAGCGGACGCTTTCGCCGGCAAGTTTATCGAAGCGCGGCGTGCGGACGTTCGGATCGCCGGCGAAACCGAAGGCCTGGGCGCGCCACTGGTCAGCGAGGACGACGACGATGTTGGGCCGGCGTTCGGCGGCCGAGGCGCCGGGCGTGGCGGCAAGGATTAGAACCGCGAGAAGAGCACGGGCCAACGCGACGAGTTTCATGGAGTCGATAGAGGCCTTGTCCTCCAAGCCCCGAGGAACGGCCAGCGGAATCTCCGATTCGTCACCGCAGGCTGCGCGGCCGATGCCAGTTCTCGATGAAGAGGGTGATACGGGTTCCCCCGTAGGCGCTGGGCAGGATAACCAACTGGGTGGCGATGACGAACCACAGCGGGTGCGGGACCTTCATGAAGACGCGGATGCTGATCAGCTGCAGGAGGAGTCCCACGACGAGGGCGGCCTTCATGCGCTGGGCACCGGCCAGTTCACAGCAGACCCAGCCGCCGGCCAGCGCCCCGAGCGACCAGGCGGCGAGGAGCACGACGAGCTTGGGCACGGGCTGGTTCGCCTGAAGCTCCTTCATCGCTGCGGGATCGTTGATGTCGACGCCTTCCTTGGGCGCGAACACGAGCTGGCCCGTGAACTCGATGAATCCAAGCATGACGAGGCCAATGAACAGGCCGAGGCCCACGGCGAAAACATTCTTCCACATGGCGCGAGGTTAGACCACGGACTTGCAGCCCGCGAACGGTTTTGACGACTCCAACACCCGCATCCTCGTCACCGGTAGATGGAGAACCCGAAGCGGATGGCGTCCGAGCGGCGGTTGTATTCCAGGATGGTCTCGCCGTAGCCGACGAAATACTGGGCGTGCAGATACATGCTGAGCCCGCGGCCCGAACGGCCGAAGAGCGGGTAGCTCAGGTCCAGCAGGGCGCTGCCGCGGTCGAAGCTGTCCCCCGCCCTTCCAAGGACCGAGAGCTGCACGTGGTCCGGCCAACCGACCATCGCACGCACGTCGAA
>JAYTUE010000259.1:0-3572 GCA_043744715.1 Verrucomicrobiota bacterium | reverse complement strand
AAGATCACGCGCAAGGACGGCACCGTGGAGAACATCGCCGTCGCCTGCCGCATCGATACCCCCATCGAGATCGACTACTACCAGCACGGCGGCATCCTGCCGTATGTGCTGCGCCAGTTGGTGGCGAAGGCGTAGTCGGTGGAGCGCAAAACTTCGATTCGGCGTGGGAAGCTGATACCGAAGTGCCGGTCGGAGACCGGCGCTCCGCAAACGGGGCGACGCTCCGTCCCTTGGAGCGCCAAGCATCGCTTGGCCGGGCGACGGTATGGTTGAGTGGGTCCGTGGTGGGACTTTGTCTGGAGCGTGCGCACCACGCTCAAGATCGGCACCGACGGACGGGTGCCCATCGGGACGCAACGGCTACGCCTTGAAAAACCTGTGCTCCTCTTCACCGACCGGCCGAAGTGAAACTGTCCTGCTTTGCTAACTACGCGACAGCGTCGATTTTGTGGGCTCGTTTCAACTGACTCTCGACAGTCAGATCATGCGGTTGCTTGACCTGTATCCAACCGTGTCGACCATCCGTGAATGTCGACTGGAACAAAACCTTTGATCGCCATCGGAGAGGTGCTCTGGGACCTGCTGCCGTCCGGGGCGGTGCTGGGCGGAGCGCCGTTCAACTTCGCTTTCCGCATGGGAGAGCTGGGCGGGGATGCCCGTGCTCTGACGCGGGTCGGTCCGGACAAGTTTGGAGCGGAAGCCCGCCGCGCCGCCGAAACGAAGGGGTTGGATTGCTCGCTCTGGCAGATGGATCCGGTCGCGCCGACGGGGACTGTCAACGTGACCTTCGACGCTGCGGGGAAGCCGGATTTCCAGATCGTGCCCGAGGTGGCCTATGACCGTCTTGAGGCAACTCCCGAGGCAATCGCGGCTGTCAGCGCGGCCGGATGCGTCTGCTTCGGCACGCTCATCCAACGCACGGCCCAAGCCCGGGATGAAGTGGGCCAGCTCTTGGACGCTGCGGAGGTGGCCGGCGCGTTGAGGGTGCTCGACCTGAACCTCCGGCGTGACTGCCATTCTCCCCAAACCATTCGGGAATCTCTGGTTCGGGCAGATGTCGTCAAACTGAGCGACGAAGAGGCTGTAGTCGTGGGCAAGCTCTTCGGTCTCCCTCATGAAGATCTTCCTATGCTGGCGCTCCAGATTATAGCGCTTCTGTCAGCAAAGGTTCTCGCCATCACGCTGGGTGCGGACGGGGCGTTGGCGGTGGATCGTTCCGGACAAGTGGT
The DNA here is from genome assembly GCA_043744715.1 of Verrucomicrobiota bacterium. GTDB lineage: Bacteria > Verrucomicrobiota > Verrucomicrobiia > Limisphaerales > CANJSG01 > CANJSG01. The sequence continues at coordinate 2,343 of JAYTUE010000259.1, read as the reverse complement.
GAAGGTCGCCGGGGAGCGCGTCGCTGTCGTCGATACGTGCGGCTGCGGTGACGCCTTTACAGCCGGATTGGTCAGCGGACTTCTCACCGGACGTTCTCTGGAAGACTGCGTGCGGCGCGGGGTGAAGCTCGGTTCCATCGTCGCGACGCAGTCCGGAGCCACGCAGCCATTGCCGCCGGAAGTCTTGCAAAGACTCCGTTCCTGACCGACTTCTGTCGGCCATGAAAGCGCTTGTCCTGTCAGGCAAAGACCTCTCGCCCACAGTTGAAACCATCGCCGATCCGGCGCCGGCTCCCGGTGAAGCCGTCGTGGTCTTGCGGGCTGGTGCGCTGAACCACCGGGATCTCTGGATCAAACTTGGGCTCTACGCCGGCATCCAGTATCCGGTGGTGCCGGGATCGGACGGGGCCGGAGTGGTCGAGGCCGTCGCTGCCGGGGTTGATCCGGCCTGGGTGGGCCGCGACGTGATCATCAATCCGAGCTTTGACTGGGGCACTTCCCAGAAAGCCTTCGGCGAGCGATTCACCATCCTGGGCAACCCACGGCAGGGCACGTTGGCGGAGAAGATTTCCGTGCCGGTCACGAACCTGGTGGCCAAGCCGGCGCATCTGGGCTGGGAGGAAGCGGCGGCGTTGCCGTTGGCTGCGTTGACTGCATGGCGGGCTTTGTTTGGCCGGGCCCAGTTGCGTGTGGGTGAGCGGGTGCTGGTCACGGGCATTGGAGCGGGCACTGCCCTGTTTGCGCTCCAATTCGCCGGCGCCGCAGGCGCGGAAGTCTGGGTGACCTCGGGATCGCCGGATAAACTGGCGAAGGCCCGGGCGCTCGGCGCCAAAGGCGGGGCGAACTACAAGGAGGGCGGATGGGCCGAGGCGCTGGCGAAGTCGGCGGGCGGCTTCGATGTCATCGTGGATTCGGCTGGAGGGTCGGGGTTCAATTCGTTGATCGACCTGGCGTCGCCCGGCGGGCGGATCGTCTTCTTCGGCGCGACGACGGGCATGGTGCCCGAGTTCAATTCGCGGAAGGTCTTCTGGAAACAGCTCAGCCTGCTGGGCACGACGATGGGTTCTCCGGAAGACTTCGCCGGCATGCTGGCGACGGTCGACCGGCACGCCATCAAGCCGGTCGTCAGCGACGCGTTTCCGCTGGCCCGCGCCGCCGAGGCCTTTGCGCTGATGGAACGGGGAGGGCAGTTCGGCAAGATCGTAGTGACGATGAAATGAAGGTGCGGCGGAATCGTAGGACCGCGAACTTGGTGATGCGTTCGTGCCGCATCCCGGCCCAAGCGTGAGGATTTCGTCATTGGTCCCGCGCAACGCGATCAGCTACCTTCTCCAGACCTGATGGACTTCACCTACAAGATCGTCGGCAGAGACGGCCGTGAATATGGCCCGGTGTCGTTGGACGACTTGGTCGCCTGGATCCACGCCGGGCGCGTCGCTGTTGAAACGCCCGTTCTCCGGTCCGACCTGTCGGCGGCAAAGCCGGCGGACGACTACGTCGAGCTGCGCTTCGAATTGAACCAGGCAGCGAAGAACGCCCTGCTGGTGGACGCACATGGCGACCCCGCCCCGAGTGTTGCGATCCTCGTCGACAACGCCGGTTTCTTTCCGCGCTTCTGCGCTTACGTGCTCGACTGGTTTGTGCTCTACACCATTGGGACGCTCCTCAATTCGGCCCTGGGCTGGAAAGCGCCGGAGGCGTTCACCCCCCAGTTCTTCGGCTCGACCCTGTTTTGGAAGATGTTGGCCCTCGATGTCGCGGTTTCGTTCGCCTATACGGTTTTTTTCATCAGTTCCTACGGGGCCACCCCGGGCAAGTTCATGATGGGGCTGAGGATTGTCGCGGCTTCGGGCGAGCGGATTGGTTTCGGCCGGGCATTTCTCCGGTGGCTGGGAGAATTTGTCAGCGCCCTCACCCTCGGCGTCGGGTATCTGATGGTCCTCTGGCATCCCGAGCGCCGCGCCCTGCATGATCTGATCGCCGGGACCAAGGTCGTGATGCAGCGATGAAACTGACCGCCAACCAACGGCTTTTTTGGATCGGTTTCATCGTTTTCGCGCTCGACCAGCTGACGAAGCAGGCCGTGCTGCGGTTCCTCGGCACGCACGAGGAACGGGAGGTCGTGACCGGCTTCTTCAAATTCGTCCACTGGAAGAACCCCGGGGCCGCCTGGAGCCTTTTCAGCACGATGGATGGGAGCAGCAAGGTGCTGGCGGCCGTCTCCTTGGTGGCCTTTTTCGCGCTGCTGTATTTCCGGAAACATTTCGGCAGCGAAAGCAGACTCGGTCAGCTGGCGCTCGGCTTGGTTTTCGGGGGCATTCTGGGCAACTTCTGCGATCGGCT
>JAYTUE010000258.1:0-3584 GCA_043744715.1 Verrucomicrobiota bacterium | reverse complement strand
TGAACTGCCCGATCGCGCCCATGCGGTTGCCGATGGCCATGAGGTAGAAGACCACCTTCGCCAGATCGCCGACCGGGATTTCGTCGCGGATCACCATGCGTCCACCGATCCAGAGGACGAGCGGCGTGCTCAGGCCGAAGATGAACTGGGCGAACGGCACGCGCGCCGCCCAGTAGTTCACCGTGGTCATCAGGTTGTTGAGGAACACGTCGCGTTTGCCTTTGAACTTGGCGATCTCCGCCTGCTCCTTGGCGAAGGCCTTCACCACGCGCACGCCGGCGATGTTCTCCTGGATCACCGTCGTCATGGCGGAATGCAGGTCGTGGACCTGGCGCCAGCGCGGCTGGAGCTTGCTCGCGTAGAAGGCGATCAGGGCGATCGTCGGAACCATCGTGGCGAGCGTGAGCCAGCCGAGCTTCGGATGGACGAGGAAGATGAGCGCGACCGTCGCCAGCAACGCGACCGCGATGTCCACCACGAGGAAGAGGCAGGCGAAGAGGAAGTCCTGCAGCCGCCAGATGTCGGTCGTGGAGCGCGAGATCAATTCGCCCGTGCTGGAACGGTCGTGGTAGCGGAAGCCGAGCCGTTGGATGGAATCGTAGACGGCGGCGCGGATGTCGTTGAGCGCGCGCTGGACCAGGCGGTTGCGGATCGGTCCGAGCAGCAGGCCGTTGCCCGCGCGGATGGCCACGAGCGCGATGAAGAGCAGGACGAACGCCTCCAGCCCAGCCGGCACGCCCAGGTCGGCGTTGTAGCGCAACTGCGTGATGGCGCTACCGATGATCTGCGGCTGGGCCATCTCGATGGAGATGTTGACCAGCAAAAGCCCGACGCTCACCGCCACCGCGCCGGGATAACGCCGCAGGAACGCGAGCACGCCCAGCAGAGGCCAGCGGCGTTTCTTGGCGGACGAAGGATTGTCGGTGGCGGGTTGCAGGTTGCTTGTGGTGGCCGCTGGTTGCGTGCGACGCGGCGAGAACAAACCATGAACCGCTTCCCGCGAACAACCCACAACCGGCAACCGGCCGCCCACACAAACTTGTGGCTTGGAGTTTTCCGCCACCCGGGTTCAATCCGCGCCACGAACTATGCTATCGCACGTCGTCATCTTCTGGACCGATCCCGCTCAACCCAACGCCGCCGATGAACTCATCGCCGGAGCCGAGAAGTATCTGAGGGACATTCCCGGCGTGGTCCATTTCCACGTCGGCAAGATGGTCCCGAGCCATCGCCCCGTGGTCGACCAGTCCTACCAGGTCGCGCTCAACCTGGTCGTGACCGACAAGCAGGCCGAGGAAGCCTACCAGATCCATCCGTCGCATCTGGAGTTCGTGGAGAAGGTCTTCAAGAAGGTCTGCAAGAAGGCGACCATCTACGACTTCGCGTCCTGAGCGGACGGCGAAACCCATCTGGGCTACTTTCCGCAAGCCCTCCGGGCTTTGGGCGGCTTTCCAGCCGACTCACTTCGCCCGGGGATGGAACTTGCGGTGCACCTCGCGCAGCCGGCCGCTGGTGACGTGGGTGTAGATCTCCGTCGTGGCGATGCTCGAATGGCCGAGGAGTTCCTGGATGACGCGGAGGTCGGCGCCGTTCTCCAGCAGGTGCGTGGCGAAACTGTGCCGGAGCATGTGCGGCGTGACGTTGCGCTCGATGCCGGAGCGGCGGATGCGGCGTTTGATCCGGCCCCATAGCGTCTCGCGTGCGAACTGCGTGCCGCGATTGGTCAGGAAGACGACGCCGGGCGACTTCGCCGAGACGAGTTTGGGACGGGCGGCATCGATGTAGCGGCGGAGAACTTCCACGGCGAGGCGGTGGATGGGCACGACGCGTTCCTTGTTCCCCTTGCCGATCACGATGGCAAATCCCTCGTCGAGATGGAGCTGTTCCAGCCGCAGATCCTTCAACTCGGAAAGGCGCAGGCCGGAGGCATAGGCGAGTTCGAGGATGGCCTGGTCGCAGAGCGCCTCGGGCGTGTCCATGGGCAACGGGCGCAGGATCTGGGCGATCTCGGCGTTGGTGAGATTCTTGGGCAGGCGCTTGGCGCGGCGCGGCAGGGAAAGGTTCGCGGCCGGGTTCGACGGGAGGAAGTTGTTCTGCTCGGTGAAGCGGAAGAAGGCGCGGAAGGCGGCCACGCGCAGATAGACGGAGGCCGAACTCATCGTCGCATTGCCCGGCCGGTTGGCGGCGGGTTTGCGATCGCGCTCCAGTTCGAGGAAGTCGATGAGGTGCTGGGTGGTGACCTGCTTCCAATCGGTCAGGCCGTGTTCCTTGGCCCAGACGACGAACTTCTTGAACTGCGCGTCGTAGGTGCGCTGGGTGTTCTCCGCCTGCCCGCGCTCGTGGCGCAGGTGGAAGAGGAAGTCTTCGATGAGAGTGTCCATGGGCTTTTAACCACGAAGGGACATGAAAGAACACGAAGTGGTGAAAGCTGCCCACAGATCACGCGGATGCCACGGATAGGGAACGCCAGGCGATCCCACGGCGCGCACGGAGTGACGCGCCCTACCTGGGTGGGTTCCGGAGGACCCCGGGCTTCCAGCGAGATGCCTTGGGGTCAGCAGTCGGCCATGAGGCGGCTCGCCGGGAGGCTTCGCCCTACCGGTGATCGAAGATGGCGCAGGCCGCCTGAGCACCGGAGGTGCGGAAGAAAGGCGTCTGTCGCCCCTCCGGGGCTCACAGGCATTCCCGCCCCGAACCCACAGCTCACGCTGTGGGCTACTGTCTGTCGCCGCTCTGCGACTGAACGGGTAGGCGTTCATCTCCTATTCGAAGCCCCATTTGGCTTTCGTTCGCCAACGGCTTCCGCACTTGGGGCAATTGAACACACCGTCCGACTCTCCACGACGGGCATTCCATCCTTGGGCCATGAGAGTGGAACACTTTGGACAGTGCGCCGAATTTGCGTCGAGGACTGTTCCGAACATCAGGATGAAGGCCAATGCAGCAACGCATCCGCCTACGGCTTGGACTGCGGTTGATTCCAAATGGAGGCCTAGCCCAAAGATTCCAATGCCTACAAGTCCTCCAATCCACGAACGGTTGAAATGCCACATGATGCGCCGGTAGTGTCCTGGCAATTCTGGAATCGCGGTGTCCTTGATGGGTTCCATTTCGCGTTCGGCGGATTACAACCTCTTCCCCGTCAGCTTCTCATACGCCTCGAAATATTTTGCCTGGGTCTTGGTGACGACGTCGGTGGGGAGCGCGGGGGCGGGCGGGGTTTTGTCCCAGTCGAGGGTGAGCAGGTAGTCGCGGACAAACTGCTTGTCGTAGCTGGGCTGGCTTTTGCCGGGCACGTAAAGGTCGGCGGGCCAGAAGCGGGAGGAGTCGGGTGTCAGGACTTCGTCGATCAGGATCAGCTTTCCGTCGAAAAGGCCGAACTCGAATTTGGTGTCGGCGATGATGATGCCGCGCTGGCGGGCATGGTCGCGGGCGAACTTGTAAAGCCGCAGGCTGGCGGCGCGGGCCTGTTCGGCGATGTCGGAGCCGACGATCTTTACCGCTTCATCGAAGGAGATGTTCTCGTCGTGCCCGGTCTCGGCCTTGGTCGCGGGGGTGAAGATGGGTTCGGGCAGTTCGGAGGA
>JAYTUE010000257.1:0-3593 GCA_043744715.1 Verrucomicrobiota bacterium | reverse complement strand
CTGATCGGCCCGCACTGTTTGATTTCAGGCCGGCAGCGCCATGGGCAGGCAAGCTGCACTGCCCTACCTTGTCGAGGCCGCTTCGCGGCTCGTCCTTCAATTGCATGATCTAGGCTGGGTGGATCGCAGTTTTCTATTCACCGAGGTTCACGGACAAGGTTCGATCAATCCCTATTCTTCAGGTCGTCCTCATGATGGACACGATCAGATCGTTACCGTTAATCCGCCATCCGACGGCTCCAAACCAAGCCTAAGGACGTCGATCAAGCCCCATCTCATCTCCCGGCCGGTAGTCCACATTGCAGACAGGAGATTAGACGTGGTGCCTCAGCTTCAGAGGACTGGATGTCAGGCCTAATACATGAACGAACCTCTAGGCAAGAAGGCTGCACCTGTTAGCCTTACATCTCGTTTGTCCGCTGTCCGCGCGCCGCGTTCCACATGGCTCCATGCCTGTCACACGGCCGCCCAGCACTCTGTCAGGCAAGGATTGAGCCGATGGAGGAACGGACAAATCGAGAGATATGAACAACGACAGTGCAGAGACGGTGGGCAGCGCCAACGTGGGCTTCGTCGAGGAGCTTTACGAGCGGTGGTTGGACAATCCCGCCTCGGTGGCGGCCGAGTGGCAGGAGAAATTCTCCAACGGGTTCATGCGCGACGACGACGAGCCGACGCCCCGGTTCGGACCGTCGTTTGAGGCCAAAAGCCTTTTCGCCTGCGGACCCGCTCCCGCGACCGCGCCCGAGATGCGCGCCACGGCCGCCTTGCAGGACAGGGTCGACCAGCTGGTGCGCGCCTTCCGTTTCCGCGGCCACATGGCGGCACAGCTGGATCCCCTCGACCAGCCGCGCACGGCCGTTCCAGAACTGGACCCGGCGTTCTATGGATTGACCGAGGCGGATCTGGAAAAGGAGTTCTCCGTCCAAGGCGTCGGGCCCAAGGACCGGCCGGTGATGAAGCTCCGCGAGATAGTCGAAAATCTCCGCAACACCTACTGCCGCTCCATCGGCGTCGAATACATGCACATCGACGACGTGACCATGCGCCGTTGGCTGCAGGTGAGGATGGAGCCGTGCGAGAACCACATCGATCTCCGGCGCGACCAGCAGGTCCGCATCCTCACCCGGCTGACGGCCGCGGTGATGTTCGAGGAGTTCATCCGGAAGAAGTTCATCGGGGCGAAGAGCTTTTCCCTCGAAGGTTCCGAGAGCCTCATCCCCCTGCTCGACCTCGCCGTGGAAAAGGCGGCCGAACAGGGCGTGACGGAGATCGACATGGGCATGGCCCACCGGGGCCGCCTCAACGTGCTCGCCAACATCATGGGCAAGCATCCGAAGATCATCTTCCGCGAGTTCGCCGATCTGGAGCCGGAGAAGTATCGCGGCGGCGGCGACGTGAAATACCACCTCGGCTACAGCCGCAAGGTGAAGACGGCCTCCGGCAAGCAGGTCCACATCTCGCTTTGCTTCAACCCGAGCCATCTCGAATACGTCAACCCCGTCGTGCTCGGCCGCGCCCGCGCCAACAGTGATCGGGTCGGCGACACGGAACGCCGCAAGACGCTCGCACTGCTCATCCATGGCGACGCCGCCTTCGCCGGACAGGGCGTCTCGCAGGAGATCCTCAACCTAAGCCAGCTCCCGAACTACCGCACCGGCGGAACGCTCCACGTCGTCGTCAACAACCAGGTCGGCTTCACCACCTCGCCCGAAGAGGGCCGCTCCACGATCTACTGCACCGACGTGGCGAAGATGCTCCAGGTCCCTATCTTCCATGTGAACGGCGAAGACCCCGAGGCCGTCGCCCAGGTCGTCAGCCTTGCGATGGATTTCCGCGCCACGTTCCAGCGCGACGTGATCATCGACATCTACGGTTACCGACGCCTCGGCCACAACGAGGCCGACGAGCCGGCCTTCACCCAGCCCCTTCTCTACAAGCTTATCGAGAAGCGCAAACCGGTCCGCGAGGGCTACCTCGACCACCTCCTCCAGCTCGGCGGCATCACCCGCGACGAGGCGGACAAGATCGCGGAAGAAAGCCGGCTGGCCCTGGAGGAATCGCTCGCCGAGTCCAAGCGCACCAAGCTGCCCAGCGAAGCCGCCACCGGCATCTGGGCCAACTACTCCGGCGGCCTCGACACCAGCGTGGCGGAAGCAGGCACCGCGCTGCCACCTGAGCGCCTTTCCGCCTTGCTCGCCAAGGCCAGCGAAATTCCCGGCGGGTTCACCCCGCATCCCAAGATCGCCAAACTCCTCGAAGGCCGCCGTGAAATGGCCGCCGGCAAGGCGCCGCTCGACTGGGCCTGCGGCGAAGCGCTGGCCTTCGCTTCCCTCGCGACCGACGGCTTCCGCGTCCGCCTGACCGGCCAGGACTCCGGCCGCGGCACCTTCAGCCATCGCCACGCCGCGTTGCACGATTTCCACACCGGCAAGATCCACGTCCCTCTCCAGCACCTGGCGCCGAACCAGGCTTCCGTCGAAGTGCTCAACAGTCCCTTGAGCGAGATCGCCGTGCTCGGCTTCGAGTATGGCTACAGCCTAGAATGGCCGGACGGGCTCGTCATGTGGGAGGCGCAGTTCGGCGACTTCGTGAACGTCGCGCAGGTGATCTACGACCAGTTCATCAGTAGCGCGGAGAAGAAGTGGAAACGCCTCAGCGGCGTCGTGATGATGCTGCCGCACGGCTACGAAGGCCAGGGACCGGAACACTCCAGCGCCCGCCTGGAACGCTTCCTCGCCACCTGCGCCGAGGACAACGTCCAGGTCGTCCAACCGACGACGCCCGCGCAGTTGTTCCATCTCCTGCGCCGCCAGGTTCTCCGCAAGATCCGCAAGCCGCTCGTCGTCATGACGCCGAAGAGCCTGCTGCGTCATCCGAAGGTCGTCTCGTCCTTCGACGAGTTCTCCAAAGGCGGCTGGCAGCACATCATCCCCGATGCCGCCGTCGATCCGAAATCCGTCCGCCACGTCCTGCTCTGCTCCGGCAAGGTGTTCTACGAACTCGACGCCCAGCGTGAGAAGCTGGGACGACGCGACATCGCCCTCCTCCGCGTGGAACAGCTCTACCCGCTCGCCGAGCAGGCCTTGTTGAATTCCCTCGCGCCCTTCGCCCCCGACGTGCCCGTCACCTGGGTGCAGGACGAGCCCGAGAACATGGGCGCTTGGTATTCCATCCGCCTCCGCTTCGGAGACCTTCTTTCACGCACGCGCGTCTTCGGATGCGTCTCACGACCGGCCTCGGCCAGTCCGGCCACCGGCTCGAACAACAGCCACAAACAGGAACAGGAACAGTTGATCGCCGCAGCGTTTGCCACCCCGCTCCCGCTCGGCGACGAAGTCTCCAACCAGGAAAACGGAATCCATGGCAATAGAACTGAAAGTGCCCGCGGTGGGCGAATCCATCAGCGAGGTTGAAATCGGCAACTGGCTCAAGACCGAGGGCCAGGCGGTGAAGGAAGGCGAAACGATCGTCGTCATCGAGACCGAGAAGGCGACCGTCGACCTCCCCTCGCCCGCCACCGGCGTGCTCGGAAAGATCCTCAAAGCCACCGGCCAGATCGCGACCGTCGGCGAAGTCATCGCCAGCATCGA
>JAYTUE010000256.1:0-3598 GCA_043744715.1 Verrucomicrobiota bacterium | reverse complement strand
TCCGTTTCCTCAGCCAGACCCCGAAGTTCACGCTGGCGAAAAGCTGACCTTCCGGGACGCTTACGGACATGAGCGACTCCCCCGAAGAAACCGTCTGGAAGGGCACCCCGTCGGCGGCCCAGGATTTTTGGCTGAACCTGAGCTGCCTCCTTGTCCTTCCGATCCCATGGGCCATCGGGCGGTGGGTGCAACGCCGCAACAACCTGATGGAAATCACGACGGAGAGGCTGCGCATCACGAGCGGAGTCCTGTCCAAGAAGGTCGAGGAGCTTGAGCTCTACCGGGTCCGCGACACGACGTTCCTCCAGCCGTTCATCCTCCGCCTCTTCCGCGTGGGCAATCTCAGGCTGAACACGGACGACGCCACGACGCCGACCATCCTCCTCGGGGGCATCCCCGCCGACCAGTCCCTGCGCGACAGGCTGCGACATGCGGTGGAAGCCTGCCGCGACCGGAAACGCACGCGCGTGTCCGAGCTCGGCGGCGTCGTGGATACCGACGGCCAGCCTTCGTCCTCCTGAGTTTGGGCTCCGGCGGCGGAGCGAAACCGAAAGCCGATGCCGGGGGTGCGCGCCCGTTTTCGGCTTGGATGCGAAATGGCTTTGCCGCACATCGCTGGCTTCGTCATGACAGCTTCCGGTTTTGAGTAGGTTCGTGCGACCAAGATCCTTCGTCGTGCATAGAGTCCGTAACGGGCGGCGAGATGCGATGTCATCACACACAAGTGTCTGACGAACGAATCATCCTGGTTGATGTCCGGTCCGGGAAAGAGGTGGATCGCATCCAAGAGAAGCCCGTCCTGTCCAGCGCCGGGGGACCATGGAGGGGAATCCAACTCGAGGAACTGCGCCATGAGGGATGGAAGGGGCACGACGTCGTTCTGGAATCCCATGTCGTTTCCCTGACACTGGGTGGACCCGTCTCCGTGAGCTTGAGGGTGGGCGGGCGCAATCAACCCACCACCGCCTTGCCGGGCCACGTTTCCTTCATCCCCGCAGGAGTGCCCTTCTCGTCGTCGTTCGATTGCCAGGCCTGGTATATCAACGTCTGGCTGACCCCCCAGTTCATGGCCCAGGCGCTGGGACCGGACGGCCTGGGTCTGGTCGAGACGCTTTCGCCCCGCTGCTGCTTCCGGGATGAGACGATCGCTTCGATCATTCGATCCTTGCACGAAGAGGCCTCGCGGCCGGGAGGCGGGGACGCGGACCGCGCCACGTTCCTGGGAAACCAGTTGGCGATTCGTCTGGCGCGTTCCACCGCCGGAGTGAACCCCTTCGACCGGTTCGATCCGCGGCCTCTTTCACTGGTGAAGTTGCGCCGTGTCGTGGAGTTCATCGAACAACGCCTGGAGAACCAGGTGACGCTCGGTGAAATGGCCGCCGTGGCGGGCCTCAGCGCGTGGCATTTCGCGCGGGCCTTCAAGCTGGCGACGGGCAGCTCCCCCCATTCCTTCCTCCTGCGCCGTAGGCTCGTGAAGGCCGATACGATGCTGCGTCAAACGACCGCCGCCGTTTCGGATGTCGCCGCGAAGTCGGGTTTCTGCGACCAGAGCCATCTTTCCATGCACTTCCGCCGCGCCACGGGGATGACGCCCGCGCGCTGGAGGAAATCGTTCGTCTCGGCGCCGCAGCTGGAAATCTCCGCCGCCGCATAGCCTGCGCGGAAGGATTTCGGAGCCTCGACCAAGGGGCTCTGTGAGCACATTTTTTAACCCGATGCGGCTGCTTGCCGCCGTCCGGGCGGACGTCTAGCTTCGCCGCGTCATGGAAAGCGATGTTCCGCCGCCCAACCCTCCTCCTCTACCACCGCCGCCGCCGGCCTTGCCACCCATCATCCGGCAGAGTCCCGTCTCGCGGCCCCCGTCTCCCCCATCTCCCCAGGCTCCCCGGACTTCAAGCGGAGCGACCGGTTGGATCATCCTGACCGTCATCCTCGTGGTCGTGGTGGGCGGCGTGTTCGCGCTTGCGCTCGTCGGTTCCGTGCTGGGCTCGGGCCCTGCCACGATGGGCAGCCATGGCGGTCGCCACGGCCTGATCATGAACACCATCGACGACCAGGGCGCCAGCGACGAGATCCTCGTCATCGAACTCAACGGCGTGATCATGGGCGGCAGCATCGACGGGCACGGCCGGAGCATCGTCGAGTTTGTGAAGCAGCAGCTGGAGATCGCGAAGGAACGTAAGCGCGTCAAGGCCGTCATCCTGCGCGTGGATTCTCCGGGCGGAGAAGTGATGCCCTCCGACGACATCGCCGGACTCGTCACCGCCTTCCAGGAGGAATCCAAGAAACCCGTCATCGCCCAGATGGGTTCGGTCGCCGCTTCCGGCGGCTACTACGTCAGCGCGCCCTGCCGTTGGATCGTGGCCAACAAGCTCACCATAACCGGCAGCATCGGCGTCATCATGTCCGGCTACAACTTCCGCGGGCTGATGGACAAGGTCGGCGTGCGCCCCGAGGTCTTCAAGAGCGGGAAGCTGAAGGACATGCTCAGCAGCTCGAAGAAGGAGGACGAAATCCTGCCGGAGGAACGGGAGATCGTGATGAACATGATCATGGAGACCTACGGGACCTTCACCAACGTCGTCGCCGCCGGTCGCGCGCGCTCGGCAGCGGCCAACAAGGGCGAAGGCCGGACGCTCTCGGACAGCTGGGCCTCGTTTGCCGACGGCCGCATCCTGACGGGCAACCAGGCCTATGAGCTCGGCTTCGTCGACGAGGTCGGCAACTTCGACACCGCCGTGGAACGGGCGAAGACCCTAGCGAACATCAACGAGGCAAACCTGATCCAGTTCCAGGCCCCCTTCGACCTCGGGAGCCTGTTCCGCATCTTCGGACAAACCGAGACGAAGACCCTGAAGATCGACCTCGGCGTCGAGACGCTGAAACTGAAGAAGGGCTATCTCTATTTCATGATGCCCACGGCCCTGTAGCGCCCGCACCACCAACACCACCACGCCTGCTTCCCATGAAGTCGGTCCACGTCGTTTCCCATCCCATCGTGCAGCACAACCTCGCCCTGCTGCGCGACAAGAAGACCAAGCCGCCGGAGTTCCGCAGGCTCCTCGGCGAGATCGCCTCGTTGATGGTCTTCAAGGCCACGGAGTCGTTCGCCACCCGTCCCCGCAAGATCGCCACGCCCATGGGACCGGCCACCGGTTCCGAACTGCGCCACGACGTGCTCGTCGTGCCCGTGCTCCGCGCGGGACTGGGCATGGCCAACGCCATCCTCCAGCTCATGCCGCAGGCCCAGGTCGGTTTCGTGGGCCTCAAGCGCGACGAGAAGACGCTCAAGCCCGTGACCTACCACGAGAGCCTACCGAGGAACCTCAGCCGCTTCGAGATCCTGCTGGTCGATCCCATGCTGGCCACGGGCGGATCCACCATCGCCGCCCTGGACCTGCTCCACGAACGGAACGCGTGCCATGTCCGCATGATCAACCTCGTGTGCTCTCCCGAGGGAATACGGGCCGTGCGGGCGAAGTATCCGCGGCTAGAGATCTACTCCGCCGCGGTCGACACCCGGCTGGACGAACGCGGCTTCATCATCCCCGGACTTGGCGACGCCGGCGACAGGCTCTTCGGCGTCTGACCTGAACCC
>JAYTUE010000255.1:0-14233 GCA_043744715.1 Verrucomicrobiota bacterium | reverse complement strand
GGCGATCCACACCGGTCTGCTCGCGGAGTTGCTGACGCAGGTTGTAGGCGGTGGCCTTGCCGAGAAGCGTCTTGCCGCAGCCGGGCGGGCCGTAGAGGAGGAAGCCCTTGGGCACCTGATGCTCGAAGCGCCGGAAGAGTTCCTTGTGCAGGATCGGCTGTTCGATGGAACGGCGGATGGCTTGAACAGCCGCGTCCTGCCCGCCGATGGCCGTCCACGGAAGCACCGTGACGGTCTCAAGTGAGCGCTCGATGCGTTTGCCCATGCCGATGACTTCGAGGGCGACGCGTTGGTTGGCGTCGAGGCGGACTTCCATGGCAGGCTTGAGCTTTTCCTTGGCCAGCAAGGCGGAGCGCTGGACGACGAACGGCGTCAGGCCGGATTCCTGTCCGAGACGCAGGCGGCCGTCGGAAAGGAGTTCATCAATGCGGACGATGGGGCCGTTGCGGTCGAAGCCGAGGCCTTGCACGACGGCGAAGGCTTCATTGCATAGGACGCGCTGGCCGATTTGCAGGCTGGAGAGCGGGATGGCGGGATCGACGCGGCAAACGTAGTCCGTGCCCCCGAGGCAGACGTGGGCCCGGTCTGAATCGACCGCGGCGAGAAAGGTGCCGACGCGGAAGGCGGGGGCACGGAGCTTCTCCACGATGGCGTCGAGCTTCTCCAGGGCGTCACGGGCCTGCTCGTTGATCTCCTCGGTCTGCTGGATGCGGTCGCGGAGGTAGATCAGGTCGAGGATGGAGGTGTGGCGGGGCGGAAGTTTACGGGCGATGAGGTCGATCAGCTGCAGCGTCGACATCTGGTCCAGCTCTTCCCGAGAAAGGATTTCCGTGACGGACGCGGGCGGCTGGATCGGATCGGAGAACGGAGCCGGGGCTTCTTGGCCACCCGCCTGGGATGCCTCGGGCCGGTGGGTCGGCTTTTTCTTGGAATCGGCCATTTGCGGAAGGTAAGGCGACACCGTCAGTTTGCAATCCGTCCGCCCCGCCAAGGCCTGTGCCAAGAAAACAGCGTGACAAACCCCCGTTCGCCGATACTTTTTGCGGCCCTTAGACGACCCTATGGTCTAGCGGTTAGGACACCTCCCTTTCACGGAGGTAGCCCGGGTTCGATTCCCGGTAGGGTCGCCATTTCTTCTCCGCATTTTTGATTTCCCCGGGTTTAGAGCCTGTCTGAAAAAGCAAAAAGAACCAATGTTCATGCGAGTCGGTGGAGCATGAGGCGGGTCATGGCGAGGTAAATCCAGCCGGCGGCGGAAGCGGCGGTCTGTTCATGATCGCGCACCAGGCGGCGGCAGTGCATGAGCCAGCCGAAGGTGCGTTCGACCACCCAACGCTTGGGCAACACATGGAAGCCGGGCACCTCGGCCAGACGTTGGACGACTTCCACCACCAGTGTGGGGTGCTGCGTCTGCACCCAGGCGGCGAACTCCGGTCCGTTGAAGCCGCCGTCCACCCACAGTTTGAGCAGTGCGGGATGGCCGGCCAAGACGGTGGCAAGCAAGGTGCGGGCTCCTTTGCGTTCGGGGCAGTTGGCGGGTTCGAGCGTGACGCCGAGCAGCAATCCCAGGGTGTCCACCAGCAGGAAACGCTTGCGGCCCTTGGTTTTCTTGGCGGCATCGTAGCCGACTTCCCCGCCGTGGGCGCTGGCGCGCACGCTCTGGCTGTCGAGACTGGCGGCGGTGGGTTGCGCGTGCTTGCCAACGGCCTGCCGCACCTTGGTGCGGAGGCGGTGGTTGAGCCGGGCCAGCAGGCCGTTGCGGGTCCACTGGCGGAAATGATGATAGACCGTCTGCCACGGCGGGAAGTTTTTAGGCAGGAGCCGCCAATGGGCGCCGGTCTTGACCAGATAGAGGATGGCGTTGAGGACTGCGCGCAGAGCAGTGCGCGGGCGACCGCGTTTTTTGGCGGCGGGCAGGAAGCGGCGAAGCAAGTGCCATTGGGGGTCGGAGAGATCAGTTTCGTAAGTGGCGATTTTCATCGCCTGAACAGCGCTGCCGCGAATGAAAGCCGCCAAAAAAGCCCGTCAAATCAAGGGATTTGTGCGTCTTTCTTTTTCAAACAGGCTCTCAGTGAACGCTGCGGCGGCTTGGCCGGCGCTTGCGCCCTACCAGCGCCAAGAGTTCGGATCCCTTCTGTGTCGCCGACCAACTGCCTACGCCTTCAACCCCAGCCCGAGGGTTTCCTTGCAGTAGGCCAGGCTGCGTTCGAGGAGCTGCTTTTGGAACTCGCCGTCGTTGGCGTTGCCGGCCTGGACGGGTTTACCTTTCTTGGCCAGCGCGAGGAAGCGGGCGAATTCCGCCGCCGTATACTTCGGCCAGACTTTCCAGAAATCCTGCGTGAGATAGGCCAGCTCCTTGCCGTAGGCCATCGTCTCGATGTGGACCGGGACGCCGGGGCAGAGTTTCTCGAAGATGTCGAAGTAGGCCTTCAGGTCCACGCAGCCGTCGCCCATCGCGACCCATTGGGCCTGCGCGCCCTTCGGCGTCTCCCAGATCATGGTGTCACGGAGGCTGGTGGTGAGGACGTAGCGGCCTAGGATCTCCAGATTGGAAATGGGGTCTTCCATCGTCCACGCCGCGTTGCCGGAATCGATGTTCGCGCCGACGAAGTCCTTGCCGGCCGCCTCGATCAACATGACCAGCTCCTTCGCCTGCATGTCGCCCGCGTGGTTCTCCACGGCGATCTTCACGCCGGCTTCCTCGCAACGGCTCTTAAGGGCCTTGCAGACTTTGACGGTGTCCTCGATGCGCGCCTCGATGCCGCCATCGGATTTGCGGTCGTCGCCGCCGCCGAGAATGACGCGGGCCACGGGCGAACCGAGCGCCTTGGCCACGCGGATGGCGAGCGCGCCGTGTTCCTCGGCCGTGCCCCACTTCTTGTTAAACGACTTGGCCGTGGGGCAGATGCTCCACGTGCCGAGCTGGATCTGGAGTCCCTGGTCGGCGGCCTTCTTCTTCAAACCGGTGAGGTAGGACTCCTCGAAGCTCTCGAAGGCGTCGAGATCGGTGATGAAGAGGGAATCAGTCTTCAGCTTCACCGCGTAGTCGATGAGGCCGTCGGCCTTCCACTTCATGCCGCGCACGGCGAAGTTGTCCAACCCGAGCTTGATGTTGCGCTTGCGGGCGGGTTCCGCAGCGGCGAGCGGTGACGCGCCGGGCAGAATGGCGGCCGCTGCGGCTCCGGCGGCGGCGAGCTTGAGGAAGGAACGACGATTGACGGACGGACGCGCGGGGAAGTTCATCCACGGACTACGCCAACGCCGGGGGCCATTGGCAAGCACCCGATCAACCGGCGCGGTTCTCATTGATGTTGGTTCCTCGCTGTTTTCAGTGGGTAGCAGGCAGGTCGAGGTGGACAGGCGAGGAGGATGTGCTGGAACGGAGGGTTTGAAGGAGCGCGGAGCATTGCTCCGCTCGACTGCCCGTCACCCTGCACGCACTCGGTTCGGCCCATGCGGAGCAATGCTCCGCGCTCCAACCTCAGTGCTTCGCCGCGTCGTTGTTCATCGCCTGGCCGGTGCGGCTCTCGGGATTCGTGGCGATCTCGGCGGGCGTTCCGGTGGCGACGATGCGGCCGCCGGCGTCGCCGGCTTCGGGGCCGAGGTCGATGACCCAGTCGGCGGAGCGGACGACATCGAGGTTGTGCTCGATGATCAGGACGGAATGGCCCGCGTCCACGAGGCGTTGGAACACGGCGATGAGGATGCGGACATCCTCGAAGTGCAGGCCGGTCGTGGGCTCGTCGAAGAGGAACAGGGTGGACTTGCCTTCGTTGGATGCCGTCTGGCCGAACTCGGCGAGGTGGCTGACGAGCTTGAGCCGTTGGCTTTCGCCGCCGGAGAGCGTGTTGATGGGCTGGCCGACGCGCAGGTAGCCGAGGCCGACTTCCTGGAGCAGGGCCAGCTTGGTCCGGGCCTTCTTGGCGTGCTTGGAATCGGCCCAACCGTCGAGGAACAGGATGGCTTCGTCGACGGAGGCGTCGAGGAGGTCGGCGATGGACCAGGCTTCTGATGCCGGATTCCCGATGCCGGATGCCTGATGCCGCTCGCTCGCAACCTTCACTTCGAGGATGTGTTCGCGGTAGCGGCGGCCGTTGCAGTCGGGGCAGCGGACGAAGACGTCGCTGAGGAACTGCATCTCGATCTTCTCGAAGCCCGCGCCCCGGCAGCGTTCGCACTGGCCCTGGCCGGAGTTGAAGCTGAAGGCGCTGGCGTTGAGGCCGCGTTGTTTGGCGAGTTCGGTATTGGCGAAGATCTCGCGGATGTCCTCGAACGCGCCGATGTAGACTGCGGGATTGGAGCGTGGCGTCCGGCCCAGCAGCGTCTGGTCGACGAGGACGACGAGGCTGATGGATTCGTGGCCAGAAAGGTCGGCGCTGGTGACGCCGCATGATTCGGTTTCGCCGTCGCCTTCCTTCTCGTCGTCATCACTGGTCGCGGGGGTTGCCCCGGCCGTGCCCAGTTTCGCCTCCAACAAAGGAAGGAGAATGTCGCGCAGGAGCGTGCTCTTGCCGGAACCGCTGACGCCGCTGACGCAGACGAGGCTGCGGAGCGGGATGTCGACGGAAATATCGGCGAGATTGTTGCGCGTGGCGTGGCGGAGATGGAGCCAGGGAATGCCGGGCGCATGGCGGATGGGACGGAGCTTCGGCTGGGCGGCGGACTTGCGGCCGGAAAGGTATTCGGCGGTGAGGGAAAGGGTAGGGCGGGCGTCCGCGCCCGGCGAGGAGGGGTTGGTTGATGAACCTTTCCTTGAAGATCTCCGGCCGGGCGCGGACGCCCGGCCTACGGGGTCCAGCATTTCTCCGAGCGTTCCCTGGAAGATGAGATCGCCGCCGGATTCGCCGTGGCCGGGACCGAGGTCGATGATTTGGTCGGCCGCGCGCATGACGTTCGATTCGTGTTCGACGACGACGACGGTGTTGCCCTGGTCACGGAGACGCTGGAGGACTTTGACCAACCGGTCGGTGTCGCGTGGATGCAGGCCGACGCTGGGTTCATCGAGCACGAAGAGCGTGTTCACCAGACGCGAGCCGAGGCAGGTCGTGAGGTTCACACGGGCGGTTTCGCCTCCGGACAAGGTGCGTGTGGCGCGGTCGAGCGCGAGATAACCGAGGCCGACTTCCGCCAAGTAGCCCAGCCGTCCACGGACTTCCTTCAGCGCGAGCGAGAGCGGATCGTTGGCGGTGCGCTGGAACTTCGCCGCAAGATCGTCGACTACGGCTAGGGCGTCGCGGATCGGGAGGAGATAGAAGTCTGAGAGGCTCAATGACGAAGCCCGAAGGCCAACATCCGAAGAGGAGTGCTTTGGCCTTTGGCCTTCGGGCTTCCTCATTTCGCCGGTGGCGACGCGGAACAGGAGCGCGTCGGGTTGGAGGCGTTTGCCGTCGCAGACGGGGCATTTCGTGTAGGCGCGGTAGCGGGAGAGCAGCACGCGGACGTGCATCTTGTAGGACTTCGATTCCAGCCAACGGAAATAGCCCTTCACGCCATACCAGGCCTGCGGCCGTTCGTGTTTCTTGTCCTTGTCGTAGCCGGGATCGCCGTCGATGACCCAGCGTTGCCACTTCTCGGACAGGTCGCGGAAGGGCGTCTTCGTCGGGCACTTCTTCTTGGCCGCCGCGTTCATCATATCCGTCTGGCAATCGGCGCTGACGCCGGTCTGCCAGGGCTTCACCGCGCCGTCGACGAGGCTCTTGGAGCGGTCGGGAATTGCCAGGTCGTAGTCGATGGTGATGACGCGGCCGAAGCCTTTGCATTCCGGGCAGGCTCCGACGGGATGGTTGAAACTGAAGAGGGCGGGGGACGGTTCGCGGTAGTCGAGGTCGCAGGCGGCGCAGTGGAAACGGGAGGAGAACAAGGACGGAGAACCAAGGCCCAAGGCCGAAGGCGAAGAGCCCGGAGCGATCCCGTGGATCGCCAGTTTGCCATGGCCGAAGTGGAAGGCCTGTTCGCAGGCTTCGTGGAAGCGGGAGCGGTTGGCGGTGGCCAGCTTGATGCGGTCCTGGACGACGGTGAGGCCGTGGTTGGAACGATCCCCGATGCCGGATTCCGGATTCTGGATCAAAGGCAAGGCGTCTTCGATGCGGACGATTTGTCCGTCGATGAGCAGGCGCTGGAAACCTTGCTTGGCCACGAGCGCGAGTTGCTCGGCGATGGCGAGCTTG
Organism: Verrucomicrobiota bacterium; assembly: GCA_043744715.1. GTDB lineage: Bacteria > Verrucomicrobiota > Verrucomicrobiia > Limisphaerales > CANJSG01 > CANJSG01. The sequence goes on along the minus strand of JAYTUE010000255.1, from coordinate 8,066 downwards.
TCGGAGAGCGCGAGGTCGAAGGTGATGAGGAACTCGGATGCCTGATTCCTGACGCCGGATTCCTGATACCCGATACCCGATGCCTGATGGCCGAGGGCGGAGGGCTGGTCGTTGAGCGATGCGGCGGCAAACGGAGACACGCCTTCTCCATCCGGCATCCGGTATCCGGCATCAGGCATCACTTCAGTCTTCGTGAGCTTCTCCCAAATGGTGTGTGGACTGTCCTTCCGGACCGGCTCGCCGCACTTCCGGCAATGGAGCGTGCTCACGTAGGGCCAGAGCACCTTCATGTAGTCGCAGACCTCGGTCATGGTGCCGACGGTGGAACGGGTGGAGCGGACGGCGTTGCGCTGCTCGATGGCGATGGCGGGCGGAATGCCCTCGATGGAATCGACGGCGGGCTTGTCCATCCGGTCGAAGAACTGCCGCGCATAGGGCGAGAAGGTCTCGACGTAGCGGCGCTGCCCCTCGGCGAAAAGCGTGTCGAAGGCGAGCGAGCTCTTGCCCGAACCGCTCAGGCCGGTGATGACGACGAGCTTCCGGGACGGGATGTCGAGGCTGAGGTTCTTCAGGTTGTTCTGACGTGCGCCGCGTATGCGGATGGCGCTGGTCCCGGTCGCTTTGGGCATTGCGGGCGCAAGCTAAGGACCGACCCGGGGAAGTCAAACGGCGGAGCGCGGATGAATCGAGGGGCTTGAACTTGGACGGCGGAGCGTGGTTCCGGGACACGCGATCCGTGGCTGGTTCCCACACGGCGAATTCCGGTCAATTCCCTGCATTTTCCCTCAAGAAAACACCTCCCTGACCGATAGCGACGGAGCGGGTCTTCAGCGGTCCGCCCTGCGGCATGGGTGCCGTGGGGCGCTCCGGTTAGCGGAGCGAACTCGCGGAATGGGTTGACTATGAAATCTGGAATTTTGAGTTCGGCCGCGCGCTTCGGCGTCGTGGGCCTTGGGCTGGTCGCGATGGGGACAATCCCGGCCCGCGCCATCGTCTTTTATTCGACGGCTGATCCGGCCTACAACACGACGGCCCCCGGCGGGTCGTATGCCGACAGCGGCTGGCAATACATCGGCTATTGGGGCGGCGTGGTCGGGACGCCGGTCGGGCCGAACGCGTTCATCACCGCGACCCATGTTGGCGGCAGCATCGGCGATACTTTCAGCTACAACGGCCTGAGCTACACGACGACGGCGGTCCACAACAACGGCGACCTCGCCGTCTGGGAGGTCAGCCAGCCGTTCACGAGCTACGCGCCGCTCATCTCGATCAAGCCGGCCTACAATGCGGAGGTCGTGATCATCGGCCGGGGCACCCAACGTGGCGCGGAGGTCACGGCGAATGGCCAGGTCAAGGGCTGGGAATGGGGCGCTTCGGACGGCGCGTTGCGTTGGGGTGTGAACCGCATCAGCTCCAATTCTGGAACCTTTCTCCGCTTTAATTTCGACGCCACCGGCGGGCTCAATGAAGGCTTCCTGACCGGCGGGGACTCGGGCGGCCCGATGTTCGCGATGGAAGCCGGAATCTGGAAGTTGGCGGGCATCCACTACGGCGTTGATGGTCCCTACAGCTACAGCTCCGGTGGACCGACGTTTAATGCGGCGCTCTCTGACCGGGGTGGCATGTATCGCAGCGGTGTGCTGTTCGCCGACAACGTCGCGGACAGCCCCGGCATGGCCTACTCGACGTCGATCGCCCCGAATCTTTCCTGGATCAACAGCGTGGTGGCGGTGCCCGTGCCCGAACCCGGCACGGTGGCGTTGATGACTCTCGGCGGCGGTTTCCTGGGCTGGACTGCACTGCGTCGCCGCCGCGCCTGAGCTGGTCTTCCGGCGAGGCTCTTGCCCATCGGGCTCCCGCATGGGCACACTCCGCGTTCATGCGCGACGCCATCCGTCAATGGACGGAGGAGGCCGAGACCTACGTTCTCGAAGTCATCCTCGGTGACCGCCGTGGCAAGGGAGCCACGGCCCTGCGCGGCACCCTGTTCGGTCTCTCCAAGGTCTTCGCCCTCGCCGTCAAGGCCCGGAGGTTCCTCTACAACGTCCGCATCCTCCGCGACTCCACCGTCGGCGTGCAGGTCATCGCCATAGGCAACCTCACCGTCGGTGGCACGGGCAAGACGCCCGTCGTGGAGAAGTTCGCCCGCGAGTTGAAGGACGCCGGCCGCAACGTCGCCATTCTTTCCCGTGGCTACCGTTCCAAACCGCCTCCGCTCGGGCGGCGTGTCATGAACAAGCTCCTGTTCCGCCACGAGTCCGAGCCGCCGCGCATCGTGTCCGATGGCAAATCGCTTCTCCTGAACTCCGAGGTGGCCGGCGACGAGCCCTACATGCTCGCGTCCAATCTGAAGGACGTCGTCGTCCTGGTGGACAAGGACCGGGTGAAGGCCGGGCGTTACGCCATCGAGAAATTCGGGTGCGACACGCTGCTGTTGGACGACGGGTTCCAGTATTGGAAACTGCGCGGCCGGCGGCATGACGTTGTGCTCGTCGACTGCCAATCGCCCTTCGGCAATGAACACCTGCTGCCGAGGGGGACCTTGCGCGAGCCCCCGGAGCATCTCGCCCGCGCCAGCACCATCTTCCTGACCAAGAGCGACGGGAAAACGGGCGAGCTCCGCAAGCGCATCCATTCGCTGAATCCAAAGGCTGGCATCATCGAATGCATCCACCATCCGCTCTACTTCGAGGATGTCTTCACCGGCGAGCGCATGGACCTCGATTTTCTGAAGGGCAAAAAAGTCGGCAGCCTCAGCGGCATCGCCCAGCCCGAGAGCTTCGAGCGGAGCCTCGTCTCGCTCGGCGCGCAGCTCGTCTACGCCAAACGCTTCGCCGACCACCACCGCTACACCCAGCAGGAGATCCTCAACGCGATCAACCGCGGCAAGAAGCGGCAGGCCGACTTCATTCTGACCACGCAGAAGGATGCGGTCCGGTTCCCCAAGATCGACCGGCGCGACCTGCCCATCTACTTCATGCGCGTCGAGATCAAGATCCTCAACGGGGCCGACGACTTCCGAGATTGCGTGCGCCGCATCTGTTTCCGCTGAGCATGGACGCCATTGTCTACCTGATCGCGCGGATGTTCGTGGGCCTGCTGCAGGCCTTGCCGTTGCGGTTGGTCGCCCGGATGGGCCGGGCCGGAGGCGCTGTCGCCTACTTCGTGGATGGACGGCATCGGAAGGTGGCCATGAAAAATATGGCGCTTTGTTTTCCGGAGAAGCCGGCTGAAGAGATCCAATCGCTCGTGAAGGAGAATTTCCGACGCCTCGGCGAGAACTATGCCGGCGCGGTCAAGACATCGGCCATGTCCGCCGAGGCGATCCGTCCGCACCTGTCGTTCGCGGGTGGCGACAAGGTGCTCAAGTTCCGAGCGGACGGCACTCCCCAGAGCCGCGTCATCGCCGTCGGGCATTTCGGCAATTTCGAGCTCTACGCCCGCTTCGGTGACTACATGACCGGATTCAAGGCCGCCTCCACCTACCGTGCGCTGCGCCAGCCCTCGTTGAACCGGCTCATGCAGTCCATGAGAAGCCGGTCCGGCTGCCAGTTCTTCGAACGTCGAACCGGGGCCGCTGCACTCAAGGTGGCGATGGCGGACTCGGGCCTCTTGCTCGGCCTGCTCACCGACCAGCACGCCGGTGACACCGGCATCAAGCTGCCTTTCTTCGGACGGGATTGTTCCACCAGCGCCGCCCCGGCCGTCTTCGCCTTGCGCTACCGCTGCCCGCTCCACACGGCCATCTGCTACCGCGTCGGCCTGGCCCGGTGGCACATCGAAGTGGGTGATGAAATCCCGACGATGGTAGATGGAGAACCGCGTTCCTCGGCTGACATCATGGGCGACGTGAACGCCGCCTGCGAAACCGCCATCCGCCGTGACCCGGCGAACTGGTTCTGGGTCCACAATCGTTGGAAGCCTGGCAAATGGCGCGAGCGGGCGTCGACCCGGGCCGCGTCGCCCGAAACGGACACGGTCGCCGAAGGGTGAAACGACGATGAGCGCCTTCGAAAGCTTCCGGGCGAACGGTTCAGCCCAGCCAAATGTCGGCGGAGTTTCGCGCATCCTCGTTCGAGGAGTGAACTGGTTGGGCGACGCCGTCATGACGACTCCGGCGCTTCAGCGGTTGCGCGAGCTCCATCCGGGCGCTCGTGTGACGCTCCTGATGCCGGAGAAGCTCGGTGATCTTTTCGCGGGGCATCCCGACGTGGACGAAGTCGTCACTTTTTTGCCAAGCGAGAGTCCTTGGCTCATCGGGCGCCGACTTCGACCGGGGCGATTCGATCTCGCGGTCGTGTTCCCCAATTCACCGCGTTCTGCGTTGGAGGTTTGGTTCGCTGGCGCGCGCCGCCGGGTGGGCTACGCGAGATCTTGGAGGAGCTTGTTCCTCACGGACGCCTTTCCCAACCGGGTCGATGAACGGCCTATGCGGAAACGTAGCGTGGGTGAGATTCGTCGGCTGGTCGGCACGCCGTCCGGCGGTCCGGTGGCTTTTCCGGCGCAGGTCCACCACATCTATCAGTATCTTCATCTGATCCGGGCTATCGGTGGTTCGGCGGAAGCCTGCGAGCCGCGTTTGCAAGTGACCGATGCCGAACGCGCCGCTGCTCGAGTTCGATTGGGAACCCGGGCCACAACTTGGATTGGGCTGAATGCCGGCGCGGAGTATGGACCCGCGAAACGTTGGCCGATCGACCGGTTTATCGCCGTGGCGAAACGGTTGGCCGAGGAGCCAGGTTGTGGCTTGATCCTCTTCGGAGGGCGATCGGATGGCGTTCTGACCGCCGAGATCGAACAGGCGGTTCATCAGGCTCATCCGATGGGCTCTCTCGTTAACGTGGCTGGCAAGACCTCGTTGCGGGAGCTTTGCGCGTTGATGTCCCTGTGCCGGGTGGTTTTGACGAACGACACCGGACCCATGCATGTGGCGGCGGCGGTTGGGGCCACCGTGGCTGTGCCATTTGGAAGCACTTCGCGCGAGTTGACCGGGCCTGGGCTGCCCGGAGCCGGACGCCATGCGTTTCTTCGATCCTCGGCGCCTTGTTCACCCTGCTTTCTCAGGGAATGCCCGATCGATTTCCGCTGTATGAGTGAAATCAGCGTAGATTCCGTGACGGAAGCGATTTTGGACGCCCTCCGGCGTTCATGACGAACTTTCTGAGTCATTCTGTAACCTGATCGGCGGTGTTCGCGTCCCTATGAGCGTAACCAATGGCTGCAACGACCGGAAATCCGGTTGCCTAAGCCGGTAAACAGCAGAAGCAAACCACTCATATCGTATGAAGAAGATCCTCTCCCTCGCTCTCGGCCTCCTGGTCGCTGGTGCCGTTGTGTCCCGTGCAGCCGATGAACCCGCGCCCGAAAAGAAGGGCAAACGCGCTCCTTTGACCGAAGAGCAGCAGAAGCTCATGAAGGAAATGGTCGCCAAGTATGACGAGAACAAGGACGGCCGTCTGAACGCCGAAGAGCGCACCAAGATCTCCAAGGAAGACAAGGAGAAGATGGACAAGGCTGGCATCCCGTCCGGCGGCAAGAAGAAGGGCGAGAAGAAGAAGGCCGAATAAGGCTTCCCGACTAGTTTTCAGAGCGCGATCCGGGCAACTGGGTCGCGCTTTTTCTTTGGCTGCGTCCCGTAGGCCGGGCGTCCCCGCCGGGCCTACGGGATTTTGATCCACAAACAATACGAGCCCCTGCCAACGGGGCTTACCGAGGACACGGAGTAAAAGGTTTGAGGTAACTCCAACACTCACCCGTCTCCTGACAACCAAGCGGCTCTTCTTAGCTGTTCTCCAGCTCGAAACACCCACTGGCCGGGCGGGGACGCCCGGCCTACGGGATGATCAGGCCGCGACCGCCAGGGACTTCTTCCGCTGGGCTGCCAAGTCGTTCTTGCGCTGCTGGAGGCTGCGGAAGAACTCATACCCCTCACGCAGGCGGCGGACGGCGACATCCTTATCCTCAAGCATCGTCTTGATGATCCGGCCAATGGGACGGGGCCGCAGGTAGTATTCGCGGTAGAAACGGTCGACGCCTTCGAAGATGTCCTCCTTGTTGAGGCCGGGATACTCGAGCGTGGATTGCTGGAGTCCGCCGTCCTCGATGAGGTCGGTCTTGTCCTTCTTCACGAACCAGCCGTTCTGGCGGGCCATGTCGTAGAGTTCCGTGCCGGGATAGGGCGCGGCCAACGAGACTTGCAGCGAGAAGACGTCCATCTCCTTCGCGAAGTTGATCGTCTGCTGCATGGTTTCCTTCGTCTCGACGGGCAGGCCGAGGATGAAGGTGCCGTGGATGACGACGCCGGCCTTGTGGCAGGACTTGGTGAAACGGCGCATCTCGTCGGTGGTCACGCCTTTCTTGATGCGCGTCAGGGTTTCGTCGTTGCCGGATTCGTAGCCGACGAGGAAGAGGCGGAGGCCGTTGTCCTTGAAAAATTTGATCGTGTCGTAGTCGAGGTTCGCCCGGCTGTTGCAGCTCCAGGTGATGCCGAGGGCGCCGAGCTTCTTCGCGATCTCGCGGGCGCGGGGCAGGTTGGCCGTGAAGGTGTCGTCGTCGAAGAAGAACTCCTTCACGTTCGGGAAGAGCTTCTTCATGTAGGCCATCTCGTCGGCCACGTTCTGGGCCGAGCGGACGCGGTATTTGTGGCCGCCGATGGTCTGGGGCCAGAGGCAGAAGGTGCACTGGGCCGGACAGCCGCGGCCGGAATAGATGCTGATGTAGGGGTGCTGGAGGTAGCCGATGAAGTATTTCTCGATCTCCAGGTCGCGCTTGTAGACGTCGGCCACCCACGGGAGCACGTCCATGTTGTGGATCAGCTCGCGGTCGGGGTTGTGGAAGATCTTCCCGTCCTTCTTGTAGCTGATGCCGTTGACGGTTTCGAGCGGACGGCCTTCGGCGATCTCCTTGCAGGTGAAGTCGAACTCGCGCCGCGCAACCCAGTCGATCGCCTGCGAGGCCTTCAGCGTCTCGGTCGGCAGCACCATGGTGTGGGCTCCGACGAAGCCGATGATGGTCGTGGGCTTCTGGGCCTTGATGGCCTCGGCGACCTTGCAGTCATTCTTCAACGACGGCGTGGAGGTATTGATGATGACGTAGTCGTAGCCTTTGGCGATGCGGAGGCATTCCTCCACGCCGACGTTGTGCGGGGCGCAGTCGAGCAGGCGGGAACCGGGAACCAATGCGGCCGGCTGCGCGAGCCAAGTGGGATACCAGTAGCTGGTGACTTCGCGGCGTGCCTGGTAACGGGCACCGGCACCGCCGTCAAATCCCTCGAACGAGGGAGGGGAAAGGAAAAGAGCGCTCATCAGATGGGCAGGGAAGGGGATGGCCGGTTATTCGGGCTTCGGGTTCGTCTTCTTCGAGGCGTCGATCTTGGCTAGGAGATCGTCGCGTTGGGAGGTGTCGCCGGTGCCACAGGAATCCTCAGAGGCATGGGCGTGGGGTTTGGCTTCGGTCTTGGTGTTCGAAAAGGCTCCCCGTGCACCGGCGGCGGGGTTGATGGCGGCCTTGGCCTCGGCGAGGTGGCCTTTGCCGATGGTCACGCCGTTGAAGGCGCGTTTTTCCAGATCGGCACTGGCGGCAAACGGCTTCGGCTTGGAGCCGAAGTTGTATTTCATGTTGATCCAGGTATCGCGCGGCTTGGTGCTCAACGCGCCGCTGGGGTCGTAGCCGCAGTGGACCATGCAGTGCTCGCAGCGCGAGTCGCGGGCGACGCCGTTCACCACGCCGTAGGTCTCCCACTTCACAGTGCCGAGCATCTCGCCGTAGGTCGGGTAATGGCCGTCGGTCATCAGGTAGCACGGCGCTTTCCAGCCCTTCACGTTGTAGGTCGGGATGGCCCAGGCGGTGCAGGTCAGTTCGCGCTTGCCGGCGAGGAACTCCTGGTAAACCGGCGTGCCGAAGATGGTGAACATCTGGCCCCATTTCTCGATCTTCGCGAACTTCTGCCGCGTCATGTCGCGCGTGAGGAAGAACTCCTTCGGGTCGCGACCGAGGCGCTTGACCATGTCCTTCTTGGCGGCGTCGTAGTCGTAGCCGGGCGAAATCGTGTGGCCGTCCACGTCGAG
>JAYTUE010000254.1:0-3603 GCA_043744715.1 Verrucomicrobiota bacterium | reverse complement strand
CCATGACCCGCACGGTGGCCGATGCGGCCGCATTGCTCGGCGCGATGACCGGCATCGATCAAGCGGATGCTGCGTCCACCAACTCCGGTGGAAAGCTGGTCAAGGAAGACTTCACCCGCTTCCTCGATCCTGCCGCGTTGAAGGGCGCGCGCATTGGCGTGGCCCGGAACTTCTTCGGCTGGCATCGCCGCATCGACGTGGTGATGGAAACCGCGCTCAAGATCCTCCGAGAACAGGGCGCGGAGCTGGTCGATCCGGCGAGCCTTCCTGCGCGCACGGCTTTGGGCGACGCGGAATACCAGCTGATGCTCTATGAGTTCAAAGCGGGCTTGAACGCCTACTTCGCCTCGCTCGGCGATGCCGCGCCCGTGAAGTCGTTGGCGGAACTGATCGCCTTCAACGAACGAAACCCGGAGCGCGAGCTGAAGTTCTTCGGCCAGGAGACGCTGATCGAAGCGGAAGCCAAAGGCCCGCTGACCGAAACGCGTTATCTCGAAGCCGTGGCCAAAGCCCGCAAGTGGGCGCGCGACGACGGCATCGACGCGCTAATGGACCAGCATCGTCTCGACGCGATCGTCGCGCCGACGACCGGACCCGCACATCCCACCGACCTGCTCTCGGGCGATCGCGGACTCGGCGGCAGCTCGTCCTACGCGGCCGTAGCCGGTTATCCGGCGATCACGCTTCCAGCCGGGACGATCTTCGGATTGCCGATGGGCCTCACGTTCTTCGGCCGCGCGTGGAGCGAGGGAAAGTTGATCGGACTGGCCCATGCCTTCGAACTCGCGGCGAAGGCGAGAAGATCGCCCGCGTTCCTGCCGTCCTACGACGAGCGGTTGGATGGGTGATTCTCGTAGGCCGGGCGTCCTCGCCCGGCCAGGAGGTGTTCATCCGCGAAGGAACGCGAAGAATTTCCAAGCCACGGAGCGCCGAGCTCCTGCTCGGCCTGAACACGCCGGGTCGGAGACCGGCGCTCCGGGTGATCTCGGGCGCGGTGGAAAAGCGGCGCAGCAGCGCACGCAGTCCAAGACGCTGCCGCGAAGATCGGATGCCGCCTCGTCCTTCCGCCAGGTCTTGGACTGCGCCGGTGCTCCGGCGCTTTCCTCATGGTTTCCCTTCCCACCACAACAGCCCGAACGGCAATCCCCTCTTCGCACCCTTCGCGGATACACCAAGTTCAGATTCCCTTCGGCCTTTGGCCTTCGCACTTCGTCATTCTCCATCTCGTCCCATCTCGACGAACCCGCTTCCATGCCTATGCTCGCCGCCGCTGCCGGGGCTGTCGCCTCCGTGCGGCGACGAAGTTGAGCCGTGATGAATGATGAATCGTTGAGCGCGCGCCTGAAGGCCGCCGTCGAATTGCTGGAAGAGGCCGCACGCAACCGCGCCATCCTGGCCGTGTTGACCGAGGAGGAGCGCGCGCGCTTCCTCCAGGCCGCCGGGCAGATCTACTGTCCCGAGCCCGCCGAACGCCGCCGTCTGGTGAAGGCCAAGGTCCGCATGCAGAAGGCCGAGAAACGCGACCGCGACGACGAGGTGTTGGCGCAGACCGGCATCCGCAAGCTCCGCAGCCAACCTGTCTTCACCACCCCGAATTTCATCCCGCCCGCCGGCTTCGAGCAGGTCGATGTCACGGACAACCCGGACTTCCGCGAAGTCGTCGAGCCGCAGAACTGCTACATCTGCAAAAAGGACTACAAGGTCATCCACCACTTCTACGACCAGCTCTGCCCGGCCTGCGCGGAACTCAACTTCCGCAAGCGCACCGAGTCCGCCGACCTGCGCGGACGCGTCGCGCTGCTAACCGGAGGCCGGGTGAAGATCGGATACCAATCCGGCATCAAGCTGCTGCGGGCCGGGTGCCAGTTGATCGTCACGACGCGGTTCCCGCGCGATTCCGCCGCGCGTTACGCGATGGAGCCGGACTTCGCCGAATGGGGCCATCGCCTGGAGATCTTCGGCCTGGACCTGCGCCACACGCCGAGCGTGGAAGCCTTCTGCCGCCATCTGCTGGCCACGCGGAACCGCCTTGATTTCATCGTCAACAACGCCTGCCAGACCGTGCGGCGTCCGCCCGATTTCTATCAGCACATGATGGAGCTGGAGACGGCGTCGCTCGACACCTTGCCGGAGAACGCCCGCCGTCTGCTCGGCGCCTACGAAGGCCTGCGCGGCTACAATCTGCTGCCGGAGGGCGGTAGCCGCCGAGGTGACGGGGCGGAGTCCGCCCCTGGCGCGACCGTTCCGCCTCCTCACGTCGGCGGCTACGGGGTGAACACCGCGCTCGCCGGGCTTGCCCATGCCGCCGAGCTGTCGCAGGTGCCGCTGCTGCCGGATGAGCTGGAGGCGCAGAAGGGATTGTTCCCGCAGGGCCGGCTCGACCAGGACCTGCAACAGGTCGACCTGCGCGACCGCAACTCGTGGCGGTTCCTCATGGCCGAGGTGCCGACCGTCGAACTGCTGGAAGTCCAGCTCGTCAACGCCGTCGCGCCCTTCGTGCTCAACGCCCGGCTCAAGCCGCTCATGCTCCGGACGCCCGGGCGCGACAAGCACATCGTCAACGTCTCGGCCGTGGAGGGGCAGTTCTACCGGAAGTTCAAGACCACGCGGCATCCTCACACGAACATGGCCAAGGCTGCGCTCAACATGATGACCCGCACCGCCGCGGCCGACTACCACGGCGACGGCATCCACATGAACGCGGTGGACACGGGCTGGGTGACGGACGAGGACCCGGTGCAGATCGCCGAGCGCAAGGTGAAGGAGCACCGCTTCCACCCCCCGCTGGACATCGTCGACGGCGCCGCGCGCATCGTCGACCCCATCATCGACGGCATCAACACGGGCCGCCACGTCTGGGGCAAGTTCCTCAAGGACTACGTGGAGACGGAGTGGTAAGGGGTCTCCGCCGAAGAAGGCGCATTTCCCGGGCAATGCGAAACGGGTCTACCACGTTCGCGCGCGAGCACCGGTCACTTCACATCGTAGAACCGCCACTGCGACCCGAAGTCCTTCGTCAGCGTCTGGCCGCCGAGGCTGGCGCGGATGAATTCGATGGGGATGGCGTTCTCGCGGAGGATCGCGTCGTGGAAGTCGCGGTCGGTCATCTTGCCTGTCTCGACCAGCTCCTTCCGCAGTCCGCGGATCTGGAGACCGCCGAGCATGTAGGCGGCTTGATATAGGGGGCCGTAGTCCCCCGCGACGGAGCGGCGGACTTCGCCGGTGGCGTTGCGGCGCTCGTGGCCGACGCGCTCCACGAGGAAGTCTATGGCCTGCGGGGCGGTCATCTGGCCGAGGTGGAACTTCAGCGAGAAGATGATCCGGGCGCAGCGGTGCGAACGCCAGAAGAGCATCCCGACCCGGTCTTCCGGAGTCTTGGGGAAGCCCAGATCCCACAGCAGCATTTCCCAGTAGAGCGCCCAGCCTTCGACCAGGAACGGCGTGCGGAACTCGGCCCGGTGCGTGCGGAAACGCGCCGCCATGAAGAGCTGGAGATGGTGCCCGGGAATCAGCTCGTGGTGCACCGTGGCGCGGCAGAGGTGGATGCTGTTTCCACGGAGGCTCATGAGCTTCTCCTCGTGGCCCATGCCGTCGGTGGGAAAG
>JAYTUE010000253.1:0-14420 GCA_043744715.1 Verrucomicrobiota bacterium | reverse complement strand
CCAATGACTCGGAAATCGCCAACAACCTCCGCATTGCCCGGCTGAAGTCGGGCGCGAGCGTGCAGGAATCCGTGGTCGATGTGCTCGGCCGCGTCCCGCTCAACACCTGGGCCTTGTTGGCGGGAATGGCTGCCTTCGTCTGGTTTCTCCTCAAAGCCAGCGGAGAGATGAATCCTTCATTCGCAGGCAGGCTGAAGGGCCCTCTCGTTGCCGTGGGATCGGTCGCCCTGCTGCTTTCAACGGGGGCCGCCGCCGTGGCTTGGGATCAACTCATCGTTCGCCGCGTCGTCATCATCACCCCTGAAGCTGTGGTCCGCCGCGGCCCGGTGGACGAATCCGCAGCCGTCTTCACGCCGGCTGACGGAATCGAACTGACCGTCGTCGACGACAAGGATGCCTGGTTCAAGGTTCGTGATCTGGATGGCCAGGACGGCTGGGTCTTGAAAACCCAAGTGAAGATAACCACTGGAAATGTTCTGCCATCGAAGTGATTCCGCAACTTCGGGACAGTTTTCGCCTCAATTTTGAAACAAGCCCCCCTTGGATAGCCAACTAGTTCCCATCCAAGCGGGCAAGGGAAAGTCGGCAAGGTATCCATTTTTGAGAATATCGCCTCGGAGAAAAGATCAGGATCGGGTGAATGGGAGCCTGATTCAGCCTTTGCAGATTCCGATAAAACACCTCCATTTGCTGAGGAAATTGGATATAAACCATGACCTTAAACTGACGGAATGGGTGCAACTCCCTTCCTTCAAAACAGGGATCTGCATCCTCCGCAAAGGCTGTTCCAAAATCTCGATCAAAATCAACGCAGGCGCTTCGTAAGCCGGCAACCAACTCTCAAAAAACAAAAAAGAGTGCATTCGACTCAAAACTTGACACTTTTAAATAAAAATTAAAAGAGCCACAGAAACATCAATTTCTTTGGTTAATTCACCCACTTTAGCTGTTCGGACATCACTTTCCGTAACACTCCACGCCTACATGTGAGACATTTTGTTTGCACTCCGTTCTCTCATCCGCTAAAAACCTCTCGCAGTTCAGATCCATCACAACATCCCTCTAGATTATGATCAAAAACTCTATCGGAGCTAGTCTCCTCGCACTCGGGCTCGTCGGAGCCACCTCATCTCAGGCCGTCCCCCTGGTCATCGAGAATTTCGAAGTCCAAGGCAATGGCGAACCTTCGGGCACCCAGACCTTCACCCACCCGGGATACACCTACGTCAACACGCCTTTCAGCCCCAACCCTGGAGTTGGATCACTCTGGGGTGAAGGAACTCTCGCTGAAGTAGCCACCTCCACGAGCGTTCATTCCCTCTGGGGCCCGCCCACCACCGTCACCACCTCCGCGCTCAACGGCCAGATGTTCCTCGCCGTGAACGGTTCCCAAACTCCTGGCGCAGTTGCTTTCCGGAGATCCCTCATCCCCGTCATCGGCAACCAGCAATACTTCTTCGACTCCAATCTGACCTCGCTGTTCCCGTCCACTATAGCAAACAGGCCTGATCTGACGTTCACCGTCCAATTCTACTCTGACCTTGCGGGCACCGTTACTATCGGACCATTGATTTCAAGTGCAGTGTTTACTCCCACCTTGGTCGGAGTGTGGGTTCCTCAATCCGTTTCTGCCTTTGCCCAGCTTGGTGCTTTGAATGCGACGGTCTCGATCTTAAACAGCGATACGTCGGCTTCGGGCAACGACTTCGGAGTTGATTACATCACCTTCGACACCCAGCGCCAGGTTCCTGACCCTTCCGTCCCCGAAGTTTCCACCGGCATCTCCGCTGGTGTCTTCGCGCTCGTCGGTGGACTCATCGTCCTCCGCCGCCGCAAGACCGCTCAGGTTGCGTAATTGCCCTGCTGCATCTTTTTTCGAAAACACCGGAGACTCACGTCTCCGGTGTTTTTTTATCCACCCGTATCCGATGCATGCCCCACGGGCACAAAGAATTATCCGACCGGTAAGGCGCTCAGAAACCTGGCCCACGCCTATTTTGTCTCATTGAAATAGACCTTCACATTCTTCGTTCCCCGGCCGGCCGCGATGATGTCCAGCTTCCCGTCACCATCGAGATCGGCGAGACATAGGTCCTCGCAGGCCATCGTATTGTCATCGACGACGGTTGTTCTCCATTTGCCGGAACCTGGGGCGATCGCGGTGTAGAGCTTGATGCCCACCTTGGCACCCGCACGGCTCATCGCCCTCCAACCGACGACGATCTGGTCGCTTCCCGTCTTCAGCAGATCACCGCAGGCCACGGCATGTCCGTCGACGATGCCCTCGTCGATCACAGTTCGTTTCCAAAGCCCGTTCCCGGACACCGGAGGCGTCAGCACCACGGCCGTGTTCCCGTGCATCGGCGAAATGCCCGCCACGAACCGACTGCCGTCGGCTAACTTTCCGAGACGGATTTCGCCAAATCCCCCGTTCTCAGAGTCGGCGAGTTGCTCGGCCGAATAGCCGTTCTTTTCCTGCGACCAGTTGAGAACAAAGGCTCCTTCCTTCGACGCCACGAGCAGCTCGTCCGCCACGTCGCCGTCCCAGTTCACGGGGTCGAAGTTGTGGGTCTTGTGCCACTCGTTGTTCAGGACTTCGGTTTTCCATTCGCCCCGAGGATCCGTTGGAGGAGTCAGGCGGGTGATCTTCACCCCATCGCCTTCGCCTTTGGCCGCATTGTTCCCCCGCCCGTGTAGTGGAACAGAAATCAGGGAGAAGGCGTTCTGCCACGTCCGTGCCCAGCGGATGCGGTGGATCGTCGGATCATGGGGAAGCGTGACCGGTTCCCAACGCTGCGTGCGGTCCTTGGGCGGGATGAGGTAGATGAGCGCGCCGCTGTTGACGGTGTCCGACGGGTTCCAACCAGCTCCCACGGCGATCTCTGCCTTGCCGTCGCCGTCAATGTCACGCACGGCGATGCAAACATGGTCGAGCTTGGTCAGGTTTTCCGCGATGACGTGCTTCTGCCATCCGGGATTCTGATACCAGACGATCTGGTTCTTGTCGCAGAGGACGATGTCCGGCCTCTTGTCGCCGTCGACGTCAGCCACGGCCACGCCGTAGCCGATCTGGATGGCCGAATCTATGGTGACCGCCCGGAACTTCGGCTCAGGCGGCTCAGCCGCAAAAAGCGGGGCGCTGGCGAGGGAAAGAATTCCGGCTGTCAGGGAAACAGAGGGGAAGTGCATGACCTTGATCACATCGCCATCCGGAGGTGTCGTCGAGCACCGGTTTTCCTGAATGGCCTGTCTCCAATCAGCCACCGGTTCATCCAGCAACTGACAACTCGCCCTCGACCAACAACACTCCGACCATGCAATTGACCCATATCGACGCCTCGGGACAGGCCGCCATGGTGGATGTTTCGGCCAAGAAGCTGAGCCTGCGCGAAGCCGTCGCCCGTGGCGAAATCCAAGTCCAGGCCGCGACACTGGAGTTGGTCGAGTCCAACCAGATCGCCAAGGGCAACGTGTTGGCCACGGCCCGCATTGCGGGAATCATGGCGGCCAAGCGCACGGGAGAACTCATCCCGTTGTGCCATCCGCTGCCGATCACCCATTGCGAAGTGCAGTTCGAGATCCCGGCAACTCGGGACCGCATCATCGTCACCGCCTCGTCCAAGATCACCGCCCAGACCGGCGTGGAGATGGAGGCGCTCACGGCAGTCTCCATTGCCGCCCTCACCATCTACGACATGTGCAAGGCGGTGGACAAACAGATGGTCATCGGCGGCGTGCGGCTTGTGTCGAAGACCAAGGCCGACCTTGGAGCACTCGAAAACTGAGGGGCCTCTACCGCCGCCGCCAAGGATCTGCATCTGCTAACAGCCCGTCAAAGAACACCCGGTCAGGGGACCGGGCCTACAAGACCAAGGTGATTCCCGATAGTTTTTGTAGGCCGCGTGCCCTCACGCGGCTGGGATGGGGCTTCTTTGACGGGCTGCTAATCCTCCCTGGCCACGTAATGTGGGGATCGCCTAAAATTTTCCTGCATTTGGGACCGCAAGTGAGGGCTACCCAATAAAAGACAGGTCAGCCCACTCCAGACGAGCTTCCACAGCCAGCCAGCCACACCAAGGTTTGGATTACGCAACAATTTTGGCAAACAGCAGAGAACCACCTTCAACTCATGGCATGGATAGAAGACATGCCAGTAGAAGAACCGAGCCTCTGACAACAGCCTCTTTTGTTCGGGCGTCTTTCCAACGACCAGATCCCACTTCTTTCGAAACTGCTGGTTGAAATGGCCGATCTCGGCCGCGTTGTTGACCGCTTGGCCATTCCATTTCCTGTAGTGGTATAAGCGGCGGTCAAGAAAGTGGATCGGGGCGATGAGCGAGAGCCTGCAAAAGAGGTCGGTATCCTGCTGTCGTCGGAAGCTTTCGTCCCATCCTCCAGTGGCCTCGAAAGCGGATCGCCTATGCATCGCGTGCGGGCCCTGGCCGGTGCCGCAGAAGAATGTGAGGAACGGGGTGAAGGGTTCCGAAGGCTTGAGCTTTCTCGGCAAAAACAACCCCCGAGCCCAACGGCTCTTCCGGCGGTTCCCGAGGCTTCGGCCCCCTTCGTCGATCTCGGACATCTCACAAACAACGGCGCCGACGCACGGGTTTGAGCGGAGGTATCCCGACATTTCTTCGAGGGCCGTCGGCATAAGAACATCATCGGAATCCAGGAAGACGATGAACTCCGAGAAAACGGTGGAGGCGTTGAAGCCCGTGTTACGCGCGGCAGCGACTCCGCCATTGGGCCGAGTGAGGAAGCGAATCCGGGAATCCTTCCGGACATATTCCTCCATGATGGCCAGACACCCATCCGGGCTTTCGTCATCCACAAGGATGAGCTCCCAGTTCTGATGGGTCTGTTCCAGCACGCTCTCAATCGCCTGATTGAGAAACTGCTCCACCTTGTAGCAAGGCACGATGACGCTGATCAAATCCATCGGACAATGTTTCGGCGTTCTTCAGTCTTTGTTGAGGAAAAACTGTGGGAGATTGATCGCTGCGCGGAGGTAATCCAGAGACCCAAGGCTCGTTCCCGGTTTACCAGATGGCTCGGGTCTTTCCCATCCCGGAGGAAACAGGCACGGTTTTCTCCATGCAGATCCAATGCGGCATCATCACCATATCCGACCGTGCGTCGAAGGGCCTCTACGATGATCTTGGCGGGCCTGCCGTGAAGGCGGCCGCCATGGGTCACGGCTGGAAGGTAGCCGCCGAAGCGCTCGTGCCCGACGAGAAACGCGAAATCCAACGCGCCATCCGCGAGCAGATCAACCAGGGCTGCAACCTCGTCCTCACCACAGGCGGCACAGGCGTGGCCCTGCGCGATGTCACGCCCGAATCCGTCCGCGAGATCGCGATCCGCGAACTGCCGGGCTTCGGCGAAGTCATGCGGGCCGAATCGATGAAGATCACGAAGAACGCCATCCTGTCGCGCAGTCTGGCCGCCGTCGTCGGCTCGACCTTGGTCGTCTGCCTGCCAGGAAAACCTAGCGGCGCGGTCGAGTGCCTCGGCTTCGTGGCCGGCGCGATTCCCCACTGCGTCGAAGTGCTGCAGAAAGTGCCCACGAGCTGCTGAGGCTCGCCAGATTTTCGTCAACGAAACCATGGTTTACCGGCGGCGCTCGGCACAGCGAGCCATTGAGCGCCACCGGTGTGGTCCATCATTTGGCGGCTACTTTTCCAGCAGGGCATACTCCATCGAGTCCACGAGCGCCTGGAGACTGGCGGTGATGATGTTCTCGCTTACGCCGACAGTGCCCCACTCGCGTTTGCCGTCGGTGCTGGTGATGAGCACACGGGTCTTGGCGGCGGTGCCGGCCACGCCGTCGAGGATGCGGACCTTGTAGTCCGTGAGGGTGATCTTCTTGAGAGCCGGGAACGACTTTCCGAGCGCCGAACGCAACGCGCCATCGAGGGCGTTCACGGGGCCGTCGCCTTCCGCCACGGTGTGATGGACCTTGTCGCCCACACGCACTTTTACCGTGGCTTCGCAGGTGGACGAGTCACCGTCGCCGCGCATGGAGACATGGTAGGAATCCACGGTGAAAAACAACTCTGGATTGTGGTCTATCACTCCGCGGATGAGCAGGGCGAGCGACGCTTCGGCGGCCTCGTATTCGTAGCCCGCGGATTCCAGCTCCTTCACCTTCGTCGTTATGGCGCGGGTCTCCTCGGCATCGCTCGTGAGCTTGAAGCCAAGCTCCGCCGCCTTGAGCAGGATGTTCGTCCGGCCGGACATGTCGCTGACGAGCACGCGGCGGTGGTTACCCACCAACTCAGGCTTGATGTGCTCGTAGCTGCGGGCCACACGCTCGATGGCGTGGACGTGGATGCCGCCCTTGTGTGCGAACGCGGTCTGGCCAACCCACGGCTGGCGGGTGTCGTGGCGGACGTTGGCGACCTCGTCCACGAACTCGGAAAGTTCCTTCAGCTTTGGCAGGGATTTCTCGGGCACACCGACGCGGCCCATCTTGAGGGCGACGGTCGCGATGACGCTGATCAGGTTGCAGTTCCCGGTGCGTTCGCCGTAGCCGTTGATCGTGCCTTGGATGTGGTCCGCCCCCGCTTCGAGACCGGCGATGCCGTTGGCCAGGCCGAAGCCGCAGTCGTTGTGCGTGTGGATGCCGAGGCGGGCATTCAGCCTACCCTTGGCGAAGGTGACGATGCGGCTGATCTCGCTGGGCAACGCGCCGCCGTTGGTCTCGCAGAGGCAGATGACGTCGGCACCGGCCTTCTCGGCGGCCTGCCAGGTGGCGAGGGCGTATTCGGGCTCGTCCTTGAAGCCGTCGAAGCTGTGCTCGGCGTCATAGACCACGATCTTTCCCTGGTCTTTCAGGAAGCGGATCGTGTCCGTGATCATGGCGAGGTTTTCGTCCGGCTTCACGCGCAGCACCTCGGTGACATGCAGGAGCCAAGTCTTGCCAACGATGGTGATGACCGGCGTCTTCGCATCCAGCAACATCCGGATCTGAGGGTCATCCTCCACGGCGACGCCCTTCTTCCGGGTGAAGCCGAAGCTGGCGATCTTGGCATTATTCCATTTCCGCTTGGCCGCCTGCTGGAAGAACTCCATGTCCTTTGGATTGGATCCCGGCCAACCACCCTCGATGTAGTGCACGCCGAACTGGTCGAGGCGCTCGGCGATGCGGAGCTTGTCGGCCAGCGAGAAGTTGATGCCTTCGGCCTGCGCGCCGTCGCGGAGGGTCGTGTCGTAGATTTCGACTTTGGATTTCATGGAGTGCTTGGGTGTTTAACCACAGATGGAGAAAAACGAAACCCCCGTTCCGGTTCGCGGAACGGGGGTTTCAAAAATTCAAAACTCGTTCAGCTCCGGCGTTGGGGGCTTCCAATGATGATTCCACCAATGATGCTGATCCGGCCCGCGGCTGCGGGTTCGACTCGGTTCAACATGTTGACGGCGCTGTTCACGGGTAGTTGACGTGCCAGAGGAAAGTCGGCCTGCCAAGGCAAAAGCTTGGGAGACCAACAGAGATTCAGGCAAAGGGCGCCACGCGGATGATCGCATTCCGTCCGCCCAAGTCGTTCTCAGCATACTCGGTGGCCGCAGGATCGTCGACCCAGATGTCGTCGACGATGAACCGGTATTGGTGTTCGCCCGGCGGCAGCATCAGCTCCTTCCACCACCGGCCTGCGCCCATCGAAACCATCTCGATGGCTGTTTGATTCCAGTCATTGAACGTGCCGGCGACGCAGACCATCCGCGCGTTGGGATCGACGAACTCCAATTGGACGCGCCGGTAGGTCTCCTGGGCGGGTGCGGGTGCTTTGCTTCTGGAGAGTTTCATATCGCGGTGAGGATCATGGCATGAACCGCGGCCAACACCATCCTCGGTTTTGAAAACCCCCGGCGGAGTTTGCGAACAACCGTCAGTTGTGACCGTGATCATCCCCCGAACCGTTCAAGGTGCGACATGATGTGGCCGCCTTGCGGAGCCCGCCCGACCGCTTCCTTCATCTGCTCGAACCACCACTGGGCCCGCGAGCGGGAGACTCCTTTGGGTGAATGCCCATGGGCTTCCTTGCGGCGCACTATTCCGAATTCCAGCTGTTGGCGTTTGATCATAGGTTTCCTTTTGCTGGACCAAACCTAAAGAAGCCTAGAGGACATACGCTGTCCTGACAAACGGCCCCGGCCCCGTAGAATAGCCGCCTTGTGGGGGTTCAGGATCAGGTCTAGCTTCTGCTCGTGAATCCCCGCCGGCTCCTTTTGTGCTTTGCCGTCTGGCTCTGCCTTGCATCCCAACCCGTCCACGCCGCCTTTGATCGTCCACGCACGATCCGCCTCCGCAACGACGAGATCACGCCCCCGCCCAGGGCCCAGTTCGTCGCCGAATTAAGCGCCAGCGCGTCGGGATCAATGGCCACCAACGGACTCTTCGTCGTTCAATTCACCGGACCCATGCAGCCGCCATGGCGCCAGTTTTTGGATGCCCACCACCTCGAACTGGTCCGCCACATTCCCCACGATGCCTTCATCGTGAAGCTCAACGGCCTTTCGATGTCGCAAGTGGCGGCCATGCCGTTTGTCGGCTGGATCGGCCGCTACCGTCCCGAGCACAAGATCCTGAAGAGCCTCGACATCTTCGGACCCTCGGCCACTCGCGAAGTGAGGTTCATGGTTTCACCGAAGGCCACGACCCAGGAAAAACTTCAGATCTACCGGACGTTAAAAACCATTCCCGGCCGTTCCACCAACAGCTGGGGCGAAACACTCCGCGCCACGATCACCGGCCGGCAGCTCGCGGAACTGGCGAAATCCGAAGCGGTCCTCTGGATCGAACCGACGCCGAAGCCGAAGCTCTTCGACGAAATCGCCTCGAAGATCGTCGGCGGCGACGACGGAACCCCGGGAACGCCTTCGTATGTGAACCAGCTCGGCTTCGACGGCAGCGGCGTGACGGTGGCCGTGGCTGACAGCGGATTGAACCTGGGCGATGCCGCGACCATGCATCCGGACCTGAAGGGCCGAGTGGATGCCTTCCTCTTCTACGGAAACTTGGAGGACGCTTCCGATGGCCACGGCCACGGCACCCATGTCACCGGCATCATCGCGGGGGATGGAGCCACGGGTGAAAAGGACGACCGAGGATACCTCTACGGCATGGGTGTCGCGCCACGCTCCCACATCGTCGCCCAGCGCATCTTCGACGACCTCGGAGGATACACCCTGCTCGACAACAACTACGCACGGCTCGTCCGCGAAGCCATGGAGAACGGGGCCGTCATCGGATCCAACAGCTGGGGCGACGAGGTCCAGGGACGCTACGACATCAGCGCGGCCGAGTTCGACGGGTTCGTGCGCGATGGCAACAACCTCGTGGCCGGCGACCAGCCCTACATCCTGGAATTCTCCGCCGGCAACTCCGGCCCGGGGTCACGCACCATCAATTCACCCGCAGTGGGGAAGAACGTCATCGCGACGGGCGCTTCGGAGAACAATCGGACGGAATTCATCCTCTACGCCTCCGGCTCGGAGGTGATGGCGGACTTCTCCAGCCGCGGGCCCTGCGAGGATGGACGCATCAAGCCCGACATCTGCGCTCCGGGCACCTGGATCTCCTCCCTTCAATCCTACGGGGCAACGGACGAGAACGCCTGGGGCGGCATCTCCCCCAACTACCAATATCAAGGCGGCACCAGCCAGGCGGGCCCGCACGCTTCCGGAGCCGCCGCCGTCTTCGTCCAATACTACCGGGAGACCCACAACGGCCGGACGCCCTCCCCCGCCCTCGTCAAGGCCGCGCTGATCAACTCCGCCTGGGATCTCGGCGTCTTCTATGATGCCGAGCTGGCCCAGTTCTTCCAGGACACGCCGCCCGTGCCGAACAACGATGAAGGCTGGGGCCGCGTGGATCTCTACAACCTCATCGCCAGCGGGCGCCTCCACGAGTTCATTGACCAGACCAACCTGCTCTTCACCGGCCAGACCTATGAGCACCGCGTGGTCGTGCGATCCGCCAACGAGCCCCTGAAGATCACGCTGGTCTACACGGATGTTCCCGGCCTTCCCGCCGCCTTGCCGGCGCTGGTCAACGATCTCGATCTTGAGGTTATTTCCCCCAGCGGCGTGGTCTACCACGGCAACCAGTTCGACAATGGCGAATCGGTTTCCGATGTGGACGCCTTCGACACGATCAACAACGTCGAAGGCGTCCACATCGCCCAGCCCGAGGCCGGCGAATACATCGTGCGGATCATCGCACGCAGCGTCTCCGAAGATGCCCGCCGGGAAACCCCGGACTTCGACCAGGACTTCGCCCTCGTCGTCTCCGGCGACATGCCCCTCCCCGGCGAGGCGGTGCTGATCCTCGACAAGCCCGCCTACCGGGCCGGTGATCTGGTGAACATCCGGCTCTTCAAACCGGATCTTGCGGGAACCCCCGCCGTGTTGGCCACGCTCACCAGTTCGATCGAGCCGACGGGCGAGCCTGTGATATTGCGTCCGTTCGGCAACGCCGGCGTCTTCACCGGGGCCGTCCTCACCGCGAGCGGCGCAGCCTCAGCCGATGGCAGGCTCCAAGTGGCCCACGGCTCCTTGATCCAGGCCAGCTTCACCTACGGTTCACCACCCCTCACGCTCACGGCCACGGCGGTGGCGGATTTCATCGGACCGATCCTGAGCACTCCTACCGTCACCAACCGCTTTGGGCGGACGTTCGTCGAATTCTCCTCCTCCGAGGAGGCCAAGCCGACGGTGTTCTTCGGAACCAACAGCCTGATCCCCTTCACCGTTTCGCAACCAAAGTTCCAGACCAACATCTCGCTGGAACTCACCAACCTGCTCGGCGGACGCACCTACCGCTTCGCCATCGCCGCCACCGACCACGCCGGGAACCGGACCACGAACAACAACGGCGGCGTGCTCTTCAGTTTCATCGCCCTGACACCGCCGCCGATCCTCGTGGTCGACAGCTACGGGACGGACAATGAATTCCTGAACGTATTGGGTTGTCCTCCCATTCCTCTCTCGGGCTGGACGAATACGCTCAATGAGATCGGCATCGGCTACACCGTCTGGGATGTGAAGGCGAGGGGCGCATCACCGGCATTCCGCGACCTGGCACCGTATCCGATCGTCGTCTGGCACTTGCCGGATGTATTCGCCACCTGGTCGCCGACGGAACTCACCGCCCTGACGAACTATCTCAGTTCAGGGGGCAGCCTCTTCGCTTCGTCCATGCAGGCCCTGTTCAACCTCGATCAGGCGAACCTGGGGTGGTTCCGCAGCAACTACCTGCATGTGGCCTCCTACACTGCCGACGCCGGCGTGCCCGAGGTGGATGGCGTGGAGAGCGATCCCATGACCCGGGGAATGTCCGTCACGCTGGACTATTCCGCCTTCGTTTGTGAGGGGAAGGATCTGATCGGTCTCCAGACGGATGTCTCCGAAGTGTTCCTGCCCATGGCCGATGCGGCTCCGGTCTTGATCGAGCCGACGAGCGGGCTGGCAGCGGGTGTCCGGTATCCACGGGTTGGTCAGGACAGCAAATACCGCATGGTGTTCCTGAGCTTTCCCCTCGATGCGGTGCCGACGACCGGGCTTTCGCCCAACAACCGCCGGCAATTGCTCCAGAACATCATTTCATTCCTTGCTCCCGGGTTGAACGGCGTGGGTTCCCTGGCCTTGGACAGGTCGGCATACACCACGCCGGGATTGGCCACGTTGGAGATAGCCGACAGCGATCTGAAGGGCTCTGGCGAGGTCTACGCGTCGATCAGCACGACGACCGAACCATCCGTCCGCTCCGTGCGCCTCACGGAGACGGTGCGTCCCGGAGTCTTCCGCGGAACCGCCGAGCTGGCCCGGACCAACGCCCCTCCGTCCACGAACTACTTCCGCGTGAAACATGGCGACCTGTTGACCGCGACGTATCAGGAAGCCGGGCCGAACGGTCTCCGGACTTCCGTCGGCACAGCCGTCATCGACACGCAGTCTCCGGTCATCTCCAACGTCGTCGCCCAATCCACCTACACCGAGGCGACGGTGACGTGGGAGACGTCCGAGTTCACCGATGGCCTCGTGCTCTTCGGCGAATCGAAATTCCTCGGCCGATCCGCCTACAGCGAGGTGCCGGGCGACCTTCAGGCACTGAAGTTGAAAGGTCTCCAGCCGGACAGGATCTACTACTACAAGGTCGTCAGCCAGGACCTCGCCGGCAACATCGCCGAGGACGACAACAACGGGCAGTTCTACAGCTTCCGCACCCAACGACCGCTCTCGCCGCCCTTCTCGGACAACTTTGAAACCGCCTCCACCAACTGGACCGTGTTCAGCGGCGAAGGGAACGAACTCGATTGGATGCGGGGCGTTCCCGCCAACGGACTCGCGACGCAGGCCCATTCTCCCACGAACGCATGGGGCACGAACCTGCGCCGGCAAAGCGGCGGATTCGCCCAGACCTTCCTCATCGGTCCGGCGATGTTCCTCTCCGGGGGAAACCGCGCGACGCTGCGCTTCTGGCACAACTACAACTTCAGACTCCAGGGCGACTTCGACATTTCGCACGGCGGCCAGGTGATGGTCGTGACGGAAGATTCGCCCAGGCCGATTCCCATCGGAACCTATGGGGTGGACGAAGTCTCGGCGGGCTGGGAACAGGCGGAGTTCGACCTCACGCCCTACATCGGCAAGCTGGTCTACGTGGTGTTCTACTATCAGCTCATCTCCTTCAACTTCGACAGCCCGCAGCCGTTCGACGGATGGATCATCGACGATGTCAGCGTGACGATGAACACCCAGGTGCTCGGCGGATTGCGCGTCTCGAACAATCTCGCGCAGGCCTCGTTCATCATCGCCGGCCCGGTCTCGGGAACTCATTCAGGCAAGCTTGTAACCGTGACGAATCTTCCCCTCGGCACCTACACCGTCGTCTGGAATCCCGTCACCGACTACACCACGCCTCCCACGGCCACCAACGTCTTGAGCTCTCCTTCGATGGTCGACGTGGCCGGCAACTACACGTTCACCGACGCGAACAACAACGGCATCTCCGACATCTGGGAGCAGCGCATCTTCGGACAAGTCTCTCCGTCGCGGACAAGATTCACCGACACGGATGGCGATGGAATGAGCGACTACTTCGAGTTCCTCTCGGGCACGAGCCCGACGAACGCCGCATCGGTGTTGAGAGTTTCAGCACGGCCCCTGTTGAGCGGAACGATCCGCGTGGACTGGCCGCAGATAAACGGACGCAGATACCAGCTCCAGTCCAGCAGCAACCTCGTCACTTGGCGCGAAGTGGTTCCCTGGTTCACCGCGACATCGCAAAACGGCGGCGTGACGCTTCCGAAATCATCCACAAACGCTCCGACATTTTTCCGACTCAACACCGAGCCGTGAACAACGTGTCAAAGATTTCTTCTCGTTTCCTGCGAAACAGGTTGAAAACACGCCACATCTTTGTCACGTAGTCGTCGTCAAAGCCCAACTTTTCAAACAACAAAACCCGGAAGGGGGTGACTCCTCGATGCCAGCAAAGAAGAAAGCAGCGAAGAAGGCCGTTAAGAAGGCCGCTTCCAAGAAGAAGTAGTTTCAGTCCCGCCTACGTAGGATGAACTCCCGCGCCACAAGGTCCGTCGGGAGTTCATCCTTCAGGCCCCCAAACAATTTCGTTCCCTCCCCATGGCCACCTTGGTCTTCGACATAGAAACGGCCGGCCTCCCTCCCGAAGTTTTCGACGACGTCCAACAGGAATACCTTTTTCGCGAAGCGGGAAAGATTCCAGACGACGTCGAACGCCAGCAGAAGCGCGAGGAGATCGCGCGCCTCTTCAGCCTGTGGCCGCTCACAGCCCAGGTCGTCTGCATCGGAATGCTCAACACCGACTCGGGCAAGGGCCAGGTCCTGTATCTCGCCGAGGACTACGAGGAAGGCGAAGAGGAACCCGGCGCGGTCAAGTTCGTCCCCTGCATGGATGAATCGGAGATGCTCACCGCGTTCTGGGATGTCGCGAAACACTATGACGGAATCGTGACGTTCAACGGCCGCGGCTTCGACGTTCCCTTCCTCTACCTGCGCTCCGCCGTGCTCAACGTCCCCATCAGCCGCAAGGACTGGCTGGGCTACCGCTACACGACCGAACCCCACTGCGACCTCGCGGAACAACTGACCTTCTACAACGTCAGCGGCCGCGACGGCGCCGCGCGGAAGTTCAACCTCGATTTCTACTGCAAGGCCTTCGGCATCGATTCCCCCAAGGCCCATGGCGTGAGCGGATACCAGGTTCCCGAGATGCTCGCCCAGGGCCGCCAGCGTGAGATCGCCGAGTATTGCCTCCGCGATGTCCGCGCCACGGTGGAGCTCCACCGCGTCTGGCGCGAACGGCTCGCCGGCATCAAATGAAGCGCGTCCTCGTCTGCTTCGCCGTCTCCCAGGAAGCAGCGCCGTTCAAGCCGCTC
>JAYTUE010000252.1:0-3679 GCA_043744715.1 Verrucomicrobiota bacterium | reverse complement strand
AGGATGAGGGACAGTCGTTTCATCAATCTTGTGGTGTTGAGTTTTGGTTTCCCTAAATGCCCAGAACCCGCGAAGTGCGGAACGTCTTCTTGGGGTGCGTTCGGTTGTCATGGAACCATTCCCAAGAGTCAACCCATGACTGTCCTGTGCCCGTCAACGCACAGTGACAATTGGGCGACGGCGCTGACTGCGGGAATCAATCCGTAAAAGAAAAATCCCCGGCACAGCAACCTGCGCCGGGGATTCTGAGTTCAACTCCAGACCGCTCAGTATTCGCGGTCGCGCTTGATCCCCGGCTCGGGGATCGGATAGCGGCCATTCGTGTCCGCCAGCAGCGGAGAGGGGCCGTCCATCGTCAGCTTGTCCGCGCCTGGGGCGTATTCGATGTCGTGGTTGTAGTAGTCGTCCCAGGTCACTTCCTGGCCGGTGTGCGCGGCGAAGCGGCCCATGGACGTCGCGATGCTGGCCTCAACCCCGCGTTTCACCTCGTTGTAGGGCTTGTCGTTGCGGATGGCCTCGGTGAGGGCGTTCCATTCGTTCTGGTATGGATCGCGTTCGTCGGGTTTGACGACGGATTCCCAGAGCTGGCTGGCGCGGGTCGGCATCTGGGTGGAGTAGATGCTGGAAGGCAGGCCGCAGTCGCTGTTTTTGGAGGCGATGGCCATGCCCTTGGTGCCGTGGACGTGGCTGAAATACATGTCGTTGCAGCCCGTCACGCAGCGGCCGTCCATATACATCTTCCCGCCGTCGGCGAAGGTGTATTCGACCGCATACGAGTCGAAGTTCTGGTCGATGTAGTCGACACCCGAAGGGCTCTTGCGGTAGTGGCGCCCACCGAGCGCCTGCGCCTTGACGGGCCAAGCGTTCTTCATCCAGCAGAGATGGTCGATGTGGTGGATGTAGAAGTCGCTGAAGCAGCCGCCGCTCAGCCAGATGAAGCTGTGGAACTTGCTGATCTGATACATCAGGTCGCTCATCGGGCCGGGGTTCGGCAACGAGAAGGCCGATCCGAGGGGGCCAGCCATGCGGTAGCCGCGCATCAGGAGGATTTCGCCGAGCTGCCCGTCCTGGATGCGTTTATGCAGCTCCTGCAACGCGCGGCTGTGGCGGGACATCAATCCGACGCCGACCTTGAGGTTCTTGGCCGACGCCTCTTCCCCGAGCTTGATCATCCGACGCGAGGTCGGTCCATCGGCCGTCAGGGGTTTTTCCATGAAGACGTTCAACTTCTTCTCGATCGCGTAGGTGAAGTGGACCCAGCGGAAGGCGAGCGGCGTGGTGAAGATCGCGATGTCGCCGGGCCGCAGGCAGTCCATGGCCTTCTTGTAGGCGTCGAAACCGAGGAACTTCCGGTCCTCCGGCACGTCCACGCTGTCGCCGTGTTTGTTTTTGAGGCCCCGGTAGGCGGCGTTCAGCTTGCTCTCGAAGACGTCGGCCATGGCGACGAGCTTCATCGGGCCCGTCTTGACCGAAAGGGCGTTCGAAGCGGCACCGCCGCCACGCCCGCCGCAGCCGATCAGGGCGACCCTGATCTCGTTGCCGCTCTGGGCGTGCACATGGGGAAGCACCACGCCCGCGAGAGCGGACACGGCGGCCAGCTTCGTGGTGGTCTTGAGGAAGTCCCGACGGGAGGACGTGAGTATGTTGGAGGATGGGTCGCTCGGGGTCATGCCTGATAAGTTCACGATGACACCCCCACCCGTCAATCACCGAGACGCTGGAAGGCAATTTTCGGTTTGCTCACCTCGAAGATCCTACTGGCCGGGTGGCGGGCCGCCGAAGTTTGGCTTGGGCAGCTTCGCGCCCAGTCCGGACGTCAGCTGCTCCACGGTGAGTTTACCGGTGCCGGCCTTGTCGAACTCGCCGAACCACACGCTGGTTGCGGCCCGCAGCTCATCGGCCGTGAGCTTCTGGTCGGCGTTCTTGTCGGCGACCTTCAGCAGCTCCGTGGCGAGTCCGTTCCCGAGCCCGAAGGCCATCCGCCCGCCGCGCATTCCCATGGGCTCGACCACCAGGCCCTTGGACGCGCCTGCAAGTTGCCGGGCGACGCTGTCGTGCCGAATCTTGACGAAGCCCTTGATGGGTTTGACCGGAGCCCCGAAGCCTCCGAAGCCGTGTCCGCCGCCGCCACCGCCGGGCTGGACCGCTTCGCCGGCGACCACCTTTTCAAAACGCTCAAGCTTGTCCGCGCCCTCGTCGCGCACGGCGTTGCGGATCGTTGCGGCCACAAGGTCCACCTGCGCGGCCAACCGCTCGGGACTGAAGATGGTCTTTTGGAACTCGGACAACCGGGCCCGGTAGGCCGAGTTGACGGCTTCTACCTTCATGACGCGTTCCAGAAGGCGGTTCTCACCCGTCCAAGGCCGGTCGATGCTGAGCTGCTCGCGCTGCTCCTGCGTGCCCTGCATGGGAAAGTTGCCGAACGCATGGTCCAGATCCCAGGGAACGAACGTGAACTTCTCCGTCACGGGGTGCAGGTAGACCAGGAAGTTCTGCCCCATCGTAAGGATCGAATCCATCGTGCTGATCCACACCGTGACCGCCATGAAGCGGGAGAACTCGTCCACATCGAGGAACTCGGGAAGCCGCTTGGCGAACTCCGCGTCATCGGCCTTGGACACCAGTCTCGCGAAATCGATGACCCTCTTCTTCTGCTTGTCGGTGATCGCGGTCTTGGCGTCGTAGGCCTGCTTGTAGACCGACCAGTCGTCGCCCTGATACGCGAAAAGCGTCCTCGTGACGGGCTTCAGGATGAGGCCCTCCTTCGTCTTGAAATTGTGATGCGCCCAGTTCGCGTCCGGGTTCTCGACGATGGAATAGAGGCCGAGGAAGCGGTTGGTGAACATTCCTCCGGCCGTGAGATTGAGCCGCAGGTAGGACGAACGGGGAGCAGGCACTCCGGCATCGCGGTAAAGAGCGTGGGCCAGAGGCTCGTTCATCCAAGACGCGTCGGTGACGTTGTTGTGGAAGTTCAGCTTCGAGACCGACCCGATCTTCTGGCCCTTCACGTATTCGTTGAGGTCCACCTTGAAGGACTTCTTGTCGGTCTGCTGGGCGTTCATATAAGTGCCGTTGCCTTTGTAACGCACGGCGACATTGGTCATGCGCCGCCCTTCGAATAGCAGGTCCGCGTGCACTGTCTGGAATTCCAGCCCCATCATGCTGGCCAAACCGTTGCGGGCGCCGTCGCGCGCTGTGAGGTTCATGCCTCCGGGCCCGCCGGGGCCGCCGGGGCCGCGACCGGGACCACCCGGGCCTCCGCCTCCGAAAGGATTCAACGCCTTGTTCAACCCATCGGTCAGCTGTTCTGAATTCAGGCTTCCCGTCTTGTTGGTGTCCCATGTCTTGAACCACCCGCCAAAGCCATTGACGAACTCCGTCTTGGTCAAAGATCCGTCCTTGTCCGCATCCAGCTCACGCATCAAGCCCCCGGCCACCATTCCGGCCGGATTGAATCCTCCAGGTCCGCCGGGGCTACGTCCTCCGCCAAAGCCTCCGAAACCGCCGCCGCCCGTGCGTTTTGGCTCTATCGCCTTCCACTGGTCCACGGTGAAGACCAGATGGGCTGACCAGATTTTGTTTAAGTTGAAGAGCTCCTTGTCACTCGTCGGCGCGGCCGCCTTCACGGACGGGCACAGCAACGAAGTGATCGCGATGGCGGCGATGATGGACTTGGTCA
>JAYTUE010000251.1:0-3682 GCA_043744715.1 Verrucomicrobiota bacterium | reverse complement strand
CGGCCAATCGCGGCGAATGCGCCCAAGCCTGCCGCATGCCCTACGACCTGATCAGCGACGGCCGCAAAGTCGAACTCGGCGACCGTCGTTATCTGCTGAGCCCGCAGGATCTGGCGGGCTTGGAAGTGCTGCCCGCCCTGGTCAAAGCCGGCGTCAGCTCGTTGAAGATCGAAGGCCGGCTCAAGGCCCCGGAGTATGTCGCGAGCATCACGCGGGTCTACCGGAAGGCGCTGGACGCCCTTCGTGCTTCAGCAGGCACCACCGAGGCCGCTCCCGCCACGACCGTCGACCGCTACGAACTGGAGATGGCCTTCTCCCGTGGCCTTTATTCCGGTTGGTTCCGCGGCATCAACAACCAGGAACTCGTCCACGCCCGCTTCGGCAAGAAGCGCGGCGTCTATCTCGGCGAGATCGCGCAGGTGCAGGGCAACCGAGTCGGCATCCGTCTCGAAGCGCCGCTCAAGCTCGGCGACGGCGTGGTCTTCGACGCCGGCAGGCCGGACTGGGTGGAAGAAGGCGGCTCCGTCTACCACATCGAACCCGACCGTGAGTTCACCTGGCTGGCCTTCGGCCATGGCGCCATCGATTTCGGCCGCGTCCATCCCGGGAATCGTCTCTGGAAAACGAAGGACCCGGAACTCGACCGGAAACTTCGCCAGACCTTCGAGGGCGACCAGATCAGTCAACCACGCCCGATCACCATCGAGGTCCACGGCACAGTCGGCACGCCGCTCACCCTCATCCTGCGCGACGAAATTGGAAACGTGGTCGAAGCCGCCTCGGAAATTCCATTGGCGAAGGCGGAGAAACAGCCTCTGACCACGCAGCGTTTGAGCGAACAGCTCGGCCGCCTCGGTGGAACGCCCTTCAAGCTCGGTGAATTCCGCAACCGCCTCGACGGCGACGTCATCCTGCCGGTCAGCGAATTGAACCGTATCCGTCGCGACGCCGCCCAGCGGCTCGACGCGCTGCGGGCCGCGCCGAAGCGCTGGAAGTTGGAGGAACCATCCGCTTCCTCCTCCGGCATCCGGTATCCGGCATCCGGCATCGTTCTTCCTGATCCCGGATCCCAGATCCCAGATCCCAGATCCTCGGCTCCGGAGTTGATCGTCCTCGTGCGTTCGCTCGTCCAGCTCGACGCTGCGATCCAGTGCGGCGTGAAGACGGTCTACTGCGAGTTCGAGGACCCGAAGAAGTATCGCACCGCCGTCACCAACTTCCACACCGCGCGCGGCTGTTCCGTCGGCGACGCGACGATCTGGGTGGCACCGCCGCGCATCTACAAACACGGCGAGGAATGGATCCTCAAGCAGGTCCGCTCCAGCGATGCCGACGGTTATCTCATCCGCAACCACGAGCATCTCCGTCATTTCGCGGACTGCCGGCGCATCGGCGATTTCTCGCTGAACGTCGCCAATCCGCTGACCGCCGAATACCTGCTCCAGCGCTACGGTCTTGAGCGCCTGACCGCGTCCTACGACCTCAACATCACCCAGCTCGAAGCGTTGCTCACGAGCGCGCCGCCCGCGTGGTTCGAGGTCACGCTGCACCAGCACATGCCCATGTTCCACATGGAGCACTGCGTCTTCTGTGCCTTCATGTCCAAGGGCACCGACTACCGCGACTGCGGCCGGCCCTGCGACAAACACGAGGTGCGCCTCAAGGACCGCGTGGGCCAAGAACACGCGCTCAAGGCCGACGCCGGCTGCCGCAACACCGTCTTCAACGCGCGCGCCCAGAGCGGGGCCGAATACGCCGACAACCTGCTCAAGCTGGGCCTGCGCAAGTTCCGCATCGAGTTCGTCGCGGAGTCCGCCGGCGAAGTCGTGAAGACGATCACGCAATATCGCAGCCTGCTCCGCGGCGAGACATCCGGCGCCGATCTCTGGCGCGAGCTCAAGCTGATCAACCAGCTCGGCGTGACGCGCGGCACGATCGAGAAGGCGTGAGCCGGAGCGCGGAGCATCGCTCCGCAGGAACACTCCTTCGGGAGGGGATGCGTTGCGTCACTCGCCGGTATTCGAGCGGAGCGATGCTCCGCGCACCGTCCAGGCGATGCAGGCTATCCAACACGCCGAGGTTGATTCATCCGCGCTTTGCCGTCTGATTACTTCCAACGAACAGGCCAGCCATGATCCAGCTCACCTATCCCTTCACCGAAGCCCAGGTCCTCGCCCTCAAGGTCGGCGACGAAGTTGCCATCTCCGGCGTCATCTTCACCGGCCGCGATGCCGTCCACAAATACTTGCACGAAGGCGGCCCGCTGCCCGACGGCGTCAGCCTCAAGAACGGCATCATCTACCATTGCGGCCCCGTCATGATGCCGCAGGCGGATGGCTCGTGGAAATGCACCGCCGCCGGTCCCACCACCTCCTACCGCGAAGAACCCTACCAATGGCAGATCATCCGCGACTTCGGCCTCCGCGGTGTCATCGGCAAGGGCGGCATGGGCGACCGCACGGTCAAGGCGTGCCTCGAACACGGCTGCGTCTACCTCCACGCCGTCGGCGGTGCGGCGCAGGTGCTGGCCGAGGCGGTCAAGAAGGTCCGCAACGTCTACCTGAAGGACGAGTTCGGCTCGCCCGAAGCCATCTGGGAACTCGAAGTGGAGAACTTCCCGGCCTTCGTCACCATCGACGCCCACGGCAACAGCCTCCACCGCGACGTCTTCGCCGCCAGCCAAGCGGAGCTGCAGAAGCATCTGAGTCCGGCGGGGCACTGAGCATCTAGTTTGCAGGAAATTTACCAAGGCGGCTGGCTCGCATCCGTTGCACCAATCGCCGCGCGCGCATCAGCGGCTTTCTCCGTTGGCGCTGCGCTCGGGAGAAGGCGGTGCAGGGTCTTGCGGGGTTCGGGTTCCTTGTAGTGGCGCTTGAGGCCGCTCTCCTGCAGCGCGGCCGAGGGAACGCGGGCGATGAACTCCGCGAAGGTCTTCTCCACCCGGTCGCGCTGGAGCTTCTGGCCGGTCTTGGTCTGCCAGAATTCCTCCTCGATCTTGGCAAGGGCGCGCATGGCTTCGTCGGGCCCGAAATCCTCGCGGCGCGCGAGCAGCCAGATGAGTTCCGGATCTTCCGGCAGTGAGACGGGGAACGGCACGAAGGGCATCTTCACTTCCTCCTCCTCGGCTTCACCGGGCGGGACGACCTTGATGCGGTTGGTGATCTTCCGGTCTCCGGGAAGCGCGATCTCCACGGCGACGGCGTCGCCCTTTTCGCTCGGCGTGACGACGACGTTCTCCGCTCCGAAGCGTTCGGCCAGATGGCTCTCGTATTGGGAGACGGTGGCGGGTTCGAGATCCGGCAAGGAGCCGGTGGCGCAGAACTTCTCGAAGGACTGGACGCTGTTGATGAGGCGGACTTCCTCGGCGACGCGTTCGTAGATGGCGGCGGCGAGGCGCTCGTCCTTGGTGGCCTTGGGCAGGACCTTCTGGAGGAGGTCGAGGAACTGCGCGTCGGACATGCCTTTGGTCTTCATGGTGTCGGTCAGAGTCGTCGGAGAAACTTCGGGGCGGGGTTGTGCCTCCTCGCCGGGGAAAGCGCAACGGGATTGAGGATGTTGTCTCGACTCTTTGAAAATGTCCCCTTCTGGACTCTTTGAAAATGTCCCCTTTTGGCGGCGGTGGCGGTAGCCACCGTCGGCATGACGGAGAGATTGACGATGAGTGCGAAGGAACGGCGGCGAG
>JAYTUE010000250.1:0-3688 GCA_043744715.1 Verrucomicrobiota bacterium | reverse complement strand
AGGTCTGGCGCGGGCTGGGCAAGAACGCCACTGAAGGGATGGGGCATCCGAAGCTCATCGGCCCATTCACGGTTCTTCTGCTGGGGGGACAGGTTGCCCCGTGGGTGCTGATTCCTT
The DNA here is from genome assembly GCA_043744715.1 of Verrucomicrobiota bacterium. GTDB lineage: Bacteria > Verrucomicrobiota > Verrucomicrobiia > Limisphaerales > CANJSG01 > CANJSG01. The sequence continues at coordinate 3,571 of JAYTUE010000250.1, read as the reverse complement.
TCGTCGCGATGAATGGATCGCTTGGATGGACGGTGCTCGCGTGCTGCGCGACGCTGGTTCCGATGCTGGTGCGCATCATCGCCGCCTTGCTGCATCCCGTCGGGATCGTGGGACTGCTCTTCATCCAATGGACCGCGCTCATCCGGAAGTTGCGTGGACATCCGCAAACGTGGAGGGGCCGCGCGTATGTTCCCGATGCGGCCGGGTCCGGCTCGCACCTGCCCATGGCGCCAAGCCGCCAGGAGGCCGGATGAAAAGCGTCCCCATTCTCCTGTCTTCATTGGCCTTGGCCTTCGCCGCCTTCGCACAGAAACATCCTGTGCAGCTGAAGGCTTCGGCGGTGACGAATCATGCTCCGGCATCCGTTGTCGGCTTTACGGGAAAAGACCAGTTCGGAGCCGACTTCAAGAGCTTTGCGCCCTTTGCTAAGCCACTGCTCGTGACCTTGGCCGATCAGCGCGGCGCCACGCAGACCGACGGCTGGGTTTCACCGCTGCGTGAGCGCTTCGGCGACGGGATCTCGTTCCTCGCCGTGGCCGATGTTTCGGCCGCGCCCACGGGGATGCGGGAGATGATCCAGCAGAAGTTCCACGAGAAGTATCCCCGGCCGATGCTCATGGACTGGACCGGTGAATGGACCAGGCGGATGAACGCCGTCCGCCGTCGCTGCAACCTCTACGTCGTCGCACCGGATGGAAAAGTCCTCGCGTTTCACAGCGGCGAAGACGACGAGGCCGCGCTAGGAAAGGTCTATGAATTGTTGGCCGGGCTGGGCGTGAAGCCCGTATCGGCAAAGGGGAAATGAAGTCCGTCACGAAACCACTCCGGAACCTAGTGCTCGTGCTGGGCGATCAATTGGACCCCGACTCGGCGGCGTTCGATGGATTCGATCCCAAGCGCGACGGACTTTGGATGGCCGAAGCAGCCGAGGAATCGACCCACGTCTGGAGCCACAAGGCGCGCATCGTCCTCTTCCTCGCGGCCATGCGGCACTTCCGCGACGCATTGCGTGAACGCGGCTGGAAGGTGAGCTACACGGCGCTCGGTGACTTGGCCAACTGCGGGTCGCTTTCCGGCGAACTTGTCCGCGCTTGTGCGCGGCTTTCACCGGAGAAGCTGGTGATGACGGAGCCGGGCGACTGGCGGGTGGAGCAGGCGTTGAAAAAGGCGGCCAAGGATCTTGGATTGGAACTGGAGATCCGGACCGATCGCCACTTCTTCAGCACAAAGGCCGACTTCGCCACGCACTGCAAAGGGCGAAAGGTTCTCCGCATGGAGTTCTTCTACCGCGAGATTCGTCGTGCGACCGGCGTTTTGATGGAAGGCGACGAACCCTCGGGCGGGAAGTGGAACTTCGACGCCGACAACCGCGAAAGTTTTTCCGCAGAAGGTCCCGGCCTATCCTCGAAGCCGGTTTCCTTCGCGCCGGACGCGATCACCCGCGAGGTGATGGATATGGTGGAGCGAAAATTTCTAGATCATCCCGGTGATTTGAAACACTTCTCCTGGCCCGTGACTTCGGAGCAGGCGGCTGCGGCGTTGGAGGATTTCATTGCCAACAGGCTCCCCGACTTCGGGCGTTACCAGGATGCGATGTGGACGGGGGAGCCGTTCCTGAACCATTCGCTCATCTCGTCGTCGCTGAACCTGAAGCTGCTCAATCCAAGGAAGGCCGTGGCGGCGGCGGAGCAGGCGTATCGCCAGGGCAGGGCGCCATTGGCGGCGGTGGAGGGATTCGTCCGGCAGATCCTCGGCTGGCGCGAATTCGTCCGGGGCATCTACTGGCGGCTCATGCCCGGCTACGTGGAGATGAACGTGCTCAAGGCGGAGATGCCGCTGCCCGCGTTCTACTGGACGGGCAAGACGGAGATGAACTGCCTGCGCCATGTAATCGGGCAGACGTTGGAGCGCGGTTACGCCCATCACATCCAGCGCCTCATGGTCACGGGGCTCTTCGCCATGCTGCTCGGGGTCCGGCCGAAGGAGGTCCACGAATGGTATCTCGCGGTCTACGTCGACGCGGTGGAGTGGGTGGAGTTGCCGAATACGCTCGGGATGTCGCAGCACGCCGATGGCGGCCTGATGGCGTCCAAGCCCTACGCGGCCACGGGCAAATACATCCAGCGGATGAGCAACTACTGCGACGGCTGCCGTTTCAAGCCGGGAGAATCCACAGGTCCGGACGCGTGTCCCTTCACTACGCTCTACTGGGATTTCCTGCTGAGGAACGAACTTTTCCTGCGCAAGAACCAGCGCATGGCGATGCAGTTGAAGAATCTGGCGCGGCTGACGCTGGAGAAGCGGGCCGACATCAGGAAGCAGGCCGAGGAAGTGATAGGCACTTTTTAGCGCGCCCGTTCGTTCGTTATCCAGACTTCAAAAGGTAGGGTCGAGGGGAGGCAACTCGACCGGAAAGCGTGGCACAGCTTGTAATCGACCCCGGTTCACGGTTTCAGGTCGCGAGGGCGAACAGGGCGTTTACGGTCTCCATTTTCTGATAGGTCTCGATCATGAGGAGCGGGATTGCATCCGGTTCCAGGTCGAGGATGGCGAGGGCTTCGGACCGGCCCTTCATGGCGAAGGCCGCGTGGCCGAAGCCGTGGCCCATGAAGTGGGCCACGAGGTCGCCGAGATAGACGTAGGCGGCCAGCTTCTCGCAGGGGGCGGCGGCCTTCGGGTTGTGGTGGAACCAGACGGCCGAGACGACGTTGGAGGGAAACTTCCACCGGGCGAGCAATCGCCCGCCGATCTCCGCGTGTTCCACGCCGAGGAGCTTCTTCTCCGCTTCCTGGAGCGAACGCTGGTTCTTCTCCACTTCCTCGATGACGCGGTCGTATTTCGTGGTGAGTGCTTCCGAGAGGACGATTTTGCCGATGTCGTGGAGCAGGGTGGCCGTGAAGACCGTGTTCTCGTCTTCGCCCTTCTTGCGGGCGATGAGCTGGGCGGCGACGGCGGCGGTGACGGAGTGTTTCCAAAGTTCGCCACGGTCGATGCCGTAGCCCTGCTGGGCGGGGGCGAGCGATTTGCCGCCCGTGACGGCGCAGACGATCTGGTAGATCTGGGCAAAGCCGAGGCGCTGGACCGCTTCCTGGATGTCGGCCGTGGGGGAACCGGTGGCGAAGAAGGCGGAGTTGGTGGCCTGCAGGACGGCGACGGTCAATCCAGGGTCGTAGGCGATGAGCTTGACGACCTTGCTGGCGTCGATGTTGGGGCGGTTGAGCAGCGCGAGCAGCTCGGGCAGGACCTTGGGAGCAGGAGGCAGCTGCTTCACCTGGTTGATGAATTCGTCTAGCTCTTGCATAGGAAGATTTCCTGGGGCTGGCCTGAAATCTTCAGGCGGACGTCACCGGTGGCGAGGTTGAGGTAGAGGGTGCGGTTGACCATGCCGCCGACCTGCTCGGCATGGATGCGGAGGCCGTGTTCGTTCAGCATTTTGGTGAGGGCCTCGTAGTTGCGCTTCCCGATGTTGAAATGGCCGCTGTTGTCCATGATCTGCGCCCCGCCGGCGACGCAGATCTGCACGCGGCGCTTGTCGGCCCCGAGCTTGCAGGCGGCGCCGAGCAGGGCGGGG
>JAYTUE010000249.1:0-14608 GCA_043744715.1 Verrucomicrobiota bacterium | reverse complement strand
TTCTCCCTCACCCCAGCCCTCTCCCAGCGGGAGAGGGCTGGGGTGAGGGAGAACGCGGTCGAGCAGTCCAGAGCAACTCGGAGCCGCAAGACGCATGGTTACCCACTGAAAACCGCGAGGAACCAAAGATGTATGGCTGCAAGGTCTACGAGTGGAACGGCCGCAAGGCCACGCTCATCTGCTTCAGCGCGGATGACGGAGGGACGATTCCTCTCGTGATGACCGCGCGCGACGCCATGACCGATCCCACGGGTGAAACCCCCGTCCACTTCCGCCAGGGCGACTACAACATGGCCGCCTGGAGCCGTGGTTCGCAGGTCTACGTAACGATGATCCAGTCGCCCAAAGTCGAACTGGAGAAAATCCTGTGAGCAACCCGGCCCCCGCCCGATCTGGTATCCCTACGTGGCTCCGCCTCGTGCTCATCGTTCTCGCGGTCGGCGCGATCATCTATCTCGTGCGGGCCACCGGCGTGACTAGGCTGCTGCCCGAATGGCTGGAGAAGATCCGCAATCTCGGTCCCGTCGGATGGTTCGTCTTCATTGGGCTCTACATCCTCGCCTGCGTTTTTTTCGTCCCCGGATCGGTGCTGACGCTGGGAGCGGGCGCGGTCTTCGGCGTCGGGCTGGGCTCCGTTCTCGTCTCGGTCGGATCGATCATCGGCGCAACGTTGAGTTTCCTCATCGGCCGCTTCTTTGCGCGTGACTGGGTGACCAAGAAGACCGCCGCCAATCCGCGCTTCGCCGCGCTGGACGTGGCCATCGGCAAGGAAGGCTGGAAGATCGTCGGGCTGCTCCGGCTGTCGCCCGTGTTTCCGTTCAACCTGCTCAACTACCTGCTCGGGGTGACGCGCGTTTCGCTCCGCGACTACGTGCTCGCGTCCTGGATCGGCATGATGCCCGGCACGGTGATGTTCGTGTATCTTGGCTCCGTCTTTGGAACCGCCGTGTCCGGCCAGGGCCGACAGCGCACCCCGGCCGAATGGGCGCTCTACGGCGTCGGTCTGGTGGCGACCATCGCCGTCACCGTCTGGATCACGAAGATCGCCAAGGGCGCCCTCGGACGAAGGCTGGATTCATCGCCGGCCCCGCAGTCTTCTTCAAAGCCATGAGCTTGTCCCTCCAGCCAGACGACGCGCACAACCGGCGGCTCCGGTCCCATGTGCATCCGCCCGACTGGGTCAACCCGTCGCCCGCTCCGCGCTACAATCTCGTCGTCATTGGCGGAGGCACGGCCGGGTTGGTCACCGCCGTCGGCGCGGCCGGGCTCGGTGCGAAGGTCGCGCTCGTCGAACGCCATCTGCTCGGGGGCGATTGCCTGAACTACGGCTGCGTTCCTTCCAAGTCGCTCATCGCCTCCGCCCGCGCCGCCGCCGCCTGCCGGGACGCGGCCGAATACGGCATCGTCCTCAACTGCGGTGTGCAGGTGGACTTCGCCGCCGTCATGGAGCGTCTCCGCAGGATCCGCGCGGACATCAGCCCGCACGACGGCGCGGAACGCCTTCGCAAAGCCGGCGTCGACGTGTTCCTCGGCGACGGACGCTTCACCAGCGCCGACGCCATTGAAGTCGGAGGACGAACGCTGAAGTTCGCCAAGGCGGTCATCGCCACCGGCGCGCGTGCGGCTGTTCCCGAAGTTCCCGGACTGAAGCAGGCTGGTTTCTTCACCAACGAAACCATCTTCACCCTCACCGAGCTGCCCAAGCGGCTCGCCGTCATCGGCGGCGGTCCCATCGGCTGCGAACTGGCCCAGGCCTTTGCCCGCCTCGGCAGCCGCGTGACGCTTCTCCACAGCAAGGAGCACATCCTCGACCGCGAAGACGCCGATGCCGCAGCCATCGTCCAAGCCTCGCTGCAACGGGACGGCGTGGATCTCATCGTCGGAGCCAAGCCGGAGGGCGTCGCCACGTCGGCCGCGGGCAAATCGATCCGCTACTCCGGGGCTTTCGGGGGCACGGTGGAGTGCGATGCCATTCTCGTATCCACCGGGCGTCAGCCGAACGTCGAGAACCTCGGTCTCGAAGCGGCCGGCGTGCGCTTCGATCGGAAAAAGGGCGTCGAGGTCGACGACTGTTTACGGACGAGCCAGTCGCGCATCTTCGCCTGCGGCGACGTGTGTTCCCGGTTCAAGTTCACCCACGCGGCCGACTTCATGGCCCGCACCGTCATCCAGAACGCGCTCTTCAAGGGCCGGAAGAAATTCAGCCGCGTCACCATTCCCTGGTGCACCTACACGGAGCCGGAGATCGCCCACGTCGGCCTGGGCGAACAGGGCGCCCGTGAACGTGGCATCGAAGTCGACACCTACATCCGGCAGTTTGCCGACGTGGACCGGGCCAAGACGGACGGCACCACGGAAGGGTTTGTGAAGATTTTCACGGCGAAGGGAAAGGGAACCATCCTCGGCGCGACCATCGTCGGCGACCACGCGGGCGACCTGATCAGCGAGATCAGCGTGGCCATGGCCGGCGGCGTGAGCCTCGGCAGTCTGGCCAGCGTGGTGCATCCGTATCCGACGCGCGCCGAAGCCATCCGCCAGTGCGGCGACGCCTACAACCGCACGCGGTTCACTCCGATGGTCGCCTCGCTGTTCCGCCGCTGGTTGGCCTGGACGCGGTGAAAAATGCGAACCAGATGTCCCCTGACGGTCACGGTGGACTGGGATCTGCCCGCATGGAAAAGCCCGGACCCATCAGAGTCCGGGCTTGGTTGATTCGGGGAGGCGATTATTTCGCGGGCGTGGCTTCGGCGGGCTTCTTTGCGGCTTCTTCCGCCGCGGCCTTTTCTTTGGCGGCCTTCGCAGCGGCCTGGGTCTTCTCGTCAAAGGCGGGGATGATCACCTTGCCCTGCGTTTTGTCCCAAACGGGCGCGAGCTCGAACTGGTTCGCCAGGCTGTAGACGAAGCAGATGGCGACCAGGACCATCACGTTCCTCGGCCAAGTCACGGGCCGTTCGGCGAACTTGTCCACGACCTTGGCGGTCGTGGCGCCGGGCGGGAGCTTGGCCACGCCGGTCAGCGAGGTGCCGAAGGGCACGTTGATCTTGGCCTTGGCGTTCACGGCCCAGCCGTTGGCGTCGAGGATGGGGCCGAGGTTGCGCTTCCGCAGCTTGAGCCACGCGATGAGCATCGAAGGTCCGGAGATGAGGAGGAGGATGCCGGCGATGGCCAGGCAGAGCTGCCAGAAGGGCAGGACGAACAAGCCGGTCAGCTTGCCGAAGATCGCGGCCAGCGCGCCGCCGATGGCTCCGAACGCGACGCCCATCGCGGCGACCGCGCCGACGTCGATCTTCTTGGGCTCCTCCTTCTTCGCCTCGGCCGGCTTGGTCTTGTCCACATTGGCCGAGGCCGCCGCCGCTGCGGCGAGCTTGGCGCTGGCCTCGGCTTCGGCGGTGGCCGCACGCTTGGCGACCATCGCGTCGATCAGGCGGACGAGCTTCTTGTAGGGAGACCAGAACGCCTGCCGGATGCTGATGGGGTTTTCGATGATCTTGGTGATCGTGGCGTCCCAGTCGCGGCCCTTGCGGTCGTAGAAGAGCCCGTTGCGGCCGATCATCAGGTTGTCGCTGTCGCCGTTGGTGAAGGCCGCCATGATGTGCAGCTTCTCGCCCGTGCCCTTACGGAAACAGTCCAGGTAGGCGATGTAGGTCCCGGCGAGGCCGGCCATCGTGCCGTGCTTGGCGGCGTCCTCGACCGGCAGGCAGAGGTTGCAGCTCCGTTGGTCGAGGTAGAGCGTGCCGGCCTGGAAGGTCGCCGGTTCGCCGCCGTCGTAGAAGTCACGGAAGTTGACGAAGTTCTCGCAGAGCAGATGGAGGTCGCGCACGTAGTGGAGCAGCTTGTCGACGCTCGTGATCGCGTCCGCCTCGGCCGCCAGCGCCTTGTCCTTCGCGAGAAGCGCAGTGAGCGTCGCGTTGCCCCCGCTGGAGAGGATCGCGCGGATGCGGGCGATGCCCAGTTTCTCGACCGTCGCACCGGCCTTGCTCCCGGACCATGCATCGTGCGCGGCCAGTTTGCCGCAGATCACGGCCCAATCGGCCTCGGTCAGCTCGTCCTTGTCTCCCAGCAGGGGCTTCACGACGGCGGTGTGGAAAGCGGAGATCGCGTCGGCCCAGGCGGGATTGACGCCGGTCTTCAGCGGGAGAGCCTTGCCGGCGGCAATCAGTGCCAGCGGGAAACCGGCGACTTCGCCGGCGCTGATCGACAGGTCCTTTGCGGCGACGGCGAGGAACTCCTTCTCCTCACGGTTGAGCGCGGCCAGCGCGCGCGGGTCGAACGCGGCCAGCCGGCAACGGCCGAAGAAGTCGTCCACCTTGGCCTTCACCGTCCTGAGCGCCGAGCTGGCGGCGGCCGATCCTTCGCCGAGCGGGAGAACGGTCGCCGCGTCCGTCTCCGACTTCTTGACCCACGCCTCGAAGGCGGCGGCATCCGCGAAGAACGCGTCCACGCGGGCCTGATCGATGCCGGGTTTGCCGGAGCGGTCGGCCACGGACCCATGCGTGGCGACGATGTCGGCGACCAGGGCCCTGGTGGTGTCATCGGCGCCGGATTCGGCCACGATGATGCCGTCGCCGTTGAAGACGGTCTCAGAAAAGATCTTCACGACGTCGCCGGTGTCGGAGAGCGAGATGGTGGTGGCGTCCTTCTTGCCGAGGTTGACCAGGATCTGTCTCGCCGAGGCGAGGACGGCCTTGCCTTCGGACGTGGCGTCGTTGATTGCGCCCAAGGCGAGCGAATCGCCGCCCTGGACGAGGTCGTCGGCGTTCTTGAGCAGACCGCCGGCCCACTTGATCGCGGCGATCAATTCCGGCGCGCGCACACGGCCGTCCTTGTCGGTGTCGATCAGGGCGAGCGTCGTCTTGTCGAACTCAAGGCCGGTTGTCGGACAGGCGAGGGCGACCCAGAGTTTTTGGTCGAGCTGGTCCAGCGCCAGCAGGTCGGCGCCGGTCGTGAGGCTGACCTGGTCGAATCCGCCGGCGCGGAAGAATTTCCATTGATGGCTCATGTCGGGACGGGTTTTTGCAGGGTTTTTATCGTGTCGGATGGCGGAGTAGACTCTATGGGAAACCGAAGCTAACGACCGACTTCCCCGATGCAACGGGTATGTGCCCGGCCGTTGCCGGGACGGGCTGACAACAAACATTGGACAGGGCCGAACGCCTCCGCCCATTTTTCAGCACCCTTTCACACCATGAAGAAATCGCTCCTGATCGGCATCGACTCCGGCACTCAGTCCACCAAGGCCCTCGTCGTGGACGCCCGCAACGGCAAGGTCCTCGGCTCCGCCTCCGCCGCCTACGACCTCATCCCCAATCTCCCGCCCGGCGCCAAGGAACAGCATCCGCAGGATTGGATCGACGCCACCAGCAAGGCCATCAAGGGCGCGCTCAAGGCCGCCAAGGCCAGCGGCTCCGATGTCGTCGCCATCGGCGTCAGCGGCCAGCAGCACGGCTTCGTCCCGCTCGACAAATCCGGCCAGGTCATCCGCCCCGCCAAACTCTGGTGCGACACCGCCACCGCCGAGGAATGCGCCGAGATCACCGCCGCGCTCGGCGGGCCCAAGGCCACGATCAAGGCCCTCGGCAACTCCGTCCTGCCCGGCTTCACCGCCAGCAAGATCCTCTGGCTGAAAAAGCATGAGCCGAAGAACTTCGCCAAGCTCGCCACCGTCCTCCTGCCGCACGACTACCTGAACTGGTGGCTCACCGGCCAGGCCTTCATGGAATATGGAGACGCCTCCGGCACCGCCCTCATGGACGTCCGCAAACGCCGCTGGAGCGAAGCCGCCGTCAAAGCCATCGACGCCGACCTCATGGGCAAGCTCCCCAAGCTCTCCTCCAGCGACCAACCCGCCGGGACGTTGCAGGCGTCCACCGCCAAGGCGCTTGGCCTGAACGCCGGCGTCCTCGTCAGCGCCGGCGGCGGCGATAACATGATGGGCGCCATCGGCACCGGAAACACCCGGCCCGGCCTCATCACAGCCAGCTTCGGCACTAGCGGCACCATCTACGCCTGCGCCGACAAACCTGTCGTCGATCCGCTGGGCGAGATCGCCGCCTTCTGCGACTCCACCAACCGCTGGCTCCCGCTCCTCTGCACCATGAACGTCACCGTCGCCACCGAGATGGTCCGCAAGGATTTCGGTCTCGACCACGCCGAATTCGAGAAGATGGCTGCCAAAGCTCCCGCCGGGTCCGACGGCCTCATGCTTCTCCCGTATCTCGAAGGCGAACGCACCCCCAACGTCCCCGACGGCACTGGCGTCTATCTCGGCGTCAACCCTCGCACCTTCACCGCCCCGCACTTCGCCCGCGCCACGATGGAAGGCGTCACCCTCGGCATGAACTACGGCCTGCGCCGCCTGGCCGAACTCGGCGTGAAGGCCACCCAGATCCGCGCCACCGGCGGCGGGGCCAAGTCCAGGCTCTGGCGCCAGATCATGGCCGACATCTTCAACGCCGAAGTCGTCACGTTGAAAGTCAGCGAAGGCGCGGCCTACGGCGCCGCTCTCCAGTCCCTCTGGAGCTGGCGCCTGCAACAGGGCGACAAGGTCGCCATCGAAGACCTGACCGACACCTACGTCACCCTGAACAAAGCCGAAACCGCCACGCCCAACGCCCAAGCCGCCGCCCGCTACGCCGAACTCCAAGCCCTCCAGGACGACACCTCCAAAGCCCTACGCGGAGTGTTCGCGAAGCATCGGAAGATTGTAACCAACGGTTGATTTTCGCTGGCCTAAGGCAGGAACTCGGCTTTGCCTGAAAAGGTTCATGAATTAAAACCTTAGTCGGCGGATGCCGGACCAGACCATGCTCGCATGACTTTCTCGTTTACGAGTTTTGGAAAGAGGATAGCCATGACAAATCATTCCACCGATGGATCAGTCGAACGGGTCGCATATGAACTCATGGTGAAAATTGCGTCCGAGGATCGAGGCAAGAGGCAGAATCTGCCTCCCCGAGAATACTACTTCACGCTATTCGCTGAGTGCCTTCAGATTGTATCCGGTGAAGATCCCGCAGATGTTTTGGAAGAGGCCACAAATGGAGAACGTTCCAAATGATTAATGAGATTTGGTCAAAACTGACATCAATCAGCAACGAGGCAATGGCCATAGCGACAGCCAAGGCTTTGGAGCTTGGCTTTGATCCGATGCGCGGAGTGGTCCCGCTGGATGAGTCCTTGGCCAATCTTGCTTCCGCACGTGACCTGCTCAAAGAAGCGGTCGAGAGACAAAAATTGATTCAGTTGCCGATAACAGTTCAGAAGGAAATCTATACGACCTTGGAAAAGATTTCGCAGGCATTGACTGGCCTGGCCAATGGAACAGACGAGATCCCGAATCTCGCTGCGGAGATTGAAAAGCTTAACACCCAGCTGTGGACGTTTCGTTTGAATGACCTCAGCCCTGAAGTTCTCGGATATCAGACCAAACTGAATCAACTAAAGTCTTTGGAACTCGAGGTTGGCCGACTCAAACGCGAGTTGGAGCAAGCGCTAGCATCAGAGAGCCAGCTCAAGAAGCTACTCGTCGACGCTGAAACAGGGGCTGCAGCAGTCTCGGAGCGAGCGAAAACCGCTGAAGAAGAAGCAAAAAAGATGTCTACAAGCGTTGACGAAATTGTGGCGCTTGAGGCCAACGCAAAAACTGGATTCGCTTCGATCACTGCTAACCAAACAAGTTCAGCAACTGCGCTAGCAACTGCGAATTCGGCTGCATCCGAAGCAGACCGCCGTGCTGAAGAGGTAAAAAAATTCTGCGATCAAATAGACGCTGCCCAAAGAGCAATCGATGCCGTAAAAACCTCAGCTGAAACAGCGACGCAGCAAAATAGTTCCGATACCAAAGCGCTAATAGTGAAGCTGGGGGAAATTGAAGACCGGATAAAAGTCCAGATTGAGAAGGCAACTGGCTTCAGCCTGTTTCATTCATTCCAAACGCGCCAAGAGTCTCTTGCGGGTAGCAAGAAGGTTTGGATGGGTGCACTCGGACTTTTAGTCGTAGCGTCCGTCGGGCTTACGATCTACATCGCTTCCACCTACAAGGCCGTCGACGCAGCATTCTACCTTAAACTATCTGCGTCTCTCCCTCTGATTTTCGCGATCTCCTTCTGTAGTATCCAATACTCGAGAGAAAGACGCCTTGAAGAGGAGTATGCGTTCAAGAGCAACATTTCGATCTCACTTGTTCCCTACAAGGAGCTTGTTGAGAAAATGGTCGATTCGAATGTTGCAGGGGAAAAAGAAAAGTTTTCCGCGTTCATCATTGAGTCGGTAACGAAGGTCTTCACTTCTCCAACCGACAAAATCTTCGATTCAGCCAGCAAAGGTGCTCCCGAGATTTCAGAGAAAACGCTGCGCCAACTCAACGTGCTGGCTAAAACCATCGCTAAGGGGATCAAGTGAGATTCGGTTTTGCTTCTGCGTTTCAGACTCACACTGATGCTCACCTCCAACGGAGCTGCGTCTCCTAGCCCAGGTTGCTCGGCCCGAGCTACTTTGGGTCCACGTCCCGCCACCGTCCCAGCCGCAACGCGGTTGCGCCCCTCCTTCCTCCGCACCGCCAGCCAAGGCCACAACCCCGTCCGGGGTTGAACTCCATTTCCCGCGTCGTCACCCAAGGTAGGCGCGCCCGCGCCAACTTTGGGCAACCGGCCACAATCCCGTTGGGATTGGCAGGATCGTCCGGCGTGCGGCCGGACGGGAAGCCACGGCGGCGCGGCAGCACCGCTCCACCATGAGGGAAGGTTTCGCGACCATCGGAGCGCCCGCCTCAAAAGGAAGGTCCCATCCGCATCGTCACCTTGGCGGCTAAGTCAAAGATCCTGATAGCGGATCAGCTCGATGCTGAGGCGTTGGACGGCGGCTTTGACGGCGGGACTGACGAGGGCGGAGGCTTCACGGGGGAATTCGTCGATGCCGGGATGGGAGAAGAGTTCGGCGTCGCCGGACGGGAGTTCGGGCAGGAGCTTGAGGATGTAGGCTTCGTCGACGCGGCCGTTCTGCAACAGGCCGAAGACCCACGGGGTGTGCTTCAGCCCGCGTTTCACCACTTCGCCGCGCGCCCAGAGGCTGAGCGCATGGAAGATGACCGCATGGCTGGTGCGGTAGAGCCATTCGCCGCCGGCGATGCGGGCGTTCAACCAGAAGGCGTCGCGCGTGAACCGGATGCGGCGAACGTCCCAGCGGGTCGCATGCTTCATCAGGATGCGGAAGACGACGGGATGGAGATGGAGGTGGAGGTGGCCGCTGACGTGGTCGAGTTCAAGCCCGGTGCGGCGGAAGAGCGCGAACTGCGCGTCCATCTCGGCCTCGATCTGCGCCTCCAGTTCGGGCCTAAAGAAGTAGCGCAGGCCGACGGACACGGGGTTGTCGGAGAAGTTGCCGGAGGCATCGGCCAAGCCGGGAACCTGCTCGGGGGGCAAGGCGGCCTGGCCCATGAGGAGCGTGAGGTGAAGGCCCACACCGAGGCGCGGATTCTGGCGGGCGAGTTCGACGGCTTCCGCAGCGGCGTCGCCCGTGACCATGAGGCTGGCGGTGGTGAGGATGCCGTCGCGATGGGCCTGGATGACGGCGGTGTTGATGCTGCGGGAACGGCCGAAGTCGTCGGCATTGACGATGAGCCGACACCGGAGCGGGGCGTCAGGGCGTTCCATAGTTCGGAGTGACGAAACCCAGGCCGAGCCGGAACCACGTCCGCAGGATGAGGCCGATCTTCTGCGGCTTGGAGACGCGCGTGAGGTCGGGCCCGAAGACGTTGAAACGTTTCTGTTCCAGCTTCCGCAAGAGCCGCCAATAGACCGAGCCCATGAGTTCGGCGGCGATCATGGAACGACGGTCACCGGCGGGCAGGACTTCGCGGGCGGCCTTGTAGTGGCGGCGGGCTTCACCGGCGACGTGCTGGGCGAGGGCGGCGTAGCGGTCGGAGTATTCGTGCCGCAGGATTTCATCCTCGGTCACGCGGAAGGCCCTGAGCTGGTCGAGCGGCAGGTAGATGCGGCCGCGTTGGGCGTCGACCTTCACGTCGCGGAGAATGTTCGTGAGCTGGAGGGCCTGGCCGAGGTGCCACGCGTATTTCCGGCAGGCCGGATCGTGGTAGCCGAAGATCTCGATGCTGAGCATCCCGACGACGGAGGCGACGCGATGGCAGTAGAGCTCGAGCGCGGGGAAATCGGCGTAGCGATGGGTGTCGAGGTCCATCTCGCAGCCATGGACCAGTTCGTCGAACAGCTCGAATGTCAGGCCGTATTGGCGGATGACGGGCTGGAGTTCGCGGTTGGTGGGGAACTCCGGCTGGCCGCCAGCGCAGGCTTTGCGGACGTCCTCGCGCCACGCGGCCAGGCCGGCGCGGCGTTGTTCCACGGGAACGGTGTCTTCATCCGCCACGTCGTCGACCTCGCGGCAGAAGGCGTAGAGCGCGGGCATGGCGTCGCGCTTCGCTTTCGGCAACAGGATGAAGGCGAGGGCGAGGTTGGAGGCGCTCTTGCGGGTAATGGCCTGCGAATGCTGCATTACTGCGGGGGAGGCTGCCCGTGATCGCGCAAGGGCGGCAAGCCCCCAGTCTCGGAGAGGGTCGGGTTGCGGGGACGATGCTCGCTGGTGCGGCGGCGGCGGCCGTGATGCCGTTCACCCCGTTCGCCCTGTTCGCCTTCCTTGTCGCCATCCCCGTCGTCGCCGGAGTTCCGCGAAGCACGCGGCCCGTCCTCCGCGTCCTCGTCCCGCGCCGAACTGGATTCCGGGGAACGGTCTCGCGGCTCGGGATACTTCGGGTATTTGGGATACTTGCGTCGTTCATGGCCGCTGGATTTGCGGATGAAAACAATCCAGAGCACGACGATGAGCGCGACGAGCCCCATGGCGCCGAGCAGCACCATGACCTGCTTGACCGTGTCGCCGGTAAAGTTGGTCCACCAACCCGTCGTGACGGGCAAAGTCGTTTGACCCAGCATCAGCATAGATTCCCGTTCAGGCCCGTTTCTCGTCGGAAGGCTCGTCCGATCCCGCGTCCGCGCCGACGCCTTCGAGCGAGATGTTCAACCGCTGCATCCGGTAGCGGAGCGCGTGGCGGCTCAGCTTCAGGTGGTCCGCCGTCCGCTGGAGGTTGTAGCGGTTCTGTTCGAGCACCTGCTGGATGACCTGCTTTTCGTAGTCCGCCATGATTTCGTCAAGCGCACCGACGCGGACCTGCTGGGGCGACTCGCCTTTCCGCAGGCGCGTTTCGAGCGCGAAGTCGGGCAGGCTGGCGGCGGTGATCTCCTCGCCCGGCTCGAGGATCACGGCGCGCTCGATCGCATTGCGGAGCTCCCGGACGTTGCCGGGCCAGTGATGGCCGAGGAGCTTCTGGCGCGCGCTTATCGCGAGGCGCTTGGGCTTCTTCATCAGCGACGTGGAGAAGCTCTGGAGGAAATGTTCGGCCAGGAGGATGACGTCGTTGCCGCGGTCGCGGAGGGAAGGCGGCCGGAGCTGGACGACGTTGAGGCGGTGGAAGAGGTCTTCGCGGAACTGGTTCTGCCGGATGGCGTCGACGATGTCGCGGTTCGTGGCCGCGACGAGGCGGACATCGACCTTGAGCTCCTCGTTGCCACCGACCCGGGTGAAGGTCCCGTCTTCGAGGAAGCGCAGGAGCTTGGCCTGGAGCGGCCGGCTCATGTCGCCGATCTCGTCGAGGAAGACCGTTCCCTTGTCCGCTTCCTCCACGCGTCCGGGCTTGGTCCTGACGGCCCCGGTGAAGGCGCCCTTCTCATGGCCGAAGAGCTCGCTCTCCAGCAGGTTTTCAGGGATGGCCGCGCAGTTGATGCGGATGTAGGGATACGAACTGCGGCCGCTGAGGGTGTGGAGCCCGCCGGCGACCAGTTCCTTGCCGGTGCCGCTTTCGCCGAGGATCAGGACGGTGGCGTTGGTCGGCGCGACGGTGTGGATGAGCTGGCGGAGCTCCACCATCTTCGCGCTGGAACCGATGATCTGTTCCGGCCGGTAGGTCTCGCTGACGCGCGTGCGGAGGGAGGCGTTTTCACGGAGCAGCCGGAACCGCTCGACGCACCGGCCCACGGAATGGAGCAGCTCCTCGGGGGCGAAGGGCTTGGCGAGGTAGTCGAGCGCTCCGGCCTTGATGGCCTCGACGGCCAGCCGGGGCGTGGCGTGCGCCGTGATCATCAGCGCGGGAACGCCGGCCCAGCGCCGGGCCAGTTCGCGGAGGAAATCGTAGCCGTTCATCCCGGCCAGCCGGGCGTCGGTGATGACGAGGAGGAACTCGTCCTTCTCAAGGCGTCGCAACGCCTCCTCGGCCGACTCCACCGCCCGGACGGCGTAGCCTTCGCCCGCGAGGATCGCGTCCAGCGAGAGGCGCATGTTCTTCTCGTCGTCGACAACCAGGATGGGCGGCAGCGCTAGGCTCATTGTGTGGTGCTCAACAGGGTCCTTGCCGGGAACTGTAGGATGAAGCGAGCCCCCCGGCCAAGGCCCGAATCCAGCTGGACGGTCCCGCCGTAGATCTCCGTGTTGTGCTTCACGATCGCCAGGCCGAGCCCGGAGCCCTTCTCCTTGGTCGTGTAGTAGCTCTCGAAGACCTGGTGGAACTTCTCCGGCGAGATTCCCGGCCCGCTGTCCGAGACGGTGACGACCACCGAATGCCCGGGACCGTGCCGGGCCCCGACCTCGACGAGACCCCGGCCGTTCATGGCCTCGCGGGCGTTTTGGAGAAGGTTCACGAAGATCTCGGAGAACTGGCCCCGCTGCATCAACAGCGACGGCAAGTCCGGGGTGTAGTCCCGGCGGATCTCGACGTCGAACTTCGCCGCCGGCGGGAAGACCTGGTCGATGGCGCTGTCGAGTTCCTCGGAAACGGAAAGCCGTTCCACCCGTCCCTCCGAAAGCCGCGCGTAGCCCATCAGCTCCGTCAGGATCTGGTCGGAGCGCTCGACCTCCTCGCGGATGATGCCGAGCTGGGCCTGGGCCGGCGCGTCCTTGAGCTGCCGCTGGAGGACGAAGGCGGCGTTCGTGATGATCGAGAGCGGGTTCTTCAGCCGATGGGCGATCTCGGCGGAGATGCGGCCCGCTGTGCTCAGCTGTTCCTGCCGGACGGCGAACTCCCGCGCCTCCTCCTGGATCTTGCGCTGCCGGACGACGAGCGCCTGGACACCGAAGCAGCAGGCCGTGGTCAGCAGAAGCACCGCGATCCGCAGGAGCAACGGGTCGGTGGAGATCTCGGAATAGCTCATCTCGGGCAGAAGAATCCCGTCTCCGGCCATCGCCTCGGTCTCGAGTTTGAACAGTGAAAGATCCAGCAGCCCGGCCGCGAGGTAGAACAGGATGCACAGCAGATTGACCCCGAGCTGGGGGGCCGCCGCCGGAATGCACACCGTGTGATGGACGATGAGGACGACGAACATCCAGAACAGGATGCTCCCGAAGCCGCCCGTCGTGATGGTCAAGGCGGCCAGCATCAGACCGTCCAGCAGTCCGCTGACAAAGACGCTCCACTCCACGAATCTCGGGGCTGGGTTGGACCGCCTGAAGAGCAGGAAAGCGTAGGCGACCTGGATCAGCGCGTAGGCGACGAACATTCCTATGATCCGGACGACCGCCGCCTCGCGTGGGGTGCTTGCCTCGTCGAACCAACGCGCCGCGAAGAAGAAGTAGGTCAACGCCAGGAGGGCCGCGCCGCGCACGGGCAGGATCACGTCCCGTTCGATCCGAAGGATTCGTCCCGCCTCGAACTCCCTGTCACGGCCCGATGAAGCAAAGAAACCGGCGAGCAACGCCTTGAACTGGGCTCGGCTCGGCAGGTTCATGGGACATCCTTACGCGGACGCCTTCAGCACAAACGCGGCGATCCTGTCCACCGGATACAGCCGGCCGACGCCCTCGTAGCCGCACGAGAGCATGCCCTCGTCCGGCCCGATGAACTCCACGCCGCGGTCCTTCAGGACGGCCACGTTGGCCTGCGTCGCGGGATGGAGCCACATCTTGCCGTTCATCGCGGGCGCGATGCAGATCCGGGTGTGGGGACGCAGGGCCAGGGCGATGCAGCCTAGGGCGTCGTCCGCCAGACCATGCGCCAGCTTCGCGATGCAGTTGGCCGTGGCTGGCGCGATCAGGAGGATGTCCGCCTCGTCGGCCACGCGGATGTGCGACGGCTTCCAGCCTTCGTCCTCGTCGTAGAGATCTGTGATGACGGGGCGGCGGGAGAGCGTCTTGAACGGCAACGGCGTGATGAACCGCTGCGCGTCGGCCGTCATGACCACGGTCACCGACGCCCCGCCCTTCACCAGCAGGCTCGTGAGATCGGCGGCCTTGTAGGCGGCGATGGAACCGGTGACTCCGAGGACGATGTTGGGGCTGGTGGACATGGCGGAGGGGTATCAGTTCATTCGAAGCTCGGTGGAACCGCGCGGGTGCGCCGCATCCGCTCGGCTTCGAGAATGGCGCGGGCCCGGTGCAGGTCCTCTTCGATCGTCCGGCTGAGGATGAGGTAGTCGAAGTGTTTCCACTGGGCCAGCTCTTGCCGCGCGACGCCGAGGCGTTTGCGGATGATCTCGGCGGAATCCGCCCCGCGTTTGTTCAGGCGCCGCTCCAGTTCGCTGAGCGACTCCGGCGTCAGGAAGATCGTGACGAG
>JAYTUE010000248.1:0-3702 GCA_043744715.1 Verrucomicrobiota bacterium | reverse complement strand
GCTGCGCGCAGCAGCTTGTCGAAGTCGCCTCCGCCGAAAACTGCATTGTCTCGGCCGTGCAGCCGACACACGAAAGCAAGCTGCCCTACTACGGCGCGATCGGTGGACGGCTCGTGGCCGCACGCCAGCATCTCTACGAAGTGGACGCGGTCCTGGAGAAACCCACCCCGACCGAGGCGGAACAACGGGTCATCGTCCCGGGCCTGCGTTCGGGCCACTACCTCTGCTTCTTCGGCATGCATGTGCTGACGCCCGGAGTGTTCAACCTCCTCGACGAACTCGTCTCTCTTTATGGGAACAAGGGAGGCATCCACCTCACACCAGCGCTCGCCAAATCGGTCCGCTCCGAGCGCTACCTCGCGCTCGAGATCGACGGGCGCCGCTATGACATCGGCCTCAAATACGGCCTGCTCACGGCGCAGCTCGCGCTGGCCCTGTCCGGCAGCGACCGCGACGAAGTCCTCACCGGCATGGTGGATCTCCTGGCCAACCGTTGAACTATCCTCCCCCGGCCATGAACCTCATTTCCATCATCACGTCGCAGGACGACGACGTGCGCAACCAGTCGCTGGAAGCCTTCGCCAAATCCGCGTCCGTGGAAGGGCTCCTCGCCGCCTGCACGGAGCTGGATACTTTCCGCCGTCAGGCGGAAAACCTCTACGAACGTGTCCGTGCGCTCTTCTTCCTCGCGGCCATCCACCGCTTCCATCTCCCCGCGAAGCTCGCGTCTGGCATCCGGAATCCGGCATCCGGCATCGGAAATCAGGCTCCCTCTCTCATCCCCTTCCACGGCTTCGAGCAGCTCCTCAGTCGCCGTTTTGAGGAGGCCATCGACACCTTTCTCGCCGACCAGCAGACCCACGGTCCGAGCGACGGGCTCAGCTCCGCCTTGGCCGCGGCATATCATCGGCTCGCGTTCCAGACTCTGGCCGACCAGGTCCGCCGCAGCGTCCGCACCGTGCGCGGCAACCAGTGGATGTTCCGCATGGGCCATCCAGCCGACCAGCCGCTCCGCCTCCGGCCCGAGCTGCTCCAGCGCAGCGCCGAAGGCACTTTCCCCATCCTGCGCGAACAGACCCCCGTCCGCATGGACCTCACGCATTCGGCGTGGTCAGACATTTTCTTCCTCGGCATGGATTTCCCCGAGGGCGCCAAGGTCATCAACATCTCCGTCGATCTCGGCGTCCACGGTCGCGATGCCGGACCACGCCCGCCCGTCAGCGCGTGGCTCCGTGTCATCGATGAACCGGTGTTGCGCCTGACATCCGTCGATCTCGGCGCGACGGCCGACATCAGCACGCTGGGCGACGTCTTTGACTTCGCAAAAGACTACCTCGGCCTGCTCAAGGCGGCCGTGATCGCGGCCGGCATCGTTCCGCCGGGCATCGAAGGCTCGGGCCAGTCGCTCGCCGAACTGCTCGCGCAGATCGTCGGCCCCGGCCGTGGTCTGGAGATCGCCTCCAGCGTCAACGCCATCCCCAAGGGCTCGCGCCTCGCCGTCAGCACCAACCTCCTCGGCTCGCTCATCAGCGTGTGCATGAGGGCGACGGGGCAGGCCGCATCGCTCACGGGAACACTGGAAGAATCCGAACGGCGTCTCGTGCTCGCCCGCGCCCTGCTCGGTGAATGGCTCGGCGGTTCCGGCGGCGGCTGGCAGGATTCCGGCGGCGTCTGGCCCGGCATCAAGCTCATCACCGGCGTGCCTTCCGCCGACGGCGATCCCGAGTTCGGCATCTCACGCGGCCGGCTCATGCCCGTCCACCACGTCTTCACGCGGGATGAAGTTCCCGAGTCCGCCCGCAAGGCGCTGATGGATTCGCTCGTCGTTGTGCACGGCGGCATGGCCCAGAACGTCGGGCCCATCCTTGAAATGGTGACGGAGAAATACCTGCTCCGTTCCAACGCCGAATGGCTCGGCCGCCAGGATGCCCTCGGCGTGCTCGACGAAGTGATCTCGGCCTTGAAACGGGGCGACATCAAGGCGCTCGGCGCGGCGACCACGCGTAACTTCCGCCAACCTCTCCAGGCGATCATTCCCTGGGCCTCGAACTACTTCACCGAGCAGCTCATCGCCAAATGCGAGGCCGAGTTCGGCGGCGACTTCTGGGGCTTCTGGATGCTCGGCGGCATGTCCGGCGGCGGCATGGGTTTCATCTTCGCGCCGCATCGCAAACTCGAAGCCCAGGCACGGCTGCAACAGATCATGCTTGAGACGAAGCGGGAGTTGTCCGCGTCGTTGCCCTTCGCCATGGACCCCGTGGTCTTCGACTACGCCATCAATGAACACGGCACCTTCGCCGACCTGTTGGCGGGCGACGATGCCCTCATGCCTTCCGGGTATTATTCGCTGATCCTGCCGAAGCTACTCCGCACCGATCTCACGGGACTTCCCGACAGCAGGCGCACCGAGTTGGACAAGTTCGGCGTCGCCTGCCGCACTAGGCCCGAGCTGCGCGGCATGGTGCAGACGCTCTTCGACGCGCTCATGCCCCGCGGCAAGTCCGACAAGTCCGGCGGAGCGTCGCTGCATGAGCTCCTTGAACAAAACGGATTCGACCGCGCCCAGCACGAGCAGATCCGCGCCGACATGAAGGACGGCCGCATCGGCCTTGCGCAAAACCGCCTCCGCGCCGACACGCGTATCGAGGACGTGAAGGACGAGGACGTGGTGAGGTTGGACGGAATGGCCAATCCAGTGGAACAGGCTTCCAGCCTGTCCCCAGGGCTTCCAGCCCCAGAGCCAGTATCACGGGCCGGGAGCCCGTCAGACAGGCAAGATGCCTGTTCCACTCCCCAATCAGGGCCTCGTTTTCACCCGTTCGATCCCAAGCAGCCAGCGAGCATCTCGGTCCGGCAACTTCCGCACTTGAGGCAAGACGGTGTGACCTACTTCGTGACCTTCCGTTTGGCCGATGCGCTCTCGCCCGTTGCCATCCGTCGGCTGACACAGGCCAAGGAATCCGGTCGCCACCGGCTCCCACTTGAGATGAGCGCCGACCAAGCCGAGGGATTCGCCGCGCTGGCTTGGGAATTGGAAGACCGGGAACTGGACGAGTCCCACGGGTCCTGTGTGCTGCGCGAAACGATTGTGGCGGACATCGTCGAAGGCGCCCTCAAACATTTCGACGGACAGCGCTATAGCTTGGGCAGCTTTGTGGTGATGCCCAATCACGTTCATCTGCTGGTGCAACCGCTCATGGACCACGCGCTGTCGGACATTCTGCATTCTTGGAAATCGTGGACGGCGAATCGTTGCAACGAAGTGCTGAATCGGCAGGGAGCCTTCTGGCAGGATGAATCCTTCGACCACATCGTTCGCAACGAGCACCAGCTGGAACGCATATCCAGCTACATCCGGCTCAATCCAGAACATGCCCGCCTGTCTTCTGGCCATTACCGGAGCGGGCACGGCTCGGCGGCTTGGTTCGGCGAGTCTGAGGCGCCGGCAAGAAATAAAGGAACAGGCTTACGGCCTGTCTCCGGGGCTTCCAACCCGAGCCTGGCACACGGGCTGGAAGCCCGTCAGACAGGCAGGATGCCTGTCCCACTAAGCCTCGGCGAAGCCGCCCTCCGCAACGGCGAACTCGCCGTCGTCACGCTCGCGGCCGGCGCCGGTTCGCGCTGGACCGGAGGCGCAGGCACCTGCAAGGCGCTCCATCCCTACGCCAAACTCGGCGGACGCCACCGCACCTTCATCGAGAC
>JAYTUE010000247.1:0-3720 GCA_043744715.1 Verrucomicrobiota bacterium | reverse complement strand
CACCGGCTGGAGCAGGACCACGCGGTGAACAATGAGGCCGAAGACCGGCGACGGGCACAGCGAGCACGAGATGTGCAGCGCACCGCCGCCAAAGCCGGACGGGCCGTGTCGAGCCTGCTCACGTGCGCCCGGCGGGCCAGCCAGCGCTCAGTGAAGTTCATCCGGTGGTTACGCCATGCGCTGCAAGAAAACCTCACGGAAGCCGCCGCTGTGCCCCGCCTCACCACCCTCTATGCCTCACTTTGAAACTCCATCTGTGGACACCGTTGCTCAAGAAGGCTGATACGGATTTCTGAGAAGCGGAGCGTGGGCCGGGCGTCCGCGCCCGGCGAGTTGATCGTGTCTCAATCGGGATTCATAATCTGCGTCTTGGTCAGGTTATGAAATGAGGAAGATCATGGTCGGGACATGACTAGCCAGTTTAGCGGATCTTGAACCAAGACATACTGGCCGGGCGGGGACGCCCGCCCTACGAAGCAGCTGCCCGATAACCAATCTTCGGGCGTGCGCTCCGTTCCAGAATGCCGGAGTCTCCCCTGCTATGCCATTTAGTGCGCTGGGGCTTGATCCCCGGATTTTGAAAGCAGTGAAGGAAGCGGGCTACGTCGAGCCCACTCCCATCCAGGTCGCCGCCATCCCCCCGATCATCGCCGGAAACGACCTCATCGGCATCGCCCAGACGGGCACCGGCAAGACCGCCGCATTCACTTTGCCGCTGCTCACGCGTCTCGCGGCGGCGCCGGCGACAGGTCGCCGTATCCGCATGCTCGTGCTCGCGCCGACCCGTGAGCTCGTGGTGCAGATCTATGACAACATCAAAGCCTACGCCAAACACCTGCCCATCCGTATGGCCACAGTCTTCGGTGGAGTCGGCGAACGTCCGCAGATCGAAGCGCTCCGCCAGGGAGCCGACATCATCATCGCGACGCCCGGCCGTCTGATCGATCTCATGGGCCAGCGATACGGAGACTTCTCCGGGATCCAGCATCTTGTCTTGGATGAGGCCGACCGCATGCTGGACATGGGTTTCCTCCCGAGCATCAAACGCATCGTCCAGGCTCTGCCCAAGCAGCGGCAGACGCTGATGTTCTCCGCCACGTTGTCGAAGGAGATCGAGGTGCTGACCCACGAGTTCCAGAAGTCGCCCAAGATCGTGCAGATCGGGCGCCGCGCCAACCCCGCCGAGACCGTCACCCAGCTCGTCTATGAACTGCCTTCGGGCTCCCTCAAGCAGCCGTTGCTGACGCATCTGCTGAAAGACGAGGCCATGAACATGGTGCTTGTTTTCGTCCGGATGAAGCACGCGGCCGACCGTGTGGCGCGGCGCTTGGAACAGTCCGGCATCAAGACGGCCACGCTTCATTCCAACCGTTCGCAGAACCAGCGGCTCAAGGCGCTGAAGGATTTCAAGAACGGCGACGTGCGTGTGCTCGTCGCGACCGACATCGCCGCGCGCGGCATCGACGTCGACGGCATTTCCCATGTGGTGAACTTCGATTTCCCCATGCACTCGGAGGATTACGTGCATCGCATTGGACGAACCGGCCGCGCAAACGCCGTCGGCGATGCCATCAGCTTCGTCGCTCCGGACGACCATGCGGAACTGAGGGCACTGGAGCGCTTCATCGGCCGCGGGCTTGTGCGAAAGAAGGCCGAAGGCTTCGACTACAACCAGCCTCCGCCGCCCCGTCTGCCCGAGCCGGAGCGTGAAGGACAAGGTCATCGTGGCCAGCGCCAATCGTCGGGTCGGCCCATCAACGGCCCACGGCCACAACGCGGCGGCCAAGGCCGGCGTGGGTGATCTGTCGCCCATCGGAACGAGTCGTTCCGGGCTGATTCCCGTCTGAAGTTCGGCTTCATCCTTCCGCAGCCATGTTCAGCAACATCGCCGCCTACAAGTTCGCGCCGTTGACGGATCTCGGTCCGCTCCGGGGTCGGCTTGTCGCCTTCTGCAAGGGCCTTGGACTGCGAGGAACCATTCTCCTCAGCCCCGAGGGCATCAACCTCTTCGCCGCCGGTTCGCCGGAAGCGGTCGACAGGCTGATCGTCGAGCTGCGGACCATTCCCGGGCTGGAGACGTTGGAGGTGAAGACGAGCCCGAGCGACCACCAGCCCTTCAACCGCATGCTCGTCCGGCTCAAGAAGGAGATCATCGCCTTCGGAGTGGAGGGCATCGAACCCGGCGTCCGCACGTCGGCCAAACTTCCGGCCAAGGTGCTCAGGCAATGGCTCGACGAGGGCCGGCCAATCACCCTGCTCGACACCCGCAACGACTACGAGGTCAAGCTCGGCACCTTCCGTAACGCCCGGCCCATCGGCGTGGGCCAGTTCCGCGAGTTTCCAGCGGCCGTCCGCCAGTTGCCGGAAACGATGAAGGACCAGCCCATCGTCATGTTCTGCACCGGCGGCATCCGCTGCGAGAAGGCCGGGCCTTTCATGGAACGCGAGGGCTTCCGGAACGTCTTCCAGCTCGAAGGCGGTATCCTGAAATATTTCGAGGAATGCGGCTCGGCCCACTACGACGGCGAATGCTTCGTCTTCGACCAGCGCGTGGGCGTGGACCCGAGCCTGCGTGAAACGGGGAGCGACCTGTGTTTCGCCTGTCTCGTGCCGCTCACGATGGAGGAGCAGAAGGACCCGCGATTTGTGGCGGGTGTCTCATGTCCGCATTGTTTCCGCACGCCGGAGCAGCGCATGGCCGAGACCATCGCGAAACGCCACGCCGCTATCTTGCGCGTCGTCACTCCGCTGCCGGGCAGCGCTCCCTATGACAACTTCCGGCCAATCAACGTGCCGGAGGAGTGCGACGGCCGGACCCTGTTGGAGGCGCTATGCCGCGTGGTCCGGCACATTCCGACCGGGCAATGGCGCAGCGACTGCGAGCGCGGTTTGATCGTGGATTCACGGAAGAGGATTGCGTCCGCGGAGCAGTCCGTGAGGGCGGGGGAACGTTTCTTCCGCAAGTATCCCGACGTCGTCGAACCCGACGTCAACGGCGACATCCGCGTCCTGCATGAGGACGCCGCGTTGATCGTGCTGCACAAGCCCGCGCCCCTGCCGATGCACGCCGCCGGCCGCTTCAACCGCAACACGCTCCACCACATCCTTACGGCCGCCTTCCATCCGGAATTGCCCCGGCCGGCCCACCGGCTCGATGCGAACACGACGGGTGTCCTTGTGCTCACGCGGACCCGGCGGTTCGCCGCCAAGGTGCAGCCGCAGTTCGCCAAGAGCGAGGTGACGAAGGTCTACCTCGTCCGCGTGCAGGGAAGCCCGGCGGAGGACGAATTCGTCTGCGACGCGCCGATCAGCGCCGAGCCGGGCGAGGTCGGCTCCCGCGAGATCGACCACGAAGCCGGGTTGCCGTCGCGCACCCGGTTCCGGGTGCTGAAGCGCGAGGCCGACGGCACCACGTTGCTGGAAGCGCGTCCACTGACCGGCCGGACGAACCAGATCCGCGTCCACCTCTGGCATCTCGGCCTGCCGGTCGTGGGAGACGCGGTCTATCTGCCGGGCGGAAAGCTCGGCGATGTGCAGACGCTCTCTGTCGGCGCGCCGCCGCTCTGCCTGCATTCGTGGAAGATCACCTTCCGCCATCCGATCAGCCGGGAGATGGTGACGTTCGAGGCGCCGGTGCCGGAGTGGGCGGATCGGAAGGCCCTGTGATTTGAGAATGTGGGCTACCGCTACTCCGGCGAGCGGGTGTATGGGAAGTGGGTT